>NC_022247.1:5207500-5507500 GCF_000463015.1 Variovorax paradoxus B4 | reverse complement strand
CGTCGGTCGCGTAGGCCAGCGCGCGGAACAGGTCGCGCAGCTCGGCATACGAATCGAACGTGAGCGGGTTCTTTCGCTCGGGCCGGTTCAGCGTGATGGTGCCGACGCCCGCTTCGTAGTGCCATGCGAAGTGCTTCGCCACGTAAGGCGCCCTGGCCTCGAATTGCGCGTGCATGGGATTGCCCGCGCCGATGTAGTGCTTCATTCGGCCTCCGCCATCTGGCTGTGTGAGTGTTGCTTGACCTTGCCGAGCAGCTTGTGGAGCTGCGCGATCTCCTTGGCGCTGAGGCCCGCGAAGGCATCGACGATCCAGTCTTCGTGCTGCTGGGCCATCTCGTTGAAGAGCTTGCGGCCGCGCGCGGTGAGCCGCACGCGCCAGGCGCGGCGATCGCCCTCGACGTTGATGCGCTCCACCAGCCCTTCGGCCACGAGCTGGTCGGTGATGCCGGTCACGTTGCCGCCCGTCACCATCATGCGGCGCGAGAGCTCGTTCATCTTCAAGCCATCGGGCGAACGCTCGAGCTGCGACATCAGGTCGAAGCGCGGCAGCGTGGTGGCGAACTGCGAGCGCAGTTCGTTGCGCACCTGCTTCTCGATCAGCTGGGTGCAGGTGAGCAGCCGCAGCCAGAGGCGCAGGGCCTCGGGGTGCTCGCTGTGGGCGCGTGCTTCGAGGTCCATGTCAGTGGCGCCCGGCCGCCCGAAGGCACTGACGCGCCCCCTCGGGGGGCAGCGATACGCGAAGCGATGAGCGTGGGGGGTTCATTTCAGTGCGTCTCCTCGCTATTCTGGGTGGCAAGCGCGGTGGCCGCCATCTGCTGCTGCTTGGCGATCTCGCGGTAGAGCTGGTCGCGCCCGCTCAGGTATTGCTTGGGCCAGTCGACGTCGCGGCTTTGCAGCTTGGCGGCCTCGTGCAAGGTCCACGCGGGGTCCGCGAGATGCGGGCGGGCGATGGCGCAGAGGTCGGCGCGGCCCGCGGCGATGATGCTGTTGGCCTGGTCCGCGTCGGTGATGGCGCCGACCGCGATGGTCGAGATGCCGACCTCGTTGCGGATGCGGTCCGAGAACGGCGTCTGGTACATGCGGCCATACACCGGCTTGGCGGCGCGCGTGGTCTGGCCGGAAGACACGTCGATGAAATCGGCGCCGGCTTCCTTGAAGAGGCGCGCCACCACGACCGCGTCGGCGTCGGTGTTGCCGCCGGGCGCCCAGTCGTGCGCCGAGATGCGCACGCTCATCGGCTTGTCTTGCGGCCACACGGCGCGCATGGCGCGGAACACCTCGAGCGGGTAGCGGCAGCGCGCTTCGATGTCGCCGCCGTATTCGTCGGTGCGCAGGTTGGTCAGCGGGCTGATGAAGGCCGACAGCAGGTAGCCGTGCGCGCAGTGCAGCTCGAGCCAGTCGAAGCCGCATTCGGCGGCCCGACGGGTGGAATCGACGAACTGGTCGCGCAGCGTGTCCATCTCGGCGCGCGTGATCGCGGCGGGCAGCTGGTTCTGTTCGCCGTAGGGCAGTGCGCTGGCGCCGAGCACCGGCCAGTTGCCGTCCTCGAGCGGCTCGTCGGTGCCTTCCCAGCCCACGCGCGTCGAACCCTTGGGGCCGCTGTGGCCGAGCTGCATGGCGATCTTCGCGCTCGACTGCGTGTGGACGAAGTCGACGATGCGCTTGAACGCCGCTTGCTGCGTGTCGTTGTAGAGGCCGGTGCAGGCCGGCGTGATGCGGCCTTCGGGCGTCGGGCTCGTCATCTCGACGAACACCATCGCGGCGCCGCCGAGCGCACGTGCGCCCAGGTGCACCAGCAGGAAGTCCTGCGGAACGCCATCGACCGCGCTGTAGGTGGCCATCGGCGACACCAGGATGCGGTTCTTCAGCGTGAGCCCGCGCACCCTGTACGGCATCAGCATCGGCGCCACGGCCTTGCCGCCGGCCAGCCACTGCTCGTAGCCGCCCAGCCATTGCGTGTCGCGCACGCGCAGGTTCTCGTGGCTGATGCGCTGCGAGCGCGTGAGCAGCGAATACGCGAACTGCTCGATCTGCATGCCGGTGTAGCGCGGCACGTTCTCGAACCATTCGGTGGAATTGCGCGCGGCGTTCTGTATCTTGAGCACCTCGACGCTGCGGCGCGCCTCGTAGCCCTCGAGCACATGGTCCACGGTGCCGCCGCGCTCGAACTCGTTCGCGAGGTCGATCGCATCCTCCAGCGCGAGCTTGGTGCCCGAGCCGATCGAGAAGTGCGCCGTGTGCGCCGCGTCGCCCATCAGCACCACGGGGACCGAGCGCCCCTCGACGTCGATGCGGTGCGTCCAGTGCTCGCACACCACGCGCGGAAAGCGGATCCAGTTGGCCGAGCCGCGCAGGTGCGTGGCGTTGCTGATCAGCGCGTGGCCGCCCAGGTACCTGGCGAACAGCTTCTCGCAGAAGGCGATGGCTTCGGGCTGCTCCATCTGGTCGAGGCCGTGGGCCTTCCACACCGCTTCGGGCGTCTCGACGATGAAGGTCGAGGTCTTGTCGTCGAACTGGTAGGCATGGGCCTGGAACCAGCCATGCTCGGTCTGTTCGAAGGCGAAGGTGAAGGCGTCGAAGGTCTGGTGCGTGCCGAGCCACACGAAGCGGCAGTTGCGCAGGTCGATGTCGGGCTTGAACACGTCGGCATAGCGCTGGCGGATGCGGCTGTTGAGGCCGTCGCTCGCAATCACCAGGTCGGCGTTGTACTGGGCGGCGATCGCCTGGTCATCGGTGGCGTCGGTTTCGAAGACCAGATTCACGCCGAGCGCGAGGCAGCGCTCCTGCAGGATGTTCAAGAGCCGCTTTCGGCCGATGCCGCAGAAGCCGTGGCCGCCCGAGCGCACCTGCCGGCCCTTGAAGAACACCTGGATGTCGTCCCAGTGGTGGAACTCATGGCCGATCAGCGCCGCGGTTTCCGCATCGGCCGCGGCCAGGTTGGCGAGCGTCTGGTCGCTGAGCACCACGCCCCAGCCGAAGGTGTCGAAGGGGCGGTTGCGCTCCACCACGGTGATGTCGAGCGCGGGGTTGCGCGCCTTCATCAGCAGCGCGAAGTAGAGGCCCGCGGGACCGCCGCCGATGCACAGGATGCGTTGAAGGTCCATGGCGGGTGTGGCGGAAAGGCCGGCGGTGAGGCTGTTCATGATTGAATAGTTTAAGCATAAACATTTTGCTGTCAACGGGGTTGCTACCACAGCCCCCAGCCCTCCTGTTGCGCGGCGTCATGCAAAAAACTGAAAAAATCAATACCATGGCTCACCATGCAAAGCTTGATACCCAAGATCGAGTCGCAGCTTGCGTCGCTGCCCGTGCCCATCGCGCTGGAACTGCCTGATGGTCGGAGAGTTGCCAAGCCGGGGTCGCGCGTCACCCTGGCGTTCAGCGAGTGGTCGGCGCTGGCCAAGCTGGCGGCGCACCAGGTGGGGGCCATTGGCGAGGCCTACGTGGAGGGCCGGGTCCAGATCGAAGGCGCGATGCGCGACCTGGTCGATGCAACGGTCGGCATGCTGCCCGGCAACCCGGCAGAGACCAACACCACGTGGTGGACCCGCCTGCTGCGGCTGGCCAAGTCCCACAGCGCGCATTCGCTGAACAAGGATGCGGAGCAGATCCAGTTCCATTACGATGTTTCCGACGATTTCTACGCGCTGTGGCTCGACCCGCGGCGGGTGTATTCGTGCGCCTATTTCCGCACCCCCGAGCTGACGCTGGCGCAGGCCCAGGAGGCCAAGCTGGACCACATCTGCCGCAAGCTGATGCTGCAGCCGGGCGAGCGTTTTCTCGACATCGGCTCCGGCTGGGGTGGGCTGCTGCTGTGGGCGGCGGAGCATTACGGCGTCGACGCCACCGGCATCACCCTGTCGAAGAACCAGCATGCGCACGTGCAGCGGCTGATCGAGGAAAAGGGCCTGCAGGGCCGTGTGAGGGTGGAGCTGCGCGACTACCGCGAGCTTTCCGCCGACGCGCCCTTCGACAAGATCTCATCGGTCGGCATGTTCGAGCACGTGGGCGCGGCCAACATGCCCACCTACTTTCGCAAGATCCATTCGCTGCTGAAGCCCGGCGGCCTGGTGCTGAACCACGGCATCACCTCGGGCCAGCTCGACTACCGGCAGCTGGGCGCGGGCATGGGCGATTTCATCGAGAAGTACATCTTTCCGGGCGGCGAACTGCTGCACGTCACGCACGTGTTGCGCGAAACGGCCGCGTCGGGCCTGGAGATGGTCGACACCGAGAGCCTGCGCCCGCACTACGCGCGCACGCTGTGGGCCTGGTCCGACGCGCTCGAGGCGCAGCTCGACACGGCCCGCGAGGTGCTCGCGCATGCGGGCGGGCGGCAGGGCGAGAATGCCGAGCGCATTCTGCGGGCCTACCGCCTCTATCTGGCGGGCTCGGCCATGAGCTTCGAACAAGGCTGGATCTCACTGCACCAGATGCTTGCCACCAGGCCCGACGGCAGGGTCGAACATGGTGTTTTGCGCGGTTCGCAATCGGTGTACCCTTTTGCCCGTGACTACATCTACAAGTGAGTGAGAACAATCATGCTGTACCGATTCCAGTCCCGCGCTTCCCCTGACTTCGTGATGCTCGAGGTGCATGTACGCCAGCTGTTTGACATCGTCGGCAAGGCGCCCGCGCCCAAGGGCATCATTACCCTCGAGCAGATTCCCGCCGCCATCGCCGCGCTCGAATCCGCACTGGCACGCGAGGCCAGCAATCCGCACAACTACGACGACTATGCGGTCGAAGGCCACGCCAACGAGGCCGAGAAGCAGCACGTGGGCCTGCACCAGCGCGCAGCCCCGCTGCTCCACATGCTCAGGGATTCCCTGGCCGATAAAAAAGACGTGACCTGGAAGACCTGAGCGTCTGTCTTCTCATTTCAAGAAGCGCCGTGGAACCGGCTTCGCCGGGCCGCAGGCGCTGCCCCCTGCAAGGGGGGAGAAGCGACACGAAGTGCGCGAAGCCTGGGGGTTAGTCCACTTTTGCGCCGGAGTCCTTCACCACCTTCGCCCACTTCACGTGCTCGCTGGCAATCAGCTTGGTGAAGTCGGCCGGTGAATTGCCGCTCGGAATGGCGCCCTGGGCGAGCATCTTTTCCTTGATGGCGGGCGTGCCGAGCGACTTGGCCACTTCCTGCTGGATCCGGTTCACGATCTCGGGCGAAGTGCCGGCCGGCGCCAGCAGGCCGAACCACGAACTCGCCTCGAAGCCCTTGAGCGCCGGGCCGCCTGCTTCCTCGACCGTCGGAATGTCGGGCAGCGCGGGCGAACGCTTTGCGCTGGTCACGGCCAGGGCCGTGAGCTTGCCGCCCTTGATCTGCGCCATCGAGGAGGGCAGGTTGTCGAACATCACGTCGGCGTTGCCGCCCACCATGTCCAGCAGCGCCGGGCCCGAGCCCTTGTACGGGATGTGGGCCATGAAGGTGCCGGTCATGCTCTTGAAGAGTTCGCCCGCCAGGTGGATCGAGGTGCCGCTGCCGCTCGAGGCCATGTTGAGCTTGCCCGGGTTGGCCTTGGCGTACTTGATGAAGTCCTGCACGTTGTGGATGTTCAGCGCCTTGGCCTTGTCGGCGTTCATCTCCATGACGTTCGGAACGGCCGCCACCAGCGTGATCGGCACGAAATCCTTGATCGGATCGAACGGCAGCTTGGGATAGAGCGCGCGGTTGATGCCGTGCGTGCCGACCGTGCCCATCAAGAGCGTATAGCCGTCGTTCGGCGCGCGCGCCACGATCTCGGCGCCCACGTTGCCGCCCGCGCCCGCACGGTTGTCGACGATGAACTGCTGCCCGAACGCCTTCGACAGCTCGGGCGCGATGGCGCGCGCCAGGATGTCGGTGGTGCCGCCGGCCGCGAAGGGCACGACGATGCGCACCGGCTTGTTCGGCCAGGTGTTCTGGGCCCAGGAAGGGGTGGACGCGAGGGCGATGGCTGCGGCGGAAGCGGCAAGCGCAGCGCGGCGGTTCGTCTTGAAATTTGAAGAAGTCATGCGGGCGTTTGTACAGGGGAACCACCGCGCGCGTGGCGGGTAAAAACCCCGTGGGAACGCCGGTTATGCCACCTGCATCCGCTGCGCGAAGCGTTCGCTGCGAAAACGCTCCAGCACGAAGTCGATGAACACGCGCGTCTTCGCGGGCAGCAGCTTCTTGCTCGGGTAGTAGAGCCAGACCGCGCCCGCGTCGAAATGCCACTCGGGCAGCAGGCGCACCAGCTCGCCGCTGCAGAGGCCGCGTTCGACGAAGGGCATCGGCAGCATGGCGACGCCGAGGCCCATCAGCGCGGCATGCGCGATCGCTTCGGGGTCGTTGAAGATCGCGCGCGGCCGCGGCAGCTCCACCGTGGTTTGGTCGCCGCTCGCGTGCTGCAGCGTCCAGCTGCGAAGCCGGCCGGTGGGCGAGGAGCGACGCAGCAGCGCGTCGAGCTGCGCCAGTTCCGCAGGCTGCGCCGGCAGTGCGCGCCCTGCCAGATAGCTGGGCGCGGCCACCGCCACCACATGGATGCGCGCCAGTTCGCGCGCCACCACGCCGGGCGACAGCTCGATGCCGCCGCCGATGGCCGCGTCGAAGCCTTCGCCCACCAGGTCCACCTGCTGGTTGTCGAAGTGCCAGTCGGGGAGGATGGACGGATAGCGGGCCAGAAAGTCGCCCATCATCGGCAGCACATGCTCGCGGCCGAAGGCCTGGCCCATGCTCACCTTGAGCGTGCCGGCGGGCTGGCCGTCGTCCTTGGAGAGGCCGGCCACCGCGTCCTGCAGCGTGGCGAGCGCCCCGCCGATCTGGCCCAGGAAACGCTCGCCGCCCTCCGTCAGCGTCAGGCGGCGGGTGCTGCGCTGGAACAGCCGCACGCCCAGGCGGGTTTCGAGCCGCGCGACGTTCTTGCTGACCGCGGCCGGCGTGAGTCCGAGCCGGCGGGCGGCGGCCGAGAAGCTGCCGCTTTCGGCGCTCTGCACGAAGGACTGGAGGTGATTGAGCGGTTCCATGGGCCTATTTTCAACCAAGAGTTGAATCTGATTGGACCGATTGATGGCTACCGGAACAGTAATGAAATCCCGACACTGAAGGTCTTCCACCTCACAACACACAGGAAACCATCACCATGGCTCTCAGCAAATCCATTTCCCCCGTGCTCGCGGGCAAGGTCGCTTTCGTCACCGGCGGTTCGCGCGGCATCGGTGCCGCCATCGTGCGCCGCCTGGCCGAGGACGGCGCCGCCGTTGCCTTCAGCTATGCCAGCTCGAGCGCCCCGGCCGACGAGCTCGTGCGCAGCCTCGAGGCCGAAGGCGGCCGCGCGCTGGCGCTGAAGATCGACAGCGCCGATGCCGCAGCGCTCACCGCCGGCATCGACGAGGCCGCGCGCAAGCTCGGCCGCATCGACGTGCTGGTCAACAACGCCGGCGTCTTCCTGCCTGGCACCATCGACGATTTCTCGCTCGAGGATTTCGACCGCACGCTGGACATCAACGTGCGCGCCGTGTTCGTTGCGGCCAAGGCTGCCGTGCGCCACATGGGCGAAGGCGGCCGCATCATCAATATCGGCAGCACCAACGCCGAGCGCATGCCCTGGCCCGGCGGCAGCGCCTATGCGATGAGCAAGTCGGCGCTCAAGGGACTGGTGCAGGGCCTGTCGCGCGACCTCGGCCCGCGCGGCATCACGGTCAACAACGTGCAGCCCGGCCCGGTCAACACCGACATGAACCCGGTCGATGGCCCGAACGCCGCCGCGATGCACGGCTTGATGGCGCTGGCCCGCCATGCGCGCCCCGAGGAAATCGCCGGCATGGTGGCGTACCTCGCAAGCCCCGAGGCCGCCTTTGTGACGGGCGCCAGCCTCAACATCGACGGCGGCTTTGCGGCCTGATGGCTATCCGGCGCGCTGGACGGCGGCAATGAGCTTGTCCAGGGTCGCATCGAGGCGGGCGAGCTCGTCGGCCTCGATGCCCTCGAACAGCACGGCCTCGCGCTGCCGGCCCAGCACCCCGACGGTTTCGTGCAGCGCCTTGCCCGCCGCCGTGAGGTAAAGCCGGCTGCGGCGCCGGTCGGTGGGGTCGCCCAGGGGCTGCACGCGCTTGTGGCGCTTCAGGCCGGCCAGGGCGCGGCTCACCGCCATCTTGTCGAGCCCGGTGAGATCGGCGATCTGCGTGGCATTGAGCCCCGGCTGCGCGCCGAGCACCGCCATGGCACGCCATTCGTTGAGCGTGAGGTGGTGTTCGCGGCCCACCCTTTCGTGAAAGGGCCGCGCCGTGAGGTTGACCACCCGCACCAGCTTGAAGAACAGCGGGTCCATGGCGCGGCGGCTCAGCCCAGCAGTTTTCTCGCCGCGGCCGCGATGGCTTCGGGGCCGACGCGCGATTGCGCCTCCAGCACCGACGCATAGCCGACCGGAATGCGCGGCGCGCCGAGCCGCGCCACACGGCAGCCCGTGGCCTCCGCGGCGCTGGCGGCAATCTCCGCGCCGAAGCCCGCCACCTGCACCGCCTCGTGCACCACCAGCAGCCGCCGGGTGCGCGCGCACGACGCGAGCACCGTCTCGCGGTCCCAGGGCCAGAGCGTGCGCAGGTCGATCAGGTCGACCGCCATGCCTTCGGCCGCCAGCGCGTCGCAGGCCGCGGCACAGGCCTGCATCTGCCGGCTCCAGCTCACGAGCGTGAGCGCGTTGCCTTCGCGCACGCGCCGCGCCTTGCCGAGCGGCACGGCAATGTCTTCGTTCACCTCGCCGCGCAGGCCCCACAGCGTCTTGTGCTCGATGTAGACCACCGGGTCGCCGCACTGCAGCGCAGCGCGCAAGAGGCCGTAGTTGTCCTGCGGTGTCGACGGGCTCACCACCACCACGCCCGGCAGGTGCGCGAACCAGGCCTCGAGCGACTGCGAATGCTGCGCGGCCGAGGCGTCCCAGATGCCGCCGGGCATGCGCGCCACCAGCGGCACGCGGCCCTGGCCGCCGAACATGAAGCGGTTCTTGGCGGCCTGGTTCACCAGCTCGTCCATGCCGCAGAGCGCGAAGTCGACCACCCGCATCTCCACCACGGGCCTGAGGCCCGCGAGCGCCATGCCCACGCCGGCGCCCATGATCGCGGCCTCGCTGATCGGCGTGTCGATCACGCGCTCGGCGCCGAAGGCCTGCTGCAGGCCCTTGTACTGGCCGAAGATGCCGCCGCGGCCCACGTCCTCGCCGAGCACCACCACGCGCGGGTCGGCCTGCATCTCGCGCTGGATTGCGAGCACGGCGGCTTCGGAATAGCTCAGGTCGAGCCCGCCGCCGGGCCGCCCCAAGGCGGGCTGCGCCCCTCGGGGGCAGCGAGGACACGCCAGTGCCGAGCGTGGGGGCCTTGTTCATGTCCATTGGCCTGCCCCGGTGGTTTGCACGTCGGTGAAGGCAGCACCGGGCTCGGGCCAGGGCGCCGCCTCGGCGATGGCCAGCGCGGAATCGACCTCGTCGCGCGCGGCATTCTCGATGGCATCCAGCGTCGCGGCGGCCACGCCCATGTCCAGCAGGTGCCCACGCGCCCGCGCGATCGGATCGGTTTCGAGCGCGGCGGCCAGTTCGGCCGGATCGCGGTAGGCCGCGAGGTCGACCGACACATGCCCCTTCACGCGATAGGTCAGCGCATGCAGCAGCCGCGGCCCGCCGCCGCCGCGCACTTCGGCGACCAGCCGCGCGGCGGTTTCGTGCACCGCGAACACGTCGTTGCCGTCGACCTGCGTGGCCGCGATGTCCATCGACGCGGCGCGTGCCGACGCGCCGTCGCCCGCCGTCATCGGCCCGCTCGCGGTGGTGGCGCTCCAGCGGTTGTCCTCGCAGACGAAGAGCACCGGCAGCGCGTACACGCGCGCCCAGTTCAGCGCTTCGAGGAAAGGGCCGCGATTGATCGCGCCGTCACCGAAGAAGCAGACCGTGATGTCGTCACTTTTCCTCAGCAGCTTCTGCGCATGCGCCGCGCCCACCGCAATCGGCAGCCCCGCGGCCACCACGCCGTTCGCGCCCAGCATGCCGACCGAGAAGTCCGCGATGTGCATCGAGCCGCCCTTGCCGCCGTTGAAGCCGGTGGCCTTGCCGAACAGCTCGCACATCATGCGGGCGAGGTCGGCGCCCTTGGCCAGCGTGTGGCCGTGGCCGCGGTGCGTGGAGGTGAGGTAGTCGCTCGTGCGCAGATGCGCGCAGACGCCCGCGGGCACCGCCTCCTGGCCGGTCGAAAGGTGCAGCGGCCCGCGCACCTTGGCGGCGCCGGCGGCTTGCTGGCCATAGGCGCTCACGCCGCCCTGGCTGGCGGTTTCGGCGGCGTTTTCGAAGGCGCGGATGCGCACCATGGTGCGGTACAGCGCCGTGCCGCTGCTGCGGCCTGAATTGCTCGGATCCATCTTGTCTCCAGCGCCGTTGACATGGGCGTTCCGGCAAAAATCGTATCAAGCGTGACGACATGGCGTCACAGTGCTTACCCCTTGCGGTCCCTGGACGAGGGCGGTCTGAGAATGATTCTCAAGTGCATCAGTAGAATAGCGCCCCCGTTCGCACGATTCTTTCTCCGGGTGCTGCTCGCGTCGAGCGATGCAGCGCCCGCCCTGCCTTTCTCCATGCACAAGTTTTTACTGGCAACGCCTCTCGCGCTCGCGGTGACTCTTTCTCACGCGCAAGCCACCGATCCCGCCGCCGATGCGCGCGGGCAGCTCGGCACCGTCACGGTGGAATCCAGTTCGACCACCGGGTTCGTCGCCAATACCGTGGAGGCCGGCACGTTCCGCGGCGCCAACATCATGGACGTGCCCGCCACGGTCAACACCGTCACGCGCGACGTGCTGGAGCTGCAGGGCGCGGCCAGCATCTACGAGGCGCTGCGCAACACGGCCGGCGTGACGCGCCAGCAGAACGGCGGCGACACCTTCGACCAGCTCGTGATCCGCGGCATCGCGGTGGAGAACCGGACGAACTACCGGCTCAACGGCTCGCTCGCGATTCCCAACATCTCCGAGATTCCCATGGAGAACAAGGAGCGCGTCGAGGTGCTGAAGGGCGCATCGGCGCTCTACTACGGCTTCACCACGCCGGCGGGCATCGTCAACCTTGTGACCAAGCGCGCCGGCAGCGCGCCCGTGAGCACGGTGGGCCTCACGTTCGACGACCGCGGCTCGGCGCAGGCGCTGGTCGACCTCGGACGGCAGTTCGGCGACCAGACGCAGTACGGGCTGCGCATCAACGCGGCCGGCGGGCGCATCGGCTCCAACATCGACGACGTGGACGGCCACCGCAGGTTCGTGTCGGCCGCGTTCGACTGGCGCGTCAACAGCCGGCTCACGCTGAAGGCCGACATCGAGAACTACCGCAAGCGCATCACCGAGCAGGCCGGCATCACCCGGCTGGCGGCCGTCAACGGCGTGATCGCCCTGCCCGCCGTGCCCAACCCCGACAAGCTGCTCGGGCCGCCGTGGGCCGTGTTCGACGCCGAGGTCACCAACACGCAATTGCGCGCCGACTATTCGCTCGGCGACAACTGGGCGCTGACCGTGGAAGCCGGCCACTCCGAGGCCGAGCGCGACCGCCGGCTTGCAAGCTTCGGCAACTACAACGTACTGACCGGTGCCGGCCGCATCACCGGCAACGACCAGAGCCTGAAGCAGAGTTCGGACCTGCTGCGCACCGAACTGTTCGGCAGCTTCTCGACCGGCAGCGTGCAGCACGAACTCACGCTCGGCGCCGCGCGCAGCAAGAAGACGCAGGACCCGATCTTCCAGCGCAACTACGGCGGCGCAAGCACGGTGCAGAACCTGTACAACCCGGTTTCCATCGGCTATTTGCCGCTGACGGCGCGGCCGACCCGGCCCACCACCGGCGCCCAGGAGAGCGAGGAGCTCGGGCTCTATGCGCTCGACCGCATCACCTTCTCGCCGCAGTGGCAGCTGGTGGCCGGCCTGCGCCGCACCCATTACGAGAGCACGCAGGGCGCCAGCGCCACGATCCCGTCGATCGCCTACGACGTGCGCAAGACCACGCCGCTCGCTGCGCTGAGCTACAAGTTCACGCCCGCGCTGGTGGCATACGTCTCCTATGCGCAAGGTGTCGAGGAAGGCGAGATCGCACCCGCCGGCACCGCCAACCAGAACGCCCACATGCCGCCCGGCGTGAGCAAGCAGAAGGAAATCGGCCTGCGCTGGCTCACCGATGGCGGCATGCTGCTGTCGGGCGCGCTGTTCGACATCGAGCGCCCCGGCGCCTACACCAACAGCGCCAACACCTTCGTGGCCGATGGGCGCCAACGCTACCGCGGGCTCGAAGTCTCGGCACAGGGCCGCCTGACGCGCGAGCTCGCCTGGCAACTGTCGGCCCAGTCGCTCGACGCCGAGTTCCGCGGCATCAACGCGCAATACAACGGGAAGATGCCCGAGAACACCGCCAGGCAAACGGCCAGCGCCTTCCTCTCGTACGACATTGCCGCAGTGCCGGGCCTCTCGGTCAACGCGGGCGCCTATTACACGGGGCGTCGACCGGTGGACGACCTGAACCAGGCCTTCATCGGCGGCAACACCATCTTCGGCCTGGGCGCGCGCTACGTGACGCAGCTGTTCGGCAAGCGCACGCTGTGGCAGGTCAACGTCGACAACGTGGCCGACAAGCGCTACTGGGCGGCGGCCGGCACGCGGCTGGCCGTGGGCGCGCCGCGCAGCATCAAGGCCACGCTCAAGGTCGACCTTTGAACGAATCCGCAACAAGACGGCAGCGGCCCTGCACATCCTTCGGCGTTTTTCCATGGCTCTCCTGAGACGGTTCTGGTTCCAGGTCCACTGGTTCATCGGCATCACGGCCGGAAGCGTGCTCGTCGTGATCGGGCTGAGCGGTGCGGTGCTCTCCTTTCGCGCCGAGATCGTCGACGCGATCAATCCCGAACTGCGCCACATCCCCAATCCGGCCGGCGCGGCGGCGCTGCGGCCCGCGGCGCTCGCGGCGCAGGTGCAGGCGGCGCAGCCGGCACTGCGCATCGCCGCGCTCACGGTGTTCGCCGAACCCGGGCGGCCGGCGCGCGTCAACTTCGCGCCGCCCGAAGGCCAGCGCCAGGGCGAGGTCCGGCTGGTCGATCCCTGGACCGGCGCGCTGCTGCCCGTGCCCACGGGCGAGGCCTTCTTCGAGTTCGCCGAGCACCTGCATCGCTGGCTGCTGCTGCCGCGCGACGCGGGAAAGCCCGTCACCGGCACCCTGGCCGCGGGCCTGCTGATTCTTGCGCTGTCGGGCCTCTACCTGCGCTGGCCGCGCCGGCCGCTCGCATGGCGCGCCTGGTTGAAGCTGGACTTCGCGCTGACCGGCCGCGCGTTCCTCTGGAACCTGCATGCGGTGGCCGGCACCCTCGCGTTGCTGGCGTACCTGGCCTCGAGCCTCACGGGCATCTACTGGGCCTTCGATGCCGTGCGCACGGTGGTCGACAACGCCGCCGGCGAAGGGCGCGTGGTTCGCGCGCAGGGCATGCAGGCCGGCAGCGCGCCCGCCAAGGCGCAGGCGGCGCCCGACCTGCAGCGGGTATGGCAATCCTTCCTCGAGGAAACCGGCGGCGACTGGAGCCAGGCCACGCTGCGCCTGCCGGCGCGCAGCGCATCACAGGTGGAAGTGACCTACCTGCGCGCCCATCCCGAACACGAACGCGCACGCAACCGCGTCTACCTCGATGCCGCCACCGGCGAACCCACCCGGCACCGGCGCTATGCCGACAAGGCGCTGGCCGGCCGGCTGGTCAACAGCATCTATCCGATGCACATGGGCACCTACTGGGGATTGCCGGGCCGCATCGTGATGCTGCTCAGCAGCCTGGGCCTGGCGCTGTTCGCGGTCACGGGGTGGATGCTCTACCTCGGGCGCCGCCGCACGAAGCGGGCCGTGCGCGAGGAGCGCACACGGCTGAGCCCCCGGCTGCAGCCGCACGGGCCCGGCGCCGAGCCGGTGCTGCTCACCTTTGCGAGCCAGACCGGCCAGGCGGAGCGCATCGCACTGCAGACGGCCGCGGTGCTGCAATCGGCCGGCGTCGCGGTGGTGCTGCAGCCGCTGGTGCGCCTGAGCGTGGATGCGCTGCGGCGCTACCGCAAGGTGCTGCTGGTGGCCAGCACCTTCGGCGATGGCGATCCGCCGGACAGCCTGCGCGCCTTCGCGCGCCAGTTCGCGCGCCAGACCGGTTCCGGCCTGCAGCACGTGCACTACGGCTTGCTCGCATTGGGAGACAGGCACTACGCCAACTTCTGCGGCTTCGGCAGGGCGCTGGACCACCACCTGCGCGGCCACGGCGCGCAGGCACTGTTCCCGATGATCGAAGTGCACAACGGCGATGCCGGTGCGCTGGCCCGCTGGCAGCAGTCGCTGGCCGAAGCCTTCGGCGTGCTGCAGCCCGGTGCATGGAAGGCGCACGCACCGAAGGCGGCTCTTTTCGAGCCCTGGCGCCTCGTGCGGCGGACCCTGCTCAATGCCGGCAGCCAGGGCGATCCGCTCTTCGAGATCGAGCTCGCGCATCCCGGCGCGGGCGCCTGGGCGCCGGGTGCGCTCGTTGAACTGCTGCCGCGGCAGCCCGGCCACGCCGTCGAACAGTCCCTGCGCCGTGCCGGGCTCGACGGGCGAACGCCCGTGCGCTGCGATGGCCATGAGCGAACGCTCGAAGATGCGCTGGCTCGCAGCATGCTTCCCGCCGTACCGGCGGCCAGCGCGCAGGCAATGGCCGACACGCTGCTGCCGCTCGCGCCGCGGCGCTATTCGGTGGCCTCGATCGCGGCCGACGGCTGCGTGCAGCTGCTGGTGCGCCAGGCCCGCCACGCGGATGGCATGGGCGTGGCCTCGGGCTGGCTGACCGACGGGGCGCCGCTGGACACAGCGGTTGAGCTCCGCCTGCTGCCCAATCCTGCTTTCGCACGCGTCGACGATGAGGCACCATGCGTTTTCATCGGCAATGGCTCCGGCTTTGCCGGCCTGCGCGCGCATCTTCGCGAGCGCGTGCGGCGGGGCCACGCGCGCAACTGGCTGGTGTTCGGCGAGCGGAACGCCGCGCACGATGCCTTCTGCGCCCAGGAGATTGCGCAATGGCAGGCGGCCGCGGCGCTCGAGCGCGTCGACCTGGTGTTCTCCCGCGACCAGGCCGAGCGCCTGTATGTGCAGCACCGGCTGCGCGAGGCGGCCGGCCTGCTGCGCCAATGGGTGGCCGAGGGTGCGGTGATCTACGTCTGCGGCAGCCTCGAAGGCATGGCGCCGGGCGTCGACCTGGCATTGCGCGAGGTGCTGGGCGGGCCGGCCTGCGACGCGCTGGTGGCAGAGGGCCGCTACCGGCGCGATGTCTACTGAGCGGCTTCCCGCAGGCACTGCGCAAACTGCGCGGCGGCTGGCGGGCTGGCGCGCGGCTTGCGCAGGAGAAGGCCCACTTCGCGGTGGAAGGTGAGTTCGCCGAGCGAGAGCATGCGAACGCCTGCAGGAAGGGGAAGGTGCGCCTCGACCAGCGGAACGAGGGCAACGCCCAGCCCCTTGGACGTCATGTGGATGAGCCCGGGGATCTCGTCCAGTTCGATGGAATCCCTGACCGCGATGCCTTCGCGCCGAAGGAATCTTTCCACCATGCGGCCGCCGAACGATGCGCGGTCGTAGCGCAGGAAGGGCTGCTCCTGGATGAGAACGCGCCAATCCTTTCCCGGCAATTTCCTGGGCGCGATGAGCACGTACGGCTCCTGCACCAGCGATTGCCACGTCAGCTCCGGAAGGATGCCGAACGGCGGCCGGATGATCACCGCCGCATCGATCGCGCCCGAGTCGAGCTCGTCCATCAGCCGCATCGACACGCCGGGCGACACATGGACGCGCAGCAGCGGCAGTTCCTTGCGCAGACTTGCAAGCGCCCGCGCGACCAGCGTCGACTGCGTCGAGGCAATGGCGCCGATCCGCAGCAGCCCGCCGTTCGCGGCGTCATGGGGAAGCTCGCCGAGCTTGGCGTAGAGCGCGCAGATTTCCTCTGCCCGCGCCAGCGTCGTCTGGCCGGCCGCATTCAAGGTGGCGGAGCGCCCGGTCCGCTCGAAGAGCTCGAATCCCAGGGCTTCCTCGAGCCGCTTGACCTGGCTGCTGACCGCCGACTGCGTCAGGCCGATCCGCTCTCCCGCAGCGGCAAAGGTGCCATGGCGGCAGACGGCGATGAAGGTTCTGAGTTCGTTGATCATGAACCGAGCATCTCAAGAATCGATGCATGGTTCAATGATTCATCGCTTCGGATCATGCCCGGCGCGCACTATCGCGCTTCGTATGCTTCCATCGGCTTGTCGCTGGGACTGGCCCAGGCGGCCTTCGTCAAGGCGCTGGCCGGCAGCCCGACCTTCGAGTTGTGGGGAGGAATGGGCTGCATGAACCACTTGTCGTAGAGCCGCGCGGCTTCTCCGCTCCTGGCCAGCGACACCACGCTCTGGTCGACGAGCTTCTTGAACGCGGGGTCGCCCTTCGCAAGCATGATCGCGATCGGCTCGACGCTGAGAACCTGGTCGAGCAGCTTGTACTGCGCCGGCTCCCTGCTCTTGGAGATCAGCGTGGCAAGGATCTGGCCATCGGCCGCGAAGCCATCCACCCGGCTCGATTCGAGCAGCAGGAAGCCTTCGCTGTTGTCCTTGGCGAGCACTTCCGCGATTTCGCCCGCACCCTCGCGCTTGAGCTTTCTGAGGAGCTGGACGGACGTGGTGCCAGTCGTTGCGGCCACCGCCTTGCCGGAGAATTGGGCGGGCGACACGATGCCGGAGGCCGCCTTCACGGCAATGCGAACCCCTTCGACGTAGAGCGTGGGCGCAAACGCCACGTCTTTCTGGCGCGCCGTGTTGTTGGTCGTGGTGCCGCATTCGATGTCGACGGTGCCGTTCTGTACCAAAGGAATGCGATTCTGCGGCGTGACCAGCTGGTACTTCACGTTGATCTTCTCGATCTGCAGCGCCTTGCCGATGTCCGCAATGACACGCTCGCAGACCTCGACGTGAAAGCCTGTGTAGCTGCCCGGCCCCAGCGTGAAGGACATGGCGCCCGAGGCGTCGCGCACACCCATGGTGATGGCGCCGGACTCCCTGATCTTCTTCAAGGTGTCGGTTTGCGCACTGGCGCTTGCGACGGACAGCAGCAGTGCTGCGGCAGCCGCGGCTGCAGGAAGGCGTCGTGTTTCACGCGACGCATTCAGACGGCGAACAGCGAATCGAGATTCGCGAACGACTTCATCTCGATGGCATTGCCTGACGGATCGAGGAAGAACATCGTCGCCTGTTCGCCCGGCTCGCCCTTGAAGCGGATGTAGGGCTCGATCACGAAGCGGGTCTGGCGCGCGACCAGCTTGTCGGCCAGCGCCTGCCATTGGTCCATCGGGAGGATGGCGCCGAAGTGGCGCACCGGCACGTCGTGGCCGTCGACCGCGCTGCTGGCCTTGTGGCCGCATTCACCCGGCGCCAGGTGCGCGACGATCTGGTGGCCGTAAAAGTCGAAGTCGACCCACTCGGGCGCGCTGCGGCCCTCGGGGCATCCGAGCAGATCGCCGTAGAAGGCGCGGGCTTCGGCAATGTCGCGAACGGGGAAAGCCAGGTGGAACGGAATTCTCGCGGGGGATGCATTCATGGGGGCCATCGGTCTGTGAGTTCAGGATGGCCCGGACTTTAAGCAGCGCACCTCATAACCGAAAACGATATATTTTCTTGCTGAGCATCGATTTTCTCGATGCTCGATCCACCCGAGAGGCAGGCGCGTTCCCCCGGGAATTCCCGGGTGCCCAGCGCGTGGCCACGATGGGATAGTTAGTTCGCCCTTCAAACTAACTAATTTCTTACACGGCATTTCTTGCCGGGCACACCCTTCCAAGGAGAGACATCCATGCAACTCAAGCACACCCTGGCCGCCATGGCCTTCGGCCTTTCTGCCGTGGGCGCAGTGGCCCAGACCGTGGTCGGCGTGAGCTGGTCCAACTTCCAGGAAGAGCGCTGGAAGACCGACGAGGCCGCGATCAAGGCGCAGCTCGAGAAGCTCGGCGCCAAGTACATCAGCGCCGACGCGGGCGGCTCGCCCGAGAAGCAGCTGGGCGACATCGAGGGGCTGATGTCGAAGGGCGCCAAGGCGCTCATCGTGCTGGCCATGGACAAGGACGCGATTCTTCCCGCCGTCACCAAGGCCACGCGCCAGAAGGTGCCCGTGGTGGCCTACGACCGGCTGATCGAGGCGCCCGGCGTCTTCTACATCACCTTCGACAACGTCGAGGTCGGCCGCATGGAGGCGCGCGAGGTCTTCAAGGTCAAGCCCAAGGGCAACTACGTGATCATCAAGGGCTCGCCGAGCGACCCGAACGCCGACTTCCTGCGCGCGGGCCAGCAGGAGGTGCTGGACGCCGCGGTGAAGAAGGGCGACATCAAGATCGTCGGCGACGAATACACCGAAGGCTGGAAGCCCGAGGTCGCGCAGAAGAACATGGAGCAGATCCTCACCAAGAACGCCAACAAGGTCGACGCGGTGGTGGCTGCCAACGACGGCACGGCCGGCGGCGCGGTGGCCGCGCTCACGGCCAAGGGCCTGCGCGGCATTCCGGTGTCGGGCCAGGACGCCGACTTCGCGGCGCTCAACCGCATTGCGCTGGGCACGCAGACCGCGACCATCTTCAAGGACTCGCGCGAACTCGGCCGCGAAGCCGCCAGCGCAGCCATCGCGCTGTCGCAGGGCAAGCCGGTCGAAAAGTCCGCGCCCTGGAATTCCGGGCCGAAGAAGATCTCGCTGTCGTCGCGCCTGCTCACGCCGGTGCCGATCACGCGCGACAACCTCGACGTGGTCGTGAAGGCCGGCTGGATCAAGAAGGACGAGCTCTGCAAGGGCGTCCAGGCTGCCAGCGCGCCCGCGGCCTGCAAGTAGCAAGAAGAGCGAGCGGGCGCGAAGAAGCGCCTCCAACCCGCGCAGCACTGCCATGTCCGGCCGGCCCACGGGCCCGCCCGGGAGGCCGCCGCGCACCTGTTGTTCCTTCGAGAGGGTCTGAAAAAATGAGCAATCAAACGCCAGGCTGGTGGCGCCGCACGGGCGTCGACCTGCGGCTGCTGCTGATGAGCGTGCTGCTGATCGCCATGGGGGTCGTCTTCAATGTGATGTCGGGCGGCGTGTTTCTTTCGCCCGAGAACCTCTACAACGTGGCGCAGCAGACGGCCGTGGTGGGCATCGTCTCGACGGTGATGGTGCTGGTCATCGTGGCGCGCCACATCGACCTGTCGGTCGGGTCGGTGATGGGCTTCGTCGGCGTGCTGATCGCGTACCTGCAATACACATCGGGCTGGTCGTGGCCCACCGCCTGCCTGGCGGGCCTTGCAGTGGCGCTGCTTGTGTCGATCTACCAGGGCTGGCTCACGGCGATGCTGGGCGTGCCCTCGTTCGTGGTCACGCTCGGCGGGCTGATGTCGTTCCGCGGCGCCGCCTTCCTGGTGGCCGACGGCAAGACGCAGCCCGTGAACGACGAATTTTTCCAGCGCCTGGGCGGCGGCTACGACGGCGGCATCGGCACCACCATGACCTGGATCCTCGCGGCCTTCGTGGCGGTGGTGCTGTTCGCGCGCATGCTGCAGAAGCGCCGTGCGCGCGCGCACCACGAGATGCCCAACGAGCCGCTGTGGCTCGAGGTGCTGCTGACCGCGGTGCCCGCGGCCGTGGTGTTCGTCTTCGCGGCAGTCATGAACAACTACCAGATCGCCTCGAAGGACGCGCCGCAGGGCCTGCCGATCCCGGTGCTGATCTGGGCCGTGGTGGCGATCGTGCTGTCGTTCATCGTGCACCGCACGCGCTTCGGCCGCTACGTGTTCGCGATGGGCGGCAACCCCGACGCGGCGGCGCTGGTGGGCATTCCGGTCAAGCGCGTCACGCTGATGCTGTTCGCATTGCTTGCGGTGCTGGTGACGGTGGCGGCCATCGTGTCGATTGCGCGGCTGAACGCGGGCACCAATTCGCTCGGCACGGGCATGGAGCTGTACGTGATCGCGGCGGCCGTGATCGGCGGCACGGCGCTCGCGGGCGGCACCGGCTCGATCTTCGGCTCGGTGCTGGGTGCGCTCATCATGCAGTCGCTCGACAGCGGCATGCTGCTGCTCGACGTGCCCATCGGCAAGCGCATGGTGATCATCGGGCAGGTGCTGATCGTGGCCGTAGTGTTCGACGTGCTGTACCGGCGCAAGTTCGGGGAGAACTAGAGATGAAAGTGCGTTGGACAGAGCGGTCGTTGATCGCAAGATCAATAGCGGCGTGCCCTCGTGCGCAGGGCATCGGGTGCTCCCCGCAGCGAAATCAAGGAGGAGGCCGCAGGCCGGGGGACATTCGCGGAGGGGCGTACCCGGTGGCCTGTGCACGCGCCCTGAGCATCGGAACCCAGGGCGCAAGAAGCCCTTTCCACGGCACACCGCAAAAGGAATTCAAATGACCACGGTCGACACCTCGAAGCCCCTGGTCGAACTGAAGGAGATCCGCAAGGCCTTCGGCGGCGTGAAGGCCGTGGACGGCGTGAGCATCAACCTCCATCCGGGCGAAGTGGTTGCGGTGCTCGGCCACAACGGCGCGGGCAAGTCCACGCTCATGAAGATGCTCGCGGGCGCCTACCCGGTCGATTCGGGCGACACGCTGATCGCTGGCGAGAAGGTCCACATCCGCACGCCCGCCGAGGCGCAGGCGCTCGGCATCGAGACCATCTACCAGACCCTCGCGCTGGCCGACAACCTCGACTCCGTATCGAACCTCTTTCTCGGCCGCGAGAAGATGACGCGCTGGAACACGCTCGACGACCACTTCATGGAAGTGCAGGCGCGCAAGGTGTTCCAGCGCCTGAACAAGAACTTCACCAACATCCGCATTCCGGTGCGCCGCCTCTCGGGCGGGCAGCGGCAGGTGGTGGCGATCTCGCGCGCGCTGTACTTCAATGCGCGCATCCTGATCATGGACGAGCCTTGCGCCGCGCTCGGCCCCGAAGAGACTGCGATGGTCGGCGGCCTCGTGAAGCAGCTCAAGGCCGACGGCGTCGGCATCTTCCTGATCACGCACGACATGCCCGACGTGTTCTCCTTGAGCGACCGCGTCGCGGTCATGAAGAACGGCAAGCTGGTCGGCACCTACCGCACCGCGGTCGTCACCGAGGATGAAGTGCTCGGCATGATCATCGCCGGCAAGCGCCCCGAAGGAAAAGAGCAGGCCCACAGGTGAGCGAAGGCAGGGTGGCCCCATGACCATCGGCGACCAGCAGCTGTTGAAGCGCATGAACCGCAGCGTGCTGCTGCGGCTCTTGCGGGCCCGGCCCGGACTCTCCCGCGCGCGGCTTGCAAGCGAGAGCGGGCTCACGAAATCGACCGTGAGCCTGCTGGTGCGCGAACTGCTCGACGAAGGCTGGCTCAGCGAAGCGGGCACCACCGTCGCCGATGGGCTGGGACGGCCTTCGACGCCGCTGCAGATCAACGTCGGGGTGCGCGCATTGATGGGCGTCGAGATCGCCGTCGAGACGGTGCGCCTGGCCTGCGTCTCGCTGCAGGGCGACGTGCTGCATGCCGATACGCAGGCGCTGGCCGACAGCGCACCGGCCGGCGCGTGCGCGCAGGTCGCGCGCATGGCCGCGGCAGCGCACGGGCAGCTGAACGCACTGGGGCTGCGCCTGTCGAGCATCGGCGTCTGCGTGCCCGGCGCGGTGGACGACTGCACCGGCGTGGTCCGCTTCGCGCCCAACCTCGGCTGGCGCAACGTGAGCCTGCTGCCCGCGCTGGAAGAAGCCTTTGCCGCGGCGGGGCTGCCGGGCGTCACGGTGCAGCTGCAGAACGACGCCGATGCCGCCGCGCTCGGCGAGTACGAGTTCTCCGGCGGCGAGAGCGCGGACCCGCTGATCTTCGTGAGCTGCGACGTGGGCGTGGGGGCCGGCGTGGTGCTGAACGACCGCCTCTTCACGGGCGCGCAAGGCATGGCGGGCGAGATCGGCCACACCATCCTGCAGATCGACGGGCCGCTGTGCTCGTGCGGGCGCCGAGGCTGCGCCGAGGCCTTCTTCGGCTCGCGCGCGCTGGAACGCGAAGCGCCCGGTGCGGCGCATGCGGCTGCGTTCTTCGGCGTGCTGCTGCAGAACCTGTGGGTCACCTTCGATCCGCGCGCCATCGTGCTCGGCGGCAAGTCCTGCACCGGCCATCGCGGCCTGGCGCAAGCGGCCTTCGAGATGGTCGAGCGCCATGCCGACGCCGCCGGCATGCCCGCGCCCGATCTGCGCATTGCACGCTATGGCGAGCTTGCACCCGCCGTGGGCGCCGCCGCGCTCGCGCTGCACGAGTACCTCCGGCCGCTGCAGCCCGATGCGCGCGCGCGCCGGGCTCGCGCCGCGCGCGACGAATACCGAATACCTTCTGTTTAAAAGATCGCCGGCAAAGCCGCGGCGAGTCCGCTGTTGCACGGCGACATGCGCAAACCGCCTACGCGCATCGCTGTGGCCATGGCCTAGGTTCAAGAAAAAACCTGGAGCTCCATGCCATGCCCGATGCCGCCGCGCGCGTTCGTGCGCCTTCTTCTGCGCTGCTGAACATCACCGCCGTTGTCATCGGCCTCGCAGGCCTGGCCCTGGGGGCGGCAGGCGCGTGGCTCGTCGTGCTCGGCGGCTCGTGGTACTACCTGGCTGCGGGGCTCGGCCTGATCGTTGCCGCGGTGCTGCTTCCGCGCGGCAGCGGTGCAGGCCTCTGGGTCTATGCGGCCGTGGTGGCGCTCACGCTGGTCTGGGCCCTGTGGGAAGTGGGATTCGACTGGTGGCCGCTGGCGGCGCGCGGCGATGTGTTCTTCGTGCTCGGCGTGTTCCTGCTCACGCCCTGGGTGGCGCGCGCGCTCGGGCGCCGCAGCGCCGCGGGCCTGGCACCCGCGCGCGGCTTCCTCGGCGTGGTGCTGCTGGCCTTCCTGGCCGCCGCGGTGTTCTCGTGGACGCGCGATCCGACGCGCATGCAAGGCACCATGCCGCCGGCCACAGCGCCCGTGGCAGCCGCAGCGGGCGCCGCACCGGCCCCGGCGAAGGACGACTGGACGGCCTACGGCGGCAACGGACTGGGCCAGCGCTATTCGGCGCTCGACCAGATCACGCCGGCCAATGTCGGCGAGCTGCAGGAGGCGTGGCACTTTCGCACCGGCGACGTGCGCGGCCAGAGCGGCGACCCCGAGGAGACGACCTTCGAGGTCACGCCGCTGAAGATCGGCGAGCGGCTTTTTCTTTGCACGCCGCACCAGTCGGTGGTGGCGCTGAACGCGACCACCGGCGAGCAGCTCTGGCGCTACACGCCCGAGATCCGGCGTCCGCTGGCCTTGCAGCACCTGACCTGCCGCGGTCTGTCCTACGACCCGGGCCGCGCGGTGCGGCCCGCGCCGGCCGCGGCTGCTTCGCCTGCGCCTTCATCGTCGCCGTCCACTGCGGGCGGCGACTGCGACGCCAAGCTCTTCATGCCCACGGCCGACGGCCGCGTCATTGCACTCGACCCCGGGAGCGGCAGGCCCTGCATGCGCTTCGGCAGCGGCACGGGCCAGATCGACCTCTGGAAGAACATGCCCAACGTGAAGCCCGGCTCCTACTACTCGACCTCGCCGGTGGTGGTGACGCGCTCGCTCGTCATCGTGGGCGGCACGGTGCTGGACAACGTCTCGACCCAGGAGACCTCGGGCGTGATCCGGGCCTTCGACATCGACACCGGCGCATTGGTGTGGAACTGGGACTCGGGCAACCCGGACGACACCGCGCCCATCGCGGCCGACCGCAGGTACACGGCCAACTCGCCGAACAGCTGGTCGATCTCCAGCGTGGACGAGGCGCTGGGGCTGGTCTACGTGCCCACCGGCAACCAGCCGCCCGACCAGTGGGGCGGGAAGCGCACCGAAGGCGCGGAGCGCTACTCGTCCTCGGTGGTGGCGCTCGACCTGGCCACCGGCCGCGTGCGCTGGAGCTTCCAGGCCGTGCACCACGACCTCTGGGACTACGACGTGCCCTCCCAGCCCAGCCTCGTCGACCTGCGCATCGGCAGCGAGACGGTGCCCGTGCTCGTGCAGCCCACCAAGCAGGGCGAGCTGTTCGTGCTCGACCGCCGCGATGGCAAGCCCGTGATCAAGGTTCACGAACGGCCCGCGCCGCAGGGCCCTGCCGCGGGCGACCACACCTCGCTGACGCAGCCCGTGTCGGAGCTGTCCTTCGATCCGCCCGCGCTCACGCCGGCCGACATGTGGGGCGGCACCGTGTTCGACCAGCTGGCCTGCCGCATCGCCTTTCACCGGCTGCGCCACGAAGGCCGCTACACGCCGCCGTCGACCGAGGGTTCGCTGATCTACCCCGGCAACTTCGGCGTCTTCAACTGGGGCGGCGTGGCAGTCGATCCCGGGCGGCAGATGGCGTTCACCACGCCGGCTTCGCTGGCCTTCGTGTCGAAGCTCATTCCGCGCGCCGACGACACCTCGCTCTACGTGCAAGGCAAGAACCGGCCCGACGACAGCCTGCCCGCGCTCAACGAGAACTTCGGCGCGCCGTTCGCGGTCCAGCTCAGCGCCTTCACCTCGGTGTTCGGCCTGCCGTGCCAGGCGCCGCCCTGGGGCCACGTGGCCGGGACCGACCTGCGCACCGGCCGCGTGGTGTGGAAGCACAAGAACGGCACCGTGCGCGACAGCTCGCCGCTGCCGCTGCCCTTTGCGATGGGCGTGCCCAGCCTCGGCGGGCCGATGATGACGGCCGGCGGCGTGGCCTTTCTTTCGGGCACGCTCGACTACTACGTGCGCGCCTACGACGTCGCCAACGGCAAGGAGCTCTGGCGCAGCCGCCTGCCTGCGGGCGGGCAGGCCACGCCGATGAGCTACCGCGGCAGCGACGGGCGCCAGTACGTGGTGGTGGCCGCGGGCGGCCACGGCTCGCTGGGCACGCGCACCGGCGACCACGTGATCGCCTACGCGCTGCCGAAGCGTTGAGCGTTCAGTCCGGCGCGCGCGGCGTGCCCTTGTCCTCTTCGCGCCAGTCGCGCAACCGCCGGTACAGCGTGCCGCGCGACACGCCCAGTTGCCGTGCTGCCTGCGACACGTTGCCGCCCTGCGCCGCGAGCGTGTCCTCGATCAGTTTGCGGCTGTGCTCGCGCAGGGTTTCGCCCGGCGGCGGGTCCACCTGCACGTGGTGGGAGACGGCCGCCTGCGCATGCTCGTCCGCCGCCAGCGCCTCGACGGCCGTTGCAGGCTCGATGGACAACATCGCGCCGTTTTCGCCGGGCATTGCCACCGCATGCCTGAAATCCGCGCCGTCCGCTGCTGCCTTCAACCGCGCCTGCACCCAGACGCCGAGGCCGCTCGAAAGGCGCAGCGGCTGCGCGGCTTCGCGCCTTTCGAGCCGCAGCAGGCTGGCGAGGTCGTGGCCCAGCATCGATTCGACATCGCGTTCGCAGGCCTCTTCGGGCAGGCGCCCGATCAGCCGCGCGCCGGCGCCATTGAGCCAGGCGATGGTGCCGTCGGGCGCCACGCCGGCCAGCGCTTCCATCGGCGTGCCCAGCAGGCTGGGGCTGGCCTGGAAGCGCAGGATCAGGTGATCGCGCGACTGCGCCTGCAGCAGGCGGTTCTCGATGGTCGTGGCATAGAGCGCCACCATCGAGGCCGCGTCGAAGCCGAAGCGCCGCGCTTCCATCGTGATGTCGAGCACGCCCGCAAGCCGGCCCGCCACGTCGCGGATCGGGGCCGCGGCGCATTGCATCTGCGACAGCACGTCGAAGTAGTGCTCCGCGCCGTCGACGGTGCAGGCCTGCCCGGTGGTCGCCACGATGCCCGGCGCCGTGGTGCCGACGATGCGCTCGGAAATGTTCACGCCCACGCGCGCGGTCTTGCGCAGCACCGGCTGGTGCGCCGCGGCCGGCTGGTGCGTGACGTGCACCACCACGCCGTCGCCGTCGGTCAGGATCACGCGGCAGTCGGTGCCTGCGAGCGCGCTTTCCATGCTCGCGAGTTCCTGCCGCGCCACCTCGAGCAGCTCGCGGTTGCGCGCCAGCGTGGCGTGCAGCCGGCTTGGCGTGACCGCATCGAAAGGCACGATGCGCTGGCGGTCGCTGTGGTTTCGGGTGCAGCGCAGCCAGGACTGGATCACCGCTTCGCCGACCAGGCCCGAAGGCCGAACGCCTTCCTCGAAGAACTGCTGCCGCGCGAGCGCCACGCGCTGCGCCGGCGTGCTGGAAAAAAGTTGGCGCGGCGCGGTTGCCGTGCCCAGCCGTTCGAAAGCCATGCTGTTCGCCGCTCCTCGAAATGGGGAATCAGGAAAGGGAGATCGCTGCCCCTGTCGAATGTGTTCCGCAATGGAACAGCGCCGGACTGGGGAAATCCCGAGGGTGAACGCGAGTGCGGCGCGAACGATCCTTGCGGCACAAAGGAGACCCACGATGAAAAAGATCCACTCCGGTTTGCTTGTGCTCGCCGGTGCATTGCTGTGCCTGGGCAGCTCGCCCGTCGCGGCGCAGGCCTCGGCCGCCAAGCAGGTGAACGGCGACTTCATTCGCGCCAACGCGGCCCAGAAGAAGACGCCCGACTGGCCGAGCTACGGCCTGGACTACGCCGAGTCGCGCTTCAGCAAGCTCGACCAGGTGAACGCCGGCAACGTGAAGCAGCTGGGCCTCGCCTGGTCCTACAACCTCGAGTCCACGCGCGGCGTCGAGGCCACGCCGCTGGTGGTGGACGGCGTCATGTACGTCACCGCGTCGTGGAGCGTGGTGCATGCCATCGACACGCGCACCGGGCAGAAGCTCTGGAGCTTCGATCCGCAGGTCGATAAATCCAAGGGCTTCAGGGGCTGCTGCGACGTGGTGAACCGCGGCGTCGCGCTGCACGAGGGCAAGGTCTACGTGGGCGCCTACGACGGCCGGCTGATCGCGCTCGACGCCGCCACGGGGCAGAAGGTCTGGGAAAAGAACACCATCGAGGGGCAGAAGGGCTCCTACACCATCACCGGCGCGCCGCGCGTCTTCAAGGGCAAGGTCATCATCGGCAACGGCGGCGCCGAGTACGGCGTGCGCGGCTACGTCACGGCCTACGACGCGAAGACCGGCGAGCAGAAGTGGCGCTGGTTCGTGGTGCCGGGCGATCCGGCCAAGCCCTTCGAGGACGAATCGATGGCGCGCGCCGCCAAGACCTGGGACCCTTCGGGCAAGTACTGGGAAGCCGGCGGCGGCGGCACTGCGTGGGACAGCTTCGCCTTCGACCCCGAGCTCAACCTGATGTACGTGGGCACCGGCAACGGCTCGCCCTGGGCGCACAAGAAGCGCAGTCCCAAGGGCGGCGACAACCTCTACCTCGGCTCGGTGGTGGCCCTGAACCCCGACACCGGCAAGTACGTGTGGCACTACCAGGAGACGCCGGGCGACAACTGGGACTACACCTCCACCCAGTCGATGATCCTGGCCAACGTCACGTTAGGCGGCAAGGCGCGCAAGGTGCTGCTGCATGCGCCGAAGAACGGTTTCTTCTTCGTCATCGACCGCACCAATGGCAAGTTCATCTCGGCGAAGAATTTCGTCGACGTGAACTGGGCCACGGGCTACGACAGGAACGGCCGCCCCATCGAGATCGCCGCCGCACGCCAGAACGACAAGCCCGGCGACAGCATCCCCGGCCCCTTCGGCGCGCACAACTGGCACCCGATGTCGTTCAACCCGCAGACGGGCCTGGCCTACCTGCCGGCGCAGAACATTCCGATCAACCTGATGGACGACAAGGACTGGAAGTTCGACCAGAACGCACCCGGCCGCCCGCATGCCGCGCTGGGCTGGAACACCGCCATGTTCGCCAACGCCGAGCCGCCCAAGAGCAAGCCCTTCGGCCGCCTCGTCGCCTGGGACCCGGTGGCGCAGAAGGAAGCCTGGGGCGTGGACTACGTCTCGCCCTGGAACGGCGGCACGCTCACCACCGCCGGCAACCTGGTGTTCCAGGGCACGGCCGACGGGCGCCTGGTGGCCTACAACGCGAAGACCGGCGAGAAGCTCTGGGAGACGGCCACCGGCACCGGCGTGGTGGCCGCGCCCACCACCTACATGGTGGACGGCAAGCAGTACGTGTCGGTCGCGGTGGGCTGGGGCGGCGTGTACGGCCTCGCGCAGCGCGCCACCGAGCGGCAGGGCCCGGGCACGGTCTACACCTTTGCAGTGGGCGGCACCGCGAAGATGCCCGACTTCGTGCAGTACCGCATGGACAAGCTGGTGCAGGGCGTGAAGTACGACCCCGCCAAGGTCCAGGCCGGCACCATGCTCTACGTGAGCAACTGCGTGTTCTGCCACGGCGTGCCGGGCGTGGACCGCGGCGGCAACATTCCGAACCTCGGCTACATGGATGCGGCCTACATCGAGAACCTCGACAAGTTCATCCTCAAGGGCCCGGCCATGGCGCGCGGCATGCCCGACTTCACCGGCAAGCTCTCGGGCGACGACATCGAGAGCATCAAGGCCTTCATCCAGGGTACGGCCGACGCGATCAGGCCGAAGTGAGGCACGGCGCGGGCCGGTCAGCCCGCGAGCCGCAGCTCCTGGATCAGGCCCGCCACGTTGCCCACCTGCAGCTTGTCGTAGATCGACTGGATGTGGTTGCGCACGGTGGCGGGCGAGCGGTTCAGGATGGCCGCAATGTCCTTGTGCGTGTCGCCGCGGGCCAGCAGCTCGGCAATGGTGTGCTCGCGCGACGTCAGGCTGTCGGCCAGGCAGCGCCTGCGGCTCTTGAGGAACAGCAGGCGCTGCTCGACGTGGTGCGTGACCACGACCGCCCGTCCGCTGTAGCGCGCATGGCCGCCGAGGAAATGCTTCAGCAGCGCATCGGGCAGGGTCCGCCCGTGCCAGGACGGCCACTCGGCCTTCAGCGTCGCCTCGAAAGGACGGTCGGCGTGATAGAGCACGCCGCGCAGGTCGCCGATGGCGGAGCCGCCCGGCGCCTGGCCGCCGCTCTCCAGCCGGTCGAGGTGCACGATGCGGTTGAGCGCCAGCGCCTGCATCACGTGCGGCGCCAGGCTGGCGAGCAGCTGCCGTTCGTTCTCGGTGCCGTGCGCATCCGGGTCCGAGCGGAACAGGCTGAGCCAGTGCACGAAATTCGTCTGCGGATGCACGTCCGAGCTGATGAAGAAATTGGACTGCTCGAAGCGCTCGCCATATGCGCGCAGCTGCGCCTGGTCCTTGCGATGGAACCAGGCATTGGCGTTGAACGAGAGCGTCGACTTCGGCCGCTTGCCGACTTCCACCGCGGCGGTGTCGAGGTGCTTCACCTCTTCGTAGGCCGCCAGCATTTCCACCGGCTGGTTGTGCAGATGGATGGTGTGGATGTCGATGCCGCTGTCGGTGCGGGTGGCGGTGCCCCACATCGACGAGTCGAAGGCCAGCACCGGCTTGATGAGATCGAGCGCGGCATCCTGGAAGGCGTCGATCGGCAGCTCGTGCGAGAGCCGGTAGAGCCGCAGCAGCAACTCGCTGAAGTCGTGCAGGGCGGCTGGCCTGGTCATCGTCGAAGTTTTCCATCGCGCCTGCGCAGCGCGCATCCCATGTTCCGGTGATTCCATCCTGCGGCCCGCCGGCGGATTTCAAGAATGATGCATTTGCATCATTTTTTTTGGAAAAGTGAAAGCTATTGTTTGCGGACCCCGGATGGTCCGGGGCTTTCAACCTTTTCGAAGAGCCCACCGATGCCCTCTCTCACCCGCAAGATTCCCCATGCGCTGTCCGTTGTCACCCTGGCGCTGCTCGGCGCGTGCGGCGGAGGGGGCGCAGGAGGCGGCGGCGGGTTCAGCTTCATCCCGCCGGCTTCGAGCGGCGGCGACCCGCCCGCGGCGGCCGGCACCACCTTGAGCGGCACCGTCGCCACCGGCGCGGCATTTGCCGGCGCGGTGCTCACGGTGTTCGACCAGACCGGTGCCAAGGTCTGCGAAGTGACCACCACGCCCGAAGGCAGCTACAGCTGCTCGCTGCCCGCGGGCACCAAGGCGCCGCTGGTGATCCAGGCCGTGCGCGACGACCTCACCCTCTACAGCACCACCGCCAGCACCGCCACCGGCACCACCAACGTGACGCCGCTGACCACCATCGTCGTGGCGCAGCTCGCGCCCAACGGCGACCCGGCCAAGCTGGCCGCGGCGATCCAGGCCGACGCCGGCGCCGTCACGGCGGGATCGATCGGCGACCAGGTGGCCAAGCTGCTGGCCGCGCTGCAGCCGCTGCTGACCGCGCTCGATGCGAGCATCGATCCGATGAGCGGCGAGTTCCAGGCCAACGGTACCGGCCAGGACCGCGTGCTGGACGCGCTCAACGTGTCGGTGCGCCCCGACGGCACGGCATCCAACATCGAGATCACGGTGAAGGCGCTGCCCGCCGGCGAAGACAGCCCGCCCGTGTCCATCGTCTTTCGCAGCGGCGACGCCACCATTGCGGCGCTGCCCGCCATCGATGCCGCAACGCTGGTGCAGCCGCCCACGCCGGCCATGGTGCAGGCGCTGCTCGATCGCATCAATGCCTGCTATGCGCTGCCGCTCGCACAGCGGGTCGACAGCCCCATCGAGGCAGACGGCAATGCCTACGGCAGCGCCGCCAACGTGGTGGCGCCGGCCTGCCGCACGCTGTTCGTGAACGACGATCCGGCCAGCTTCGTGGCGGCCGGCGCGCCCATCGGCCGCGTGAGCAGTGGTGCGCGCCGCTCGTTCGAAAGCCTGTTCCGCTCCGGCCCCACCAACCTGAAGCACGACCGCGGCAACTTCGAATACTTCCACAAGAACGGCGATGTTGCGCTCACCTACCGCTGGACCGACGTTCTGGGCAACACCGACAACGACGTCTTCAACGCGAAGATCGTGGACGGCGCGCTGAAGCTCACCGGCAACAGCAACACCTACCGCGCCTTCGTGCGCCCGCAGCTCGACAAGAAGGACTTCCTGAAGCACCAGAACCTGGTGTTCCACTCGGTCGGCTACGCCGTTTCGGTCGACAACGTGCGCGACGGCAATGGCGACCCGGTTCTTTCGAAGGTGGTGGCAACGACCGCATCGCTGCCGGGCAAGGAACTGGTGCTGGTGCCCAAGGCCGGCCTCAACTCGCTGGTGCTCACCCCGGACGGCACGGCCGGTTCGGCCCTGAACTCGGCGGTGTGGCGCATGTCCGCACGCTACCTCGACCCGGCCCAGCCCGGCAGTCCGAGCGATTTCGACAACGCCAACCTCTTTGCCACGCCGGCGTACACCGACGAGGAACTCGGCAAGATCGCCGACCAGTCGGTGTGGAAGCTCGAATTCTTCCGCGCCGACGGTGCCACGCCGAACGTGGTGCAGTACGTGCGCACCTTCTCCCGCGTGCCCACCATCGCGGAAGCCGTGCAGACGCCCATGGTGGAGCTCACGCCCGCCCTGCGTGCCGAGGTGCTCGCGGAAAGCCTGGGCAGCCCGCGCGGCATCGTCTTTGCGGCCCCGACGCCTTCGGAGCCCAACAACGTCGACTTCAGCGCCGACGGCGGCCTCGACGGATGGACGGTTCCGGCCGGTGCGCTCGCGCCCACCTCGTTCAGCGTCTTCGGCAGGGCCCCGGGCGCTGGCGGCGCCCGCTTCAGCGAAACCGTCACCGTGCGCAGCACCGCGCGCAAGGCCATGGTCTATTGCCAGCCGGTGAGCGGCAGCGACACGCACTGCGTGCCGGCCGGCAACAGCAGCTGGCAGTACGCCCAGGGCTCCTCGATCAGCACCTTCGGCTTCACGGCCCGCACCGCGCGCCAGGTCGACGTGCGCAAGAACTTCGAGGCGTGGACGGTCACGCTTCCCTGATTTTTCCTGCTGTCACGCCATGAAAAAAGCCGCCGGACCCGAGGGCCGGCGGCTTGTTTTTCAGAGCGCGGGAAAAATCAGTCGGCGTACACGCCGGCAGCCTTGATGATCGGGCCCCACTTGGCGATCTCGGCCGAGACGAACTTCTTGTGCTCGGCCGGTTCCGTGCGCTTGTCGGCGATGATCACGGCGCCCAGTGCCTCTTCGCGCTTGACGAAGCCCGGGTCCTTCATGGCGGCCTTGATGGCTTCGTTGAGCTTCTTCAGCACCGGTGCCGGTGTGCCCTTGGGCGCGTACACGCCGTGCCAGATCGAGACCTCGAAGTCCTTCAGGCCCGATTCGGCCAGCGTCGGCAGGTCTTTGAGGGCCGGCGTGGTCAGGCGCTTGCTCGTGGTCACGGCGTAGGCCTTGACCTTCTTGGCCTCGATCTGCGACGTGGTGTTGGTGGTCTGGTCGCACAGCAGGTCGATCTGGCCGCCCAGCAGGTCGGCGATGGCCGGCGCGGTGCCCTTGTAGGGAACCGGCGTCATCTCGACCTTGAGCGCGCTCTGGAACAGCAGGCCGCACAGGTGCGACGCAGCGCCCAGGCCGGCATTGCCGAGGTTGATCTTGCCCTTGTTGGCAGCGATCCAGGTCGTCAGCTCCTTGTAGTTGTTGGCGGGCAGGGTGGGCTTGCCGATGAGCGTCATCGGCACTTCATTGACCATGCCGAGGTATTCGAAATCGTTCTCGACGTTGAACGGCAGCTTGCGGTAGAGCGCCGGCATCGTCGACATGCCGATGTGGTTGAGCAGCAGCGTGTAGCCGTCCGGTGCGGCGCGGGCCACCTTGGCGGTGCCGATGGAGCTGCCGGCGCCGGCGGTGTTGTCCACCACGATCGTCGTGCCCAGGGTCTTTTGCAGGGCTTCGGCCAGATCGCGGGCCACCCGGTCGGTGGGGCCGCCGGCGGAGAAAGGCACTACCAGCGTGACGGTCTTGCCTGCGGGGAACTCCTGGGCGTAGACGCCGGCGGCGGCAGCGGCGAACGCCGTGAATGCAAGCAGTTTCTTCATGAGTGTCTCTCGGGTTGGTGAATTGCAGAAACGGCCGCGATCATAAGGGCTGACCATGACCTGACAAATAGCGAATAGCCCTTAGGCATGGGCCGAAATCCGCCCCTTCCTGGGGCATGATGCGCGCTCGCAAGTCGCGCCTGGGGAGGCGCGGAGAAAAACCACAACACCGCAGGCCTTCAGGCCGCATCGAGGAGGAAATTCCAATGGATCCATGGGTCTATCCGCGCGAGCGCTGGCTCGGCAACATCACGCTCTGGCTCGGCCTGCTGGTCTGGGTGCTGCTGGTCCTGGGCACCCTGGGCATCGCGCTCGTCTATGTGCTGCTCGGCTTCATCGCCTACGTGTTCGCACAGTCGGCCGTCATCGCCTGGATCAAGGGCACGGCCGTGAAGCTCTCGCCCACCCAGCTGCCCGAGCTGCACGCCCGCTTCCAGGCCTGCTGCGGCCATCTCGGCATCGAGAACCCGCCCGAGGCCTACCTGCTGCACGGCGACGGCATCTTCAATGCCTTTGCCACCCGCTTCTTCGGCCGCAACTTCGTGGTGCTGCTGTCCGACGTGGTCGGCGCCATGGAAGCCCAGCCCGACGGCATCAACTTCTACATCGGCCACGAGCTGGGCCACATCCGGCGCGGCCACCTCACGGGCCACATCTGGCGCGCCCCGGTGCTCTGGCTGCCGCTGCTCGGCGCCGCCTATTCGCGGGCCCAGGAATACACCTGCGACCTGCACGGCGCCGCCTGCTGCAAGCAGCCCGACTCCGCGCCCCGCGCGCTCGTGGCGCTGGCCGCCAGCGCGCAGCAGTGGCGCCACGTCGACCTGCAGCGCTACGCCGACCAGTCGACCGGCAACAGCGGCTTCTGGGCCTCGTTCCATGAACTGATCGCCGGCTATCCCTGGCTCACCAAGCGTGTCGCGCGCGCCATCGACCCGGGCGCGAAGCTGCCGAGCCGCAATCCGGTGGCCTATGTGCTCGCGGTCTTCGTGCCGTACACCGGCCGTGCCGGCGGCGGCGCGCTGGCGCTCCTGGTGGTGGTGGCCATCATCGGCGTGCTGGCTGCCGTGGCCCTGCCGGCCTACCAGCAATACCAGTCGCGCGCGGTCGTCTCGCAAGCCTGGTCCGAAGCTGCACCGGTGCGCGAAGCGCTCGGCAACTACTACAAGCAGAAGGAAGAGATTCCCGATTCCCTCGCCGCCGCCGGCGCGCCCGAAACCCTGCCCGGCGGCTCGGAGCTGACGCTCGACCCGGACACCATGGTGGTCGAAGCGGTGCTTCCAAAGGTGAAGGGCACGCTGCGCATGGAGCCCTCGGCCACCGACGACGGCATTGCCTGGAACTGCGTGGCCGGCGACGACCTGCCGGAGAAGGCTCTGCCGGCCACTTGCCGGAAATAGCGGCAGGCATGTCGTAAGAGAAGGTTGCCGCCCGTCGAACTGTCCGACAGGCGGACCCGGCGGGCGCCGATGCGCGCCACGGGGGTGGGCTCTAGCCTGGATATTTCGCGAGTAGAAGGTCGGCAGCCCTGAGCCGGGATGCGTTGTTATTGGTATCTGATGCCAAGAACATGCAACTCGAGAACAGGACTGCCAGTGCCAAAGTGTACCGATGTGCCAGTGAGATTTTGCAAGGTTGGGCGTCGCGTCGTGGAGGCGGCGTTTGACGGCGGAGATATCGTCAGCGACGGTGGTGCGGTACTGCTCAAGCAAGTCGATGAGCGCATCGGCTTGACGCGCGCGGCGGCGCGCGTGTTCGCTGACGCACGGCGCAAGGCCAGCGTGCGTCACGACATTCGCAGTCTGCTCGCGCAGCGCGTGTACGGCTTGTGTTGTGGCTGGGAAAGTGTTTCGCAGCACAACACGCTGCGCCATGACCTGGCGCACCAAACGGCGGTAGGTCGTGTCGTTGAGCTGGCCTCGGCGCCGACGTTGAGCCGGTTGGAGACTTCGGCCACGAGCGAGCATGCCGCGGCGTTGCACGCTGTTTTGTTGGATCAATTCATCGCTAGCCGCATGACGACCCCCGACGAACTCGTGCTCGACATCGATGCCACGCACATCCCGCTGTACGGTGACCAGGAAGGCGCGCACTTCCACGCCCACTACGACAACTACTGCTACTTGCCGCTGTACATCTTCTGTGGGCAAGACATGCTCGCGTGCGTGCTGCGCCCGAGCTGGCGCGATCCGGCCAGCGTGCTCAGCGCGTTGATCAAGCTGATCGCGCGACGGCTGCGCCAGGCGTGGCCCGGCGTGCGGCTCGTGGTGCGCGGCGACTCCGGCTTCTGTCGCCCGAAGGCGCTGCGCCGCTTCGACGCCTGGGGCATTGACTACATCGTGGGCCTGCAGAAGAACTCCGCCTTGCTTGAACGCGTGGCCATCGCTGAACACGCGCTGGCCGAGCAGTACGAAGCCGTCGGCACGAAGCAGCGCCTGATCGGCGAGTTCCGATATGCAACGCGCAGCTGGGAGCGTGAGCGGCGCGTCATCGCGCGGCTGGAGCACGGCGCGCAAGGGCGCAATCCACGCTTCGTGGTCACGAGCCTGGAAGCGGGAGACGCCAAGTCGCTGTACGAGGACTTGTACTGCGCCCGCGGTGAGGCCGAGAACCGCATCAAGGAAGCGCAGATCGACCTGTTCGGTCGCCGCGGCAGTTGTCGCCGCTTCGCGTCCAACCAGATGCGCCTGCTGTTGGCTGCGCTGGCCTACACCTTGATGATCAACCTGCGCCGGCTGGCCCTTCAAGGCACGCAGTTGGAACGCGCGTGCACCGCCACCATCCGCGTCAAGCTGCTCAAGATCGGCGCCGCCGTGCTGCGCAATACCCGTCGCATCCGCCTGCTGCTGGCCTCGCACCACCCGCTCAAGCACGTCTTCCTCACGGCCGCTCGCGCACTGGCTCCATAGATCGCGTCGAGTGCTGTCCCCGGCACGTCGACAAACAACGGGGGTAAGGGGGCACTGCGTCTTCAGCCCCAGCAATGCGGCTGAAATCTCACTCATCGCGGTTGTATCGCGCGCTTCGCGCCCTACATTGATCAACTGCCATCGCGACACGTCACTCGCGAAATATCCAGGCTAGGGTGAAGTTTCATTGCCATCGAGAAAAACCACCTTCAAGGAGTGACTCATCCATGCCCACCATCTCTTCTTCACTGGACGGAATGAAGATTGCCGTCCTCGTGGCGGACGGTTTCGAGCAGGTCGAAATGACCGAGCCGCGCAGGGCGCTCGACCATGCCGGCGCGCAGACGCAGATCGTTTCGCCGCTCGACGGCAGCGTGCGCGCCTGGAAGCGGCTCGAGCCCGCCGACGCCTTCGAGGTCGACGTGCCGCTCAAGAACGCCAATGCCGACGATTTCGACGCGCTGCTGCTGCCCGGCGGCGTTGCCAACCCCGACGCGCTGCGCATCAACCAGAAGGCCGTGGCCTTCGTGCGTGCCTTCGTCGAGTCGGGCAAGCCCATCGCCGCCATCTGCCATGGCCCATGGACGCTCATCGATGCCGGTGGCGTGAAGGGCCGCAAGGTGACCTCGTGGCCTTCGCTGCGCGCCGACCTGCACAACGCCGGCGCGAAGTGGATCGACAAGGAGGTGGTGGTCGACCACGGCCTGGTGACGAGCCGCAGGCCCGGCGGCCTGCCCGCCTTCATCCGCGAGATGACGACGATGTTCGAGCTGGCGCACGAGGTGGCAATTCACTGAGCGTGCGGCGGTGCAGCGCGCACGCGGATGGGGCCGCGCGTTTCCGGTACGCTCCCCTCCCATGGCGGCATCCCCTTCGTTCGAGCGCGCGCAGCACTTGCCCGGAAATTTCGCATGGATCGCGGCGGCGGTCGAAGCGGCGCTGTTCGCGGTGAGCATGGCGGTGCAGCTGCTGCCTTCCTCGCCGCACAGCGAGCAGATGCGCGGCGTGTATGCGCAAGCGGGCGTATGGGTTCCGCTGCTGTCGCGTGTCGTGACGGTGTGGCTGCTGGCTGCCACGCTGGCGTGGTGCCATGCGCGCAAGGCGCTCGACGAGCGCGGGGCGGCCCGCATCGCGCAGCTTCGCCACCCCGCCGGCCGCTTTGGCGCCGTGTTCCTTGCGGCGATGGTCGTCAACATCCTTGCATTGACGCCGCTGTTCTACCAGGCGCAGGTGCTCTTCATGCCGGGTGGCCCGCTGCACGAACGCGTCGACATGTACGGCTTGCGCTCGATCATGGCCACGTCGGTGCTGGTCCAGTCGGTCATCCAGATGCTCGTGCTCGTCGCGAGCGTGTGGCTGGCCGCCCGTTTCGCGCTGCGCGAGCGCAGCACTGCGCTCGCGGACGCATCGCCCGGCGCGGCGGACGAGGGCGCAGGCGCGGCAACGCCTCGCCGCGCGGTGGCACTCGTGGCTGCTGCGACCTTCGTCTCGCTGCAGATGTGGATCGGCAACGTCGCAAGCGGCTGGGTCGGCACGTCGAGGGACTCGGAGGTGGTGCCGCTTCTTCTCGGCTGGTTCGCGGTGCCGCTGCTGGTCTGTGCGCTGGCGTTCTGGGGTGGGTGGCTCGGCGCCGCGCCAGGGCCTGCGCAACGCGTCCCTTTCGGGCCGTGGCTGCCGCGGTGTCGACCTTCGTGCTGCTGCAGATGGTCTGCGCCGGCCTTGCGATCGGCGGGCTGCTGTGGATCGCGAGCTTCTCGGGCAGCAGCGGCGGCAGCCGCCTTGTGGCGCTCGCCGTCGCGATGGCGGCGATCTACCTGGTGCTGCTGGTGGTGGCGATGCGCACGATCACGCGCCGGTTCTACCGCCGCTACTTGTAGCTGCGCGCGTCCTCGATCACCTTGCCGTCGTTCGGCAGGGTGCCCGGCGCCACCAGCTCGATGGTGCCGCGCAGCTTGGTCACTTCGCGCACCGCATCGGCAATGCGCGCATCGAGCCCGGCCGGTGCACCCGCGCATTCGAGCCTGAAGGTCATCCGGTCGTCGCCCATTTCGCCCGAGACCACGAGACGCGCGCGCTGCACTTCCGGAAAGCGCCGCGCGATCTCCGCCACCTGCGAGGGGTGCACGAACATGCCGCGCACCTTGGTGGTCTGGTCGGCGCGGCCGAGCCAGCCCTTGATGCGCTTGTTGGTGCGGCCGGTGGGGCAGGTGCCCGCGAGCACGGCGGAAAGGTCGCCGGTGCCGAAGCGCACCAGCGGATAGTCGGGGTTGAAGGTGGTCACCACGATCTCGCCGACCTCGCCATCGGGCACCGGGTCGCCGGTGCCGGGGCGCACGATTTCGACCAGCACGCCCTCATCGATCACCAGGCCTTCGCGCGCGCTGGTTTCGTACGCGATCAGGCCCAGGTCGGCCGTCGCGTAGCACTGCGTGCCCTGCACGCCGTGCGCGGCGATCCAGTCGTGCAGGCTCGGAGGAAAGGCTTCGCCGGAAACAAGCGCCTTGGTGAGCGAGGGCAGCTTCAGGCCCTTCTCCTCGGCCTTTTCCAGCAGGATCTTGAGGAAGCTCGGCGTGCCCGCATAGCCTTCGGGCTTCAGGTCGACCATGGCTTCGAGCTGCTGCTCGGTCTGGCCGGTGCCGCCCGCGAACACGGTGCAGCCCATGGCGCGTGCGCCGCTTTCCATGATGGAGCCGGCGGGCGTCATGTGGTAGCTGAAGCTGTTGTGGATGAGCTCGCCGCCGCGAAAGCCCGCGGCATGCAGCGCACGCGCGGTGCGCCAGTAGTCGCGCGCCTCGCCCTCGGGTTCGTAGATGGTGCCGGGGCTCGCGAACACGCGCGGCATGCGGGTGCCGCGGCCGATGGTGGAAAAGCCGCCGAAGGGGTCGTCCGCGCGGCGCTGTTTCTGCAGCTCGAGCAGTTCAGTCTTGCGCGTGACGGGCAGCTTTGCGAGTGCTTCGCGCGTGGTGATGTCAGCGGGCTTCACGTCGTCGAGGATCTTTGCAAACGCGGGCGCGGCGGTCTGGGCCTGTGCGATCTGCTTCGGCAGCGCGGCCAGCAGGTCGCGCTCGCGTTCGGCGGGGTCGCGGATCTCGAGGGCGTCGTAGTGGTCGGTCATGGATTCAATGCCCTTCTTCATGGGATGGCGAGCGCAGCGCAGCGGGTCATGCCAACCACCTTTTCCGGCGCTTGTAGCTCTTGACATCGCGGAAGCTCTTGCGGTCCGCACCGCCGACGCCAAGGTAGAACTCCTTCACGTCCTCGTTCTCGCGCAGGCTCCTGGCCTCGCCGTCCATCACGATGCGGCCGTTCTCCAGGATGTAGCCATAGTCGGCGTAGCGCAGCGCCATGTTGGTGTTCTGCTCGGCCAACAGGAAGGTCACGCGTTCCTTGGTGTTGAGGTCCTTCACGATCTCGAACACCTCCTCGACGATCTGCGGCGCGAGGCCCATCGAGGGCTCGTCGAGCAGCACCATGGTCGGGTTGGCCATCAGCGCGCGGCCGATCGCGCACATCTGCTGCTCGCCGCCCGATGTGTAGGCGGCCTGCGAAGTGCGCCGCGTCTTCAGCCGCGGGAAGTACGCATACACCTTCTCCAGCGTCTCCGCGATCGCCGCCTTGCCGTCCTTGCGCGTGTAGGCGCCGGTCATCAGGTTGTCCTCGATGGTCAGGTGGGCGAAGCAGTGCCGGCCTTCCATCACCTGGATCAGGCCGCGCTTGACCAGCTCGGAGGGCGACAGCGCCTCGATGCGCTCGCCGCGCAGCTCGATGCTGCCCTTGGTCACCGCGCCTCGCTCGCCGGCCAGCAGGTTGGACACCGCGCGCAGGGTGGTCGTCTTGCCGGCACCGTTGCCGCCCAGCAGCGCCACGATGCCGCCCTCGGGCACCACGAGCGAGACGCCCTTGAGCACCAGGATCACGTGGTTGTAGATGACCTCGATGCCGTTGACGTTGAGGACGATGCTGGGTGAACTCATGGTGCTTCCAGGGACTGGCGAAGGCTGGGGTGGGCTTAGCTCTGGCAGTCGGCGGGCGTGCGTGCCGTGAGCTTCTTCTCGGCCGCGTACTTGGCCGCGGTCGACTTCACGAGCGGCTTGATGATCTGCTCGTCGGCCTGCAGCCAGTCGGACGTGAACTTCCACGCCTTGCCGTCCCAGGTGTGGATGCGCGCCCAGGCCGCGCCCATGTGGTCGGTGCACGAGGTGCTGATCGGGCGCATCACGCCGGCGAAGCCCAGGCCGTCGAGCTTGGCCTGTGTGAGGTTGAGGTTCTCGAGCCCCCAGCGCACCTGCTCGCCCGTCATGACCTTGCCCTTGCCGAAGCGCTCCTGCGCGGCGCGGATGCCTTCCACGCCGAGCATCGCGCTCATGGCGCCGCGCATGTAGAGCACCTGTCCCACTTCTTCCTTCGGGCCGGTGCCCTGGTTCTTGTCGTGCAGCATCGAGACCACGTCCTTCACGAGCTTGGACTGCGGCTCGGCGCCGTGCTGCATGGTCACGGCGTTGTAGCCCTTGGCGCCGTCGCCCACGTCCTTCACGTCGGGTTCGGCGCCGGCCCACCACACGCCGTACATCTTCTCGCGCGCATAGCCGGTGGCCTGTGCTTCCTTGAGCGCGGTCGAGTTCATCACGCCCCAGCCCCACAGCAGCACGTAGTCGGGCCGCGCCTGGCGCACCTGCAGCCAGGTGGCCTTCTGCTCGACGCCCGGCGCCGTGACCGGCAGCAGCTGCAGGTCGAAGCCATGCATCTTCGCGCGCTCCTGCAGCAGCGGGATCGGCTCCTTGCCGTAGGGGCTGTCGTGATAGATCAGCGCGATCTTCTTGCCCTTGAGCTTGTCGAGGCCGCCTTCCTTCTTGGCGATGGCCTGGATGATCGCGTCGGCCGCCACCCAGTAGGTGCCGGCGATCGGGAAGTTCCACTTGAACACCGTGCCGTCGGCGCTCTCGCTGCGACCGTAGCCCACGGTCACCACGGGGATCTTGTCGATGGGCGCCTTCTCGGTGATCGCGAAGGTCGCGCCGGTGGACAGCGGCTGCACCAGCGAGGCGCCGCCGCCCTTGCCCTTCAGGCGCTCATAGCATTCCACGCTGCGCGCGGTGTCGTAGCCCGTTTCGCATTCCTCGAAGGAGAGCTTCACGCCGTTGATGCCGCCGCGCGCGTTCACCAGCTTGAGGTAGTCGACGTAGCCGTTGGCCCAGGGCGTTCCGTTCGGCGCATAGGCGCCGGTGCGGTACGACAGCACGGGGATGAACTGCTCCTTGGCCTGCGCGAACGCAGGGGCCGCGCCTGCCAGCGCGGATGCGGCGGCCACGGCGAGTGCGAGTGATTTCAGCTTCATGGTTGTCTCCTGGTTTTGTATGGGAAAGTCACGCTCAAAAAAAAAATGGGGGCGCAATCAATGAGGGAAGGGCCACAGGCGCAGCTTCTGCTTGCCCGTGGACCACAGCTTGGCCAGCCCGTGCGGCTCGACGATCAGGAACCACACGATGAGGCCGCCGAAGATCATCAGCTCCGCATGCGCGATGCCGACGGTCGAGATCTGCGCGCCGAACCAGCCGGCAATGACCGGCAGCGCCTGGTTCAGCACGATCGGCAGCACGGTGATGAAGGCCGCGCCGAAGAAGGCCCCGGTGATCGAGCCGAGCCCGCCGATGATCACCATGAAGAGCAGTCGGAACGACTGGTCGACCGAGAACGCCGCCGGCTCCCAGGCGCCGAGGTAGACGAAGGCCCAGAGCGCGCCGGCCACGCCGATGATGAACGAGCTGACTGCGAAGGCGCTGAGCTTGGCGTACATCGGACGGATGCCGATCACGGCGGCCGCCACGTCCATGTCGCGGATGGCCATCCACTCGCGGCCGATGGCGCCTCGCACCAGGTTCTTGGTCAGCACGGCGACCACCACCAGCACCACGAGGCACAGCAGGTACTTGCTCGCGGCGCTCTCGATCGGCCAGCCGAAGACCTGCAGATTCGACACCGACACCGATCCCGAGGGCGTGTCGAGCGTGAACCACTTGATGCGCAGGAACATCCAGTCGCTGAAGAACTGCGCAGCCAGCGTGGCCACCGCGAGGTAGAGGCCCTTGACGCGCAGGCTGGGCAGCCCGAACAGGATGCCGAACAGCGTGGCGCACAGGCCGCCCAGGATCAGCGCGGGAATCAGCGGCAGCCCGGGGAAGCGCACGAAGAAGTTGTAGGCCCCGTAGGCACCCACCGCCATGAAGGCGCCCGAGCCCAGCGAGATCTGGCCGCAGTAGCCCACCAGCACGTTCACGCCCAGCGCCGCCAGCGAGATGATCACGAAGGGGATCAGGATCGCGCGCATCAGGTAGTCGCTGGCCAGGAAGGGCACGACCGCGAACGCGAAGATCAGCACCAGGCCGATCGCCACGCGGTCCTGCAGGATCGGAAAGACCTGCTGGTCGGCGCGATAGCTGGTCTTGAACTGGCCGTTTTCCCTGTAGAACATGTTCAGACCCGATCAATGATTTTTTCGCCGAAGAGGCCCTGGGGCCGGAACAGCAGGAACACCAGCGCCAGCACGTAGGCAAACCAGATCTCGATGCCGCCGCCCACGTACGGGCCCAGGTACACCTCCGAGAGCTTCTCGCCGACGCCGATGATCAGCCCGCCGATGATGGCGCCCGGCACCGAGGTGAGGCCCCCGAGGATCACCACCGGCAGCGCGCGCAGCGCCACCGTGGTGAGCGAGAACTGCACGCCGAGCTTGCTGCCCCAGATCATTCCGGCCACGAGTGCCACCACGCCGGCCACGCACCACACGATGACCCAGATGCGCGTGAGCGGAATGCCGATCGACTGCGCGGCCTGGTGGTCGTCGGCCACCGCGCGCAGTGCGCGGCCGGTGCCGGTCTTCTGGAAGAACAGCGAGAGCAGCGCCACCAGCGCGGCCGCGATCGCGGCGGCGTAGAGGTCTTCCTTGTTGATCAGGATGCCGCCCTCGAACACCTTGTCGAGCAGGAAGATCGGATCCTTCGGCATGCCGATGTCGATCTTGTAGATGTTGCTGCCGAACAGGGTCTGGCCTGCGCCGTCGAGGAAGTAGGCAATGCCGAGCGTGGCCATCAGCAGCGTCGCGCCTTCCTGGTTGACCAGGTGGCGCAGCACCAGCCGCTCGATCAGCCACGCCACCGCGAACATCACCAGCCCGGCCACCGCGAAGGCCGCGACGTTGGCGAACCAGCGGCTCTCGATGCCGGTCCACATCGGGATCCATTCGGCAAAGCGCGCCATCGCGAGCGCGGCGAACAGCACCATCGCGCCCTGCGCGAAATTGAACACGCCCGAGGCCTTGAAGATCAGCACGAAGCCGAGCGCCACCAGCGAATACAGCATGCCCACCATGAGGCCGCCGAAGAGGGTTTCGAGAAAGAAGGCCATCAGTGTTCGACCCCCAGGTAGGCGCGGATCACGTTCTCGTTGCTGCGCACTTCGTCCGGCGTGCCGTCGCCGATCTTCTTGCCGTAGTCGAGCACCACCACGCGGTCCGAGATGTCCATCACCACGCCCATGTCGTGTTCGATCAGCACGATGGTGCTGCCGAATTCGTCGTTCACGTCGAGGATGAAGCGGCTCATGTCCTGCTTCTCCTCCACGTTCATGCCGGCCATCGGCTCGTCGAGCAGCAGCACCTGCGGCTCCATGGCGAGCGCGCGGCCCAGGTCGACGCGCTTCTGCAGGCCGTAAGGAAGCTGGCCGACCGGCGTCTTGCGGTGCGCCTGGATCTCCAGGAAATCGATGATCTGCTCGACGAACTCGCGGTGCTTCGTTTCCTCGCGCTCGGCCGCGCCCCAGCGGATCGCCTGCTGGAAGAGGTTGGATTTCATGCGCAGGTTGCGCCCCGTCATGATGTTGTCGAGCACGCTCATGCCCTTGAAGAGCGCCAGGTTCTGGAAAGTGCGCGCCACGCCCATCTCGGCCACCTGGCGCGAGTTCATGTGCTTGAAGGTGTGGCCGCGGAAAGTGATGGAGCCCTGCTGCGGCCAGTAGACGCCGTTGATGCAGTTGAGCATCGAGCTCTTGCCCGCGCCGTTGGGCCCGATGATGGCCCGCACCTCGTGCTCGCGCACGTCGAAGCTGATGTCCGTGAGCGCCTTCACGCCGCCGAAGCTCAAGGAGATGTTCTGCACGTCGAGGACGACGTCGCCGACTTTTCTGTTGCTGCTCATGCGGCCGCCTTCACGATGGGGAAGGTCCTGGCCTCGACGATCTTCAGCGTGGCATTCACCACGCCCGTGCGTCCGTCCTCGAACTTGACCTGGGTCTCGATGTACTGCTCGGTCTTGCCGCCGTAGAGCGCGCTGACCAGCACCGCGTATTTCTCGGCGATGAAGCCGCGCCGCACCTTGCGCGTGCGGGTGAGTTCGTCGTCGTCGGGGTCAAGCTCCTTGTGCAGCACCAGGAAGCGCGCGATCTGCGTCTCGCCCATGCCGTCCTCGCTCGCGAGGTCGGCGTTCACCTTGGCAATGCATTCGGCGATGAGCGCCAGCACCTCGGGCTTGCCGGCCAGATCGACGTAGCCGCCGTAGGCGAGGCCGCGGCGCTCGGCCCAGTTGCCCACCGCCTCGAAGTCGATGTTGATGGCCGCGCAGACCTCGTCGCGCCCGTTGCCGAAGCACACGGCTTCCTTGATCTGCGGGAAGAACTTGAGTTTGTTCTCGATGTAGTTGGGCGCAAAGATCGCGCCGCTCGCGAGCTTGCCCACGTCCTTCGCGCGGTCGATGATGCGCAGGTGGCCCTCGCTGTCGAGCACGCCGGCATCGCCGGTGTGGAAGTAGCCGTTGGCGTCGAGCACCTCGGCCGTGGCGTCGGGGCGCTTGTAGTATTCCTTGAGCACCGACACGCCGCGCACCAGCACCTCGCCGTCGTCCGCAATCTTGAGTTCGATGCCCGGCGCCGCGGTGCCCACCGTCTGCAGCTTGACCTTGCCGTCCTGCTGCAGGCACACATAGGCGCAGGTCTCGGTCTGGCCGTAGAACTGCTTGAGGTTGACGCCGATCGAGCGGTAGAAGCGGAACAGGTCGGGCCCGATGGCCGCGCCGGCCGTGTAGGCCACGCGGATGCGGCTCATGCCCAGCACGTTGCGCAGCGGCCCGTAGATCAGCAGATTGCCGAGGCCGTACATCAGCCGGTCGCCCATGCTCACGGGCGCGCCGTTGAGGATGTCCGCGCCCACGCGCTGCGCAAGCGCCATGAACTTCGCATACAGCCAGCGCTTCGGAGCCGCCGCGTCTTCCATGCGGATCGACACGGCCGTGAGCAATCCTTCGAAGGTGCGCGGCGGCCCGAAGTAGTAGCTCGGGCCGATCTCGCGCATGTCGTTCATCACCGTCTCGGTCGACTCGGGGCAGTTGAGCGTGAAGCCGCCCACCAGCCACTGCGCCACCGAGAACAGGTGGTCGCCGACCCAGGCCATCGGCAGGTAGCTCATGATGTTGTCGCCGGGGCCGAGCCTGTCGGTCTCCACGCCGCCGCGGCCCGCCGCGATGAAGCTCGCATGCGTCTGGCACACGCCCTTGGGCCGGCCGGTGGTGCCCGAGGTGTAGAGGATCACGCCGACGTCGGTGGCCTCGCCGCTCGCGACCGCGCGGTCGTAGTAGCCGACGTGGGTCTTGTCGAATTCGCGGCCCAGCTCGCGCAGCTGCTCGTAGCTCATGAGCCCGGGCTGGTCGTAGTGGCGAAGGCCCCTGGGGTCGTCGTAGATGATGTGGCGGATGCCGTGCTGCTGGTCCTTCTGCAGCTCGCGGCACTCGAGCAGCTTGTCGACCTGCTCCTGGTCCTCGACGATCACGAAGTCGATGGCTGCGTCCTGCAGCATGAAGACCATCTCGCTGGCCACCGCGTCCTGGTAGAGCGGCACCGGCACGCCACGCAGGCTCTGCGCCGCGAGCACCGCCATGTACAGGTGCGGGCGGTTGGCACCCACGATGGACAGGTTGTCGAAGGGTTTGAAGCCCAGGCTCGCGAGGCCGCAGGCCATTTCGCGCACCTCCTGCGCCACGGCGCTCCAGCTCCATGTTTGCCAGATGCCGAGATCCTTCTCGCGGATGGCGGGCGCCTGGGGCTGGGCCTGCGCATGCGCAAGCAGCAGACGGGGAAAGGTGGGGGCGGTGGTTTGCACAGTGGGCGGATCGTAGGCCCCACTTTGACGCCATGTTGTCGTTCCAACGACAATCCTAGGGACACTACTCCCCGGAGTTTCCCGATGCCTCACGGCAACCTCAATCAACACAACGTGCTGGGTGGTTCTATCAAGGACCGCGTTCGCCCCCCTAGCGCCGCCGAGCTCGACGGCATTCCCTGGCTGCCCACGCTCACACCGGCCGAGCGCCGCCGCGCCGAAGCCGCGCTGGTGGTGGGCGAAGCCGAGGTCGGCGACCTGGTCTGCCGCGTCGGCCGCTCGCCCACCTACTGGTTCGGCGTGGTCGAGGGCCTGCTCAAGATGAGCAACGACAACGCCGACGGCGGCTCCGTCACCTACACCGGCGTGCCGCCCGGCGGCTGGTTCGGCGAAGGCACGGTGATGAAGCGCGAGCCCTACCGCTACAACATCCAGGCGCTGCGGCGCAGCGTGGTGGCGGGCCTGCCGATCGAGAGCTTCCACTGGCTGCTGGACCATTCCATCGGCTTCAACCGCTTCGTGATGAACCAGCTCAACGAGCGGCTCGGCCAGTTCATCGCGGCGCTGGAGATCGACCGGCTCAACAACCCCGACGCGCGCGTGGCGCGCAACCTGGTGTCGCTGTTCAACCCGGTGCTCTACCCCGGCGTGGGCGAGGTCTTGCGCATCACGCAGCAGGAACTGGCCTACCTGGTCGGCCTGTCGCGCCAGCGCGTGAACGAGGCGCTCAACGGCCTGTCGGCAGAGGGGTTGATCCGCGTGGAGTACGGTGGGCTGCGCGTGCTCGACCTGCCGGGCCTGCGCGCGACCGCGATGTCGAACAAGAAAAACAACCGCTCACCGGAAACGGAAAATCCATGACCCTCAAAGACCAGCTCCAGGTCGTGCCCGCGAATGCGCAAGCGGCCTTCATTCCGCCGCCCGAGGCGCCAAAGGCCAGGGCCGAAGACACCGGCCCGACGCTCGAGGAAGCCATCGCGCGCAACGAGGCGCTCGCCGAGAAGATCGATGCCCTCGACGCCGTGCTGGCCAAGCCGCTCGCCGAGATCCTTGCCGAGCGCGAGAGGGCCGACGAGGCCGCGCTGGCCTGGGACCGTTTCGGCGCGATGTGGATGCTCTCGCAGCGCGCCATGCGCCGCGTGGCGCTCGACCTGGCGGCGCAGCTCGGCGTGAGCGAGGAAGAAGTCGTGGCGCGTGCGATGACCCATGCCAACGCGGTGCTCAACGGGGCCGACGAGGTCGATCTCGGCGGCACCATCGCGCCCGCACAGCTGCAGCACATCGCGCGCCATCGCAACTTTCTTCGCAAGCAATTCCGTAACGGCTGAGCCCCAAGGCCTCTCGATACCCCTTAACCTCCCGCCTTCGTTCCAGAAAGACCTTTCTCCGATGACCGCTTCTCACCTCACCCTCATCACCGGCGCCTCGCGCGGCCTGGGCCGCGCCATGGCCGAACAGCTGCTGCAGGCCGGCCACATGGTGCTCGGCATTTCGCGCAGGCCGGAGCCGCAACTCGCGGAGCTGGCGCAAAAGGCCGGCGCCGAACTCATCCAGTGGGAGCAGGACCTCTCCGACCCGGTCGCCGCATCGGCCCGCCTCTCGGCCTGGCTCAAGACGCTCGACGGCCAGCGCTTCGACAGCGTGACCCTGATCAACAACGCCGGCACTGTCGGCAACCCCGCGCCCCTGGCGAGTGCCGTCGAAGCCGAACTGTCGCTGGCGCTGCGCATCGGCCTCGAGGCGCCGATGCTGCTGACGGCCGCCTTTCTGGGCGCCACCCGCGAATGGCGGGGCGCGCGCAAGGTGCTGAACATCTCGTCGGGCCTGGGCCGCAATGCCATGGGCAGCCAGGCGCCCTACTGCGCGGCCAAGGCCGGCATGGACCACTTCTCGCGCGCCGTGGCGCTCGAGGAGGCCGCTGCGCCGAACGGCGCGCGCATCGTCTCGCTCGCACCCGGCGTGATCGACACCGACATGCAGGTGCAGCTGCGCGGCGCATCGGCCGAGAAGTTTCCGGACCGCACGCGCTTCGTGAGCATGAAGGAGGAAGGCCGGCTCGACAGCCCCGCCACCGCCGCGGCCAAGGTGCTCAAGTACCTGGCGCGCCAGGACTTCGGCCACAACCCCGTGGCCGACGTGCGCGATCCGGCCTGAGCGCCAGCAAGGCGAGCACACCATGGCCACCGCAAAGTCGATCGACACCGGCGACTACAAGCTCTTTCCGTCGCCGAGGAACGTGCACCGCGTCATCTTCGAGCACCAGGTCTTCGTGCCGTATCCGTACGCGCTGATCGTGATGGACGAGTTCTACTTCAAGGGCCGCTACAGCCTGTTCTCCGCCTGCCGCCTCAGCGACGGGAAGATGGGGCAGGTGGCGACCTTCGAACTCGCATCGGACGTCGACATCTTCGACAAGAAGTTCGCGCCGGACTGATCCGGCGCTGACCTACTGCATCGCGAACCGGTCGCGCTGCGCCTGCGCGCATTCGCCCATCACGGCCAGCGCGCGCTCCACCGTCGGTGTGCCCAGAACGAAGGGGTTCGCGGCCGGCGCGGGCTGCTGCCGCAGGGCGGCGAGCTTGGCTTGCGAGCCGTCGATGTTCGAATGGTTCGACAGCAGCACGTCGACACGCTGGCTCTGCGCGATAGCGCCCATGCGCTGCGTGGCGCCGATGTAGGCGTCCAGCCGCGGCACGTCCTTGCCGAAATTGAAGCCCGTGCCGCCCCAGAGCATCGCGCGGTGCCTGCGCCCGCCCGTGCTCACGTCGAACACGGGCGAGATCGTGCCCATGGTGTGGCCCGGCGTGAGGTACAGCGTGACGCTGGTGTCGCCGAGCGTGATGCGGTCGCCGTCCTTCGCCGAGATGTCGCGCTTGGGCGGCGCGCCCCAGATCGGCGTCGCGAATTCGAGCCTGGTCTCGGTCATGGTCCAGTCGGCCTCGCTCATCACCACGCGCGCGCGGTACTTCTGCGCGAGGTAGCCGGCACCGCCGTAGTGGTCGCCGTGGCCATGCGTCACGATCACGTACTTGATCTGCGCCGGGTCGAGCCCCAGCCTGCGCATGCCGCCTTCGATCAGCGACGCGGCCTCGGCCTGGGTGTTGAGCGCATCGATCAGGATGATCCCCTGCGAGGTCTTGATCGCCCAGGCGCTGACCCAGTCGGCGCCCACGAAGTACAGGTTGTCGAAGGCCTGGCCCGGCGGCGGCGCGGGCCGGTTGATGAAACCGGTGAGGCTCTTGTCGAGCGCGTCCTGCGGCGGCCGGGCGGCGGGGGCGGGTTGGCACAGGGTCAGCAGGGCCCTGAGGTCGGTGCCGGCCGCGCGCGTGGCGGTCGCCACATGGGTCGCCACGCTGGCCTCCGACGGCGCGGCGGCCAGCCGTGCGGTGGTGCCGGTCGAGGTCTGCGCGCAGCCCTGCGCCAGGGCGACAACCGCTGCCAGGGCGGTTGTCTTCAGCAGAAGGGCGTTCTTCGAATTCTTGCGCTGTGCTGCCATCGGTGTCTCCGTGCCGTCGCTGCGGCCTGTGGTGGAGACGCCATTCTGCGACGCCGGGCGCTTATTCGATGGTCGCGCCCGAGGCTTGCACGATGCCCTTCCACTTCTCGTAGTCGGTCTTCAGCAGCGTTTCGAACTGTTCGGGCGTCATGCTCTGCGGCTCGGCGCCCTGCGCGACGATGGCGGCCTTCATCTCGGGCGTGGCCAGCAGCTTGTTGACTTCGGTATTCAGCGTGGCGATCACGTCCTTCGGCGTCTTGGCCGGCACGAAGAGGCCGTACCAGGTGGACACGTCGAAGCCCTTGTAGCCGAGCTCGGCCACGGTGGGCGTATCGGGCAGCGAGGTGCTGCGCTTGGCCGAGGTCACGGCCAGCGGGCGCAGCTTGCCCGCCTTGATCTGCGCCAGCGCCGAGGGCACCGACGACACCATCAGGTCGACGTTGCCCGCGAGCACGTCCATCATGGCCGCGTTGGAGCCCTTGTAGGGCACGTGGCGCATCTTGATCTGGGCGGCGCCGTTGAAGATCTCGCCGGCCAGGTGGATGGTGGTGCCGTTGCCCGGCGAGCCGTAGGTGACGGTGTCGGGCGCGGCGCGCGCGGCTTTCACCACGTCGTCGAGCGTCTTGAACTTCGAGCTGGCCTGCGTGACGATCACCACCGGCGTGTAGGCCACGTGGGCCACGGCCGTGAGGTCCTTCACCGGGTTGTAGCTCAGGTTCTTGTAGAGCCAGGGCGCGACGACCATGTTGTCCTTCTGGCCCATCACGATGTCGTAGCCCGTGGGCGCGGCGCGCGCGGCCTCGGCAATGCCGATGGTGCCGCCGGCGCCGCCGCGGTTGTCGGGCACCACGGTCCAGTGGTTGGCCTCGGTGAGCTTCTGCGCGACCAAGCGCGCCAGGATGTCGGTGCCGCCGCCGGGCGGGAAGGGCACGACCATGCGAATGGGCTTGGCGGGGTAGGACTGTGCCTGCGCAGGGGCGGTGAAGGCCAGGGGAAGTGCCAGCGCGAGGGCCAGCGTGCCGAAGTGTCTGCGGATCATGGGTTTGCTTGTCTCTTTGTCTGAGCGATTCGGGGTTGCAGCAGTCGTGGATGGCGGTCACTGCACCGGGGGTGCAGTGTGCCGGAAGCGGGGCCGTGCGGATTCTTCATTCGCGATGGGTCCCATATCGGCCGGCGGGGTATTTTCCGATGGATTGACAGCGGCCCGCCAACGCCCAATACTCCACCAAATGGTTGAGTATTTTTGGCTCGCCCGCCGCGCTTCCACTGCGCGATGGGCTTCACAGGAGACTCTCATGCTCGGAAACATCGACGCGGTGGCCAATCTCGCGGTGAAGGACCTCGCTGTGGCGCGCCGTTTCTATGAAGACACGCTGGGCCTGGCGCAGGTCGATGCCGAGGGCGACGAGGTGATCGTCTACCGCAGCGGCAACTCCCGCATCAACGTGTACCGCTCGGCCTTCGCGGGCACCAACCAGGCCACGGCCGTGACCTGGCCGGTCGATGGCGACATCGAGCGCCTCGTGGCCGCGCTCAAGGCCAAGGGCGTGCGCTTCGAGCACTACGACATGCCGGGCGCAAAGCTCGAAGGCGACGTCCATGTCATGGGCGACATGAAGGTCGCATGGTTCAAGGACCCGGACGGCAACATCCTCAACCTCATCAACGAGTGAGGATGCCCCCGGGCCGAACCCGGTTCAGCCGAAGTTCTTTGCCGCGAAGTCCCAGTTCGCCAGCTTGGCCAGGAAGGTCTCCACGAACTTCGGGCGCAGGTTGCGGTAGTCGATGTAGTAGGCGTGCTCCCAGACGTCCACCGTCAGCACCGGGGTGTCGCCGGTGGTCAGCGGCGTGCCCGCGGCACCCATGTTCACGATGTCCAGCGAGCCGTCGGCCTTCTTCACCAGCCAGGTCCAGCCCGAGCCGAAGTTGCCCACGGCCGACTTCACGAACGCTTCCTTGAAGGCGTCGTAGCTGCCCCACTTGGCATCGATGGCCTTGGCCAGCGCACCGCTCGGAGCGCCGCCGCCCTGGGGCTTCATGCAGTTCCAGAAGAAGGTGTGGTTCCAGATCTGGGCGGCGTTGTTGTAGATGCCGCCGCTGGACTTCTTGACGATCTCCTCGAGCGTCATCGATTCGAATTCGGTGCCCTTTTGCAGGTTGTTGAGGTTCACCACGTAGGCATTGTGGTGCTTGCCGTAGTGGTACTCGAGGGTTTCCTTCGAGTACTCGGGTGCCAGCGCGTCGAGGGCGTAGGGCAGGGGTGGCAGGGTGTGTTCCATGGTGGGTTTTTCCTTTCGGGTTTAGAAATCGAATCGGATCAAGGCGCGCTCTTCGGGCTCACCTGGTAGGCGCAGCGCCGCGCGCCCGCGAGCACGTGCTCGACGCGGCTCACGCTCACGCCGGGCCCCAGCACCTCGTCGAAGAGCTGCAGTTCGCTGCGGCACAAGCCCGTGCAGGCCCGCGCCGCGGTGCAGATGGGGCAATGGTTCTCGATGAAGAGGAAGCCGTCGCCCTCGGACCGGAACTCGGCCATGTAGCCCTCGCGGCTGCGGATGTCGGCCAGCCGCTCGAGCTTGTCCCGGAGGCTGCGCGCGCCGCGCATGGCCTCGCGGTAGTTGGCGCGCATGGCCTCCTCGCGCGCGCCGATGAGCCGGTCCATGCCCTTCTCGCCGAACACGCTGATGACGGCGCTGATCATCTGCACCGTCATCTCGGCATGCGTGTCGGGAAAGCGTGCGTGGCCGGCGCCGGTGAGGCGCCATATCTGCGTGGGCCTGCCGCGGCCCGCGGGACGGCTCTCGGCATCGACCAGGCCCTCGGCCTGCAGCTTCACCATCTGCTGGCGCACGGCCTCCACCGTGACGTCGAGCACCTTGGCGATGTCGGGAATGCCGAGCGCGCCGCGGGTCTTGAGCGTGGACAGGATGCGGTCCGCCGGCTGGTGCGGCATCCAGCCGGGCTTGGCGTCGAGCGGGCGCGTGGTCATCTTTCTTATTCAAAGAAGTTGCTTTGATTATCAAGCGGCGGCCGAGGTGTTGTCGAGCACTTTGAAAAGGAGGGGACGTCTTTACGGTTTCTTTATGCGCCCCCGCCGACTCTGTTCCCCGTTTTTACGGGCGCCTGCCGAGACTCGAGTCCTTGTTTTCGCTTGAGGAGTGATGAATGGACTTCGTCTGGATGGGCGCCTTGCTGGCGCTGTGGGCCGTGGTGGCGGCCATGGCCGTGGGGCTGGACCGGCTCGGCGCGCCGAAGAACGCGGCGGCATCGGCGCAAGGGGACGCATCGTGATCGGCCTCGAAGCGCTCTATGGCTTCGGTGCGCTGGTGGCCGTGGTCCTGTTCGCGTACCTCGTGTTCGCGCTGATCTGTGCCGAGGAGTTCTGAGATGACTTCCTCCGCCTGGGGCCTGTTGGCTCTTTTCCTGGTCGCACTGCTGGTGCTGGCCTGGCCTGTCGGCAGATTCCTTGCCGCGCTCTGCAGCGAGCGCGTGCCGCGCTGGATGCAGCGCGTCGAGGCACCGCTCTACAAGATCGCCGGCACCAAGCCTGAGCAATCGATGCACTGGCTGCGCTACGCGCTCGCGCTGCTGGCCTTCAATGCCGTGGGCGCTCTTTTCGTCTACACCCTGCAGCGCCTGCAGGGCTGGCTGCCGCTCAATCCCGCGGGCATGACGGCCGTGTCGTCTGACTCGGCCTTCAACACCGCGGTGAGCTTTGTATCGAACACCAACTGGCAGGGCTACGCCGGCGAGTCGACCATGAGCTATCTCACGCAGATGCTCGGTCTCGCGGTGCAGAACTTCTTGTCGGCCGCCACCGGCATCGCGGTGGCCTTCGCACTGGTGCGCGGCTTCGCGCGCCGCGGTGACGGCAAGGGCCTGGTCGGCAACTTCTGGGCCGACGTCACGCGCATCACGCTGTGGGTGCTGGTGCCGGTCGCGTTCGTGCTCGCGCTGTGCCTTGCGGGGCAGGGCGTGATCCAGAACTTCGACGCCTACAAGACCGTGGACACGATCGAGACCACCGCCTTCCAGCAACCGAAGCGCGGCGCCGACGGCCAGCCGCTGAAGGACGCCGCCGGTGCCCCGGTGCTGGAAGACGCCACCACCAGGACGCAGGCGCTGGCCATGGGCCCGGTCGCTTCGCAAGAGGCCATCAAGATGCTCGGCACCAACGGTGGCGGCTTCTTCAATGCCAACTCGGCGCACCCGTACGAGAATCCGACCGCGCTCAGCAACCTGCTGCAGATGCTTGCGATCTTCCTGATCCCGGCGGCGCTGTGCTTCACCTTCGGCCGCGTGGTCGGCGACATGCGCCAGGGCTGGGCCGTGCTTGCCGCGATGACGATCATGTTCGTCATCGCCGTGATCGTGATCACGCCCTCGGAGCAGGCGGGCAACCCGCTGCTCGGTTCGCTCGGTGTCGACCAGATGTCGAGCGCGCTGCAGAGCGGTGGCAACATGGAAGGCAAGGAAGTGCGCTTCGGCATCGATGCCTCTGCGCTTTTTGCCGCCATCACCACGGCCGCCTCGTGCGGTGCGGTGAACGTCATGCACGACTCGCTCACGCCGTTGGGCGGCATGGTGCCCATGGTGCTCATGCAGCTCGGCGAAGTGGTGTTCGGCGGCGTCGGCACCGGCCTCTACGGCATGCTGATCTTCGCGATGCTCGCGGTGTTCATCGCGGGCCTGATGATCGGGCGCACACCCGAGTACCTCGGCAAGAAGATCGAGGTGCGCGAGATGAAGCTGATCTCCATCGCGATCCTGGTCACGCCGATTCTCGTGCTGGCCGGCACCGCCGTGGCCGTGGTCGCAGGCGCCGGCAGGGCCGGCATCGCGAATCCCGGCGCGCATGGATTCTCGGAGATCCTCTACGCGCTGACCTCGGCCGCCAACAACAACGGCAGCGCCTTCGCGGGCCTCTCGGCCAACACACCCTTCTACAACGGGCTGCTAGGCTTCGCGATGTGGCTCGGCCGTTTCGGCGTGATCGTGCCGGTGCTGGCCATTGCCGGCGCGCTCGCGGCCAAGAAGCGCCTGCCCGTCACCGGCGGCACGCTGCCCACGCACGGCCCGCTGTTCGTCTCTTTGCTGATCGGCACCGTGCTGCTGGTCGGCCTGCTCAACTACGTGCCGGCGCTCGCCCTCGGGCCGATCGTCGAACACCTCGTGCTCTGGAAATAAGGAGCGCACCATGACTGCCAAAACCAAAACATCTCTTTCGCTGTTCGATGCAGCGCTGGTCAAGCCCGCCCTTTGGGGCGCCTTCGCCAAGCTGAACCCGCGCACGCAGTGGCGCAATCCGGTGATGTTCATCGTCTACATCGGGAGCATCCTCACGACGCTGCTCTGGGTGCACGCGCTGAGCTTCCCGGGCGACACCGGCATGAAGCCCGCCTTCGTGCTGGCCATCACCATCTGGCTGTGGTTCACCGTGCTGTTCGCCAACTTCGCGGAAGCCTTGGCCGAGGGCCGCAGCAAGGCGCAGGCCGCCTCGCTGCGCGGCCTGCGCAAGGACACCTGGGCCAAGAAGCTCAAGGAGCCCCATCACGGCGCGGCGTTCCTGCCGGAGCAGGCGCCCAACCTGCGCAAGGGCGATGTGGTGCTGGTGGAAACTGGCGATGTGATCCCGCTCGACGGCGAAGTGATCGAAGGCGTGGCCTCGGTCGACGAGAGCGCCATCACCGGCGAATCGGCGCCCGTGGTGCGCGAATCGGGTGGCGACTTCTCGGCCGTGACCGGCGGCACGCGCGTGCTGTCCGACTGGCTGGTGGTGCGCATCTCGGTGAACCCGGGCGAGTCGTTCCTCGACCGCATGATCGGCATGGTCGAGGCGGCCAAGCGCCACAAGACGCCCAACGAGATCGCGCTCACCATCCTGCTGGTCGCGCTCACCCTGGTGTTCCTGATGGTCACCGTCACGCTGCTGCCGTTCTCGGTGTTCAGCGTGGAAGCCGCGGGTGCGGGCACCGTGGTGTCGCTCACCGCATTGGTGGCGCTGCTGGTGTGTCTGATTCCCACCACCATCGGCGGCCTGCTCTCGGCGGTGGGCGTGGCCGGCATGAGCCGCATGATGCAGGCCAACGTGATCGCCACCTCGGGCCGCGCGGTGGAAGCCGCCGGCGACGTCGACGTGCTGCTGCTCGACAAGACCGGCACCATCACGCACGGCAACCGCCAGGCCAGCGCCTTCCTGCCCGCGCCCGGCGTGCCGAAGGGCCGCCTCGCGCGTGCCGCGATGCTCGCCTCGCTGGCCGACGAGACGCCCGAAGGCCGCAGCATCGTGGAGCTCGCGCGCCGCGACGGCCTGGAGGTTGCCGCCGTCGAAGGTGCCCGCTTCGTGCCCTTCACCGCGCAGACCCGCATGAGCGGCGTCGACCTGCCGGCCGCACCCAACAGCCTCGACACCGACGCCATCCTGCTGCGCAAGGGCGCGGTCGATGCGATCCGCCGGCATGTCGAATCGCTGGGCGGCAGCGTGCCCGCCGAGATGCTGCGCGCGTCCGAGGAAGCGGCGCGCCGCGGCAGCACGCCGCTGGCCGTGGCCGAGGGCAACCGCGTGCTCGGCGTGGTTGAGCTCAAGGACATCGTCAAGACCGGCATCAAGGAACGCTTCGCCGAGCTGCGCCGCATGGGCATCAAGACCGTGATGATCACCGGCGACAACAAGCTCACGGCCGCGGCCATTGCGGCCGAGGCCGGCGTCGACGACTTCCTGGCCGAAGCCACGCCCGAGGACAAGCTGGCGCTCATCCGCCAGTACCAGTCCGAAGGCCGCCTGGTCGCGATGACCGGCGACGGCACCAACGACGCGCCCGCCCTCGCGCAGGCCGATGTGGCCGTGGCCATGGGCAGCGGCACGCAGGCCGCGAAAGAGGCCGGCAACATGGTCGACCTGGACTCGAACCCGACCAAGCTGCTCGAGGTGGTGGAGACCGGCAAGGCGCTCTTGATGACGCGCGGCTCGCTCACCACCTTCTCGATCGCGAACGACGTGGCGAAATACTTCGCGATCATTCCGGCGATCTTCGTCTCGACCTATCCGCAGCTCGGCGCGCTCAACGTGATGCGGCTCGCGAGCCCGTCGTCGGCGATCCTGTCTGCCGTGATCTTCAACGCGCTGGTCATCGTGTTCCTGATTCCGCTCGCGCTCAAGGGCGTGCGCTACCGGCCGGTGGGTGCTGCCGCGCTGCTGCGCCGCAACCTGGCCATCTATGGCCTCGGCGGCCTGCTCGTTCCCTTCATCGGCATCAAGCTGATCGACTGGCTGCTGGTCGCAGTCCATCTGGTCTGAGGAGACTTCCATGAACAACAATGGCAACATCATTCGTCCCGCCCTCGTGCTCTTCGCGCTGCTGAGCGCGCTCACCGGCCTGGTCTATCCGCTGGCCGTCACCGGCGCCGCCAAGGCGCTGTTTCCGTCGCAGGCGGCCGGCAGCCTGGTCGTGCGCAACGGCACCACCGTGGGCTCCAGCCTCATCGGCCAGAACTTCAGCGATCCGAAGCACTTCTGGGGCCGGCCATCGGCCACCGCGCCGCAGCCCTACAACGCGAGCGCTTCGGGCGGTTCGAACCAGGGACCGCTCAACCCGGCACTGGCCGATGCGGTCAAGGCGCGCATCGAGGCGCTGCGCGCCGCCGACCCGGGCAATACCGCGGCTGTGCCGGTCGACCTGGTCACGGCCTCGGCCAGCGGGCTCGACCCCGACATCAGCCCCGCCGCCGCGCAGTATCAGGCGGCGCGCGTGGCGCGCGTGCGCGGCCTGCCGGTCGAGCAGGTGAAGGCGCTGGTCGCCAGCCACACGCAGGCGCCGCTCTGGGGTTTTCTGGGCGAGGCGCGGGTCAATGTGCTGGCGCTCAATCTCGCGCTCGATGAAGGCGCGCCGATGCGCTAACCTGCGCAGCCACCGCCATGCCCGACGCCCGCCCCGATCCCGACGCCCTGCTTGCGCAACTGCGCAGCGACGAGGCGCGCGCGCTGCGCGGCAAGCTGCGCATCTACTTCGGCGCCAGCGCCGGCGTCGGCAAGACCTGGGCCATGCTCAGCGCGGCGCAGCGCGAGCACGCGACGGGGCGCGACGTGCTCGTCGGCGTGGCCGAGACCCACGGCCGCAGCGAAACCGCGGCATTGCTCGCGGGGCTCGACGTGCTGCCGCTGCGCGAGCTGGACTATCGCGGCCGCAAGCGGGCCGAATTCGATCTCGACGCCGCCCTCGCGCGCAAGCCGGCGGTGCTGCTGGTCGACGAACTGGCGCACACCAATGCGCCCGGATCCCGTCATGCCAAGCGCTGGCAGGACGTGCAGGAGCTGCTGGCCGCGGGCATCGAGGTCTGGTCGGCGCTCAACGTGCAGCATCTGGAAAGCCTCAACGGCACCGTCGGCGCCATTACCGGCGTGCGCGTGAACGAGACCGTGCCCGACACCGTGCTCGACGAGGCCGACGAGGTGGTGCTGGTCGACGTCACGCCGGACGAGCTCGCGGCGCGGCTGGCTGCCGGCAAGGTCTACCTGCCCCAGCAGGCCGAGCGCGCGGCGCAGAACTTCTTCCGCAAGGGCAACCTGATCGCGCTGCGCGAGATTGCGCTGCGCCGCACCGCCGAGCACGTGGAAGACGACGTGCGCGGCTGGCGCGTCGAGCAGTCGGGCGCGGCCGGCCGCAATGGAAAGGATGGGCAGGGCGGCGGACTGCAGGCGTGGAACACCTCGGGCGCGATCCTCGCGTGCGTCGGGCCGCACGAGGGCGCCGCGCAGACGGTGCGCACCGCGGCGCGGCTTGCGGGCCAGCTTAACGTGCGCTGGCATGCGGCGTACGTCGAGACGCCGCGGCTGCAGCGGCTCGCCGCCGAGGAGCGCGACCGCATCCTCGCGGTGCTCAAGCTTGCCGAGGAACTGGGCGCGGCCACCGCGGTGCTCACCGGCTCCGACGTGGCGGAGCAACTGGCCGAACAAGCGCGGCGGCTCAACTGCGCAACGCTGGTGCTGGGGCGCCCGGAGCCGGCCACCGGCTGGCGCCGCTGGTGGCCCGCCACGCCGATGCCGCTGCCGCGCGCGCTGGCCCGGCGCGCGCCCGCGCTCGACATCATGGAAGTCGGGCGCGCCGACAGCTCGCGCCGCTTGTCGCGCGCTCCCATCGCCGGCACACGCGCCGACGACGACGACCACGAGAAGGCGCCCGTCCATTGGCCGGGCTACGCGTGGGCCACGGCCGCCAGCGTCGCGCTCACGCTGGTCTGCACGCCGCTGGCCCGCGTGCTGGAGCTGTCCAACATCGTGATGCTGTTCATGCTGGGCGTGGTTGGCGTGGCCATGCGCTTCGGCCGCGGGCCCTCGGCGCTCGCAGCGCTGCTCAACGTGGCGGCGTTCGACTATTTCTTCGTGCCGCCGCGGCTGTCGTTCGCGGTCAGCGACGTGCAGTACGTGCTGACCTTCGCGATCATGCTCGGCGTGGGACTGCTCGTGGGCCAGCTGATGGCGGGGTTGCGCTTTGCGGCCGGCGTGTCGACCAGCCGCGAGCGGCGGGCACGCTCGCTGTTCGAGCTCACGCGCGAACTCTCGGCCGCGCTGGAGAGCACGCAGGTGGTGGCACTGGGCGCCGCCGCGGTGCAGGGGCACTTCGGCGGCCATGCGCTGGTGCTGGTCACCGATGCGGCCGACCAGCTCGTGCTGCCGAAGAGCCCGCCGGAGGGCTTCGATGCGCAGGTGGCCGACTGGGCCTTCCGCCACGGCCAGCCCGCCGGCCTCGCCACCGCCACGCTGGCGGCGCAGCCCTGGCACTACGTGCCGCTGCAGGCGCCGATGCGCGTGCGCGGCGTGCTCGCGCTGTCGCCGGCGCAGCCGCGCTGGCTGCTGATTCCGGAGCAGGCGCAGCAGCTCGATACGCTGGCGCGGCAGATCGCGATTGCGCTGGAGCGCGTGCACTATGTGGAGGTGGCGCAGCAGGCGGTGGTCGAGATGGAGTCGGAGCGCCTGCGCAACGCGCTGCTCGGCGCCATTTCGCACGACGTTCGCACGCCGCTCACCGCATTGATCGCGCTGGCCGAATCATTGCAGACGCTGCCGCCCGAAGCGCACGCCGAGGCGGCGCGCGCCATCGTGGCGCAGGCGCATGAGCTGCACGCGCTGGTCAACAACCTGCTCGACATGGCACGGCTCGAAAGCGGCATTGCGGGCGGCGCGGTGAACCTGCGGCGCGACTGGCAATCGGTGGAAGAGGTGGTCGGCTCGGCCATCCGCGCGGCGCGCCCCGCGCTCGGCAATACCATGGTGCAGACCGCGCTCGAGCCCGGGCTTCCGCTGGTCGAATTCGATGCCGTGCTGATCGAGCGCGTGCTGGTCAACCTGATCGAGAACGCCACCAAGTACGGCGCGCCGCCCATCGTGGTCGGCGCGCGGGCCGAGACCGGCACGCTGGTGCTTACGGTGCGCGACCACGGCCCGGGCCTGCCCGCCGCGCTCCTGGGCCGCGAGCAGAAGCTGTTCGACAAGTTCACCCGCGGCGAAACCGAGTCGGCCACGCCGGGCGTGGGCCTGGGCCTGGCGATCTGCCGGGCCGTGGTGAGCGCGCATGGCGGCGAGATTGCCGCGGCCAATGCGCAGGGCGGCGGTGCAGAATTCACGGTCACCCTGCCGCGCCGGGAGCCACCGGAACCGGCCGAAGAAGCACAACTCTGAACCCATGCCATCGCCCACCGCCATCGTGATCGAGGACGAGCCGCAGATCCGGCGCTTCGTGCGCGGCGCGCTCGAGGCCGAGGGCTGGCTGGTGCACGAGGCCGGCACGCTGCGCGATGGCCTTGCGGCGGCTGGCACGCGCCAGCCCGACCTGCTGGTGCTCGACCTCGGCCTGCCCGACGGCGATGGCGTGTCGCTGATCCGCGATGTGCGGGGCTGGTCGGCCGTGCCGATCATCGTGCTGTCGGCGCGCAGCGACGAGGCCGACAAGATCGCCGCGCTCGATGCCGGCGCCGACGACTACCTGACCAAGCCCTTCGGCACCGGCGAACTGCTGGCGCGCGTGCGCGCCAACCTGCGCCGCCCGCGCGCAGCGGGTGGTGGCAACGACGAGCCCGCGGACGCCCTGTTCCGTTTCGGCGAGGTCGAGCTGGACCGCGCCGCGCGCATCGTGCGCCGCGCCGGCGCGGAGGTGCATCTCACGCCGACCGAGTACCGATTGCTTTCAGTGCTCGTCGCCAACGCCGGCCGCGTGCTCACGCAGCGCCAGCTGCTGCGCGAGGTGTGGGGCCCGTCGCACACGGACCAGAGTCACTATCTGCGCATCTACATGGGGCATCTGCGGCAGAAGCTGGAAGCCGATCCGGCGCAGCCGCGGCATCTGCTGACGGAAACGGCCGTGGGGTATCGGCTGGTGGTTTAGCTGGCGGGCGCCGCGCTTTGTCGGGGGCACAGAGCCCTCACTCCAGCCCTCTCCCGGAGGGAGAGGGGACAAGACCGAATGCACGGCGTCGGGCTGTGTGTTTCTCCCTCTCCCTCTCCCTCCGGGAGAGGGCTGGGGTGAGGGCAGCGGCATTCACGCCGCGACGCCCTTGTTGGGGTTGAGCAAGAACTTCTCGCCAGTCGCCTGCTTCCCATACACGCCGATCGCATCGAGCTGCAGCGCTTCGAACAAGGAAACCTCCCGCGTGTAGTGGCTCGCAAACGTGGTCTTCAATTCAGCCACGACCCGCGCCCGCAGCCGCTGCACGCCTTCATCCCCGAGCTTCTGCAGGAACGGAAACAGCAGCCACCCGCCCATGCCCCACGCCATGCCGAAGTTGCGAACGAACTCCGTCGGCGAGCGGTCGAGGCCGCCGTAGATGTAGACCTGCTTGTGCGTGGTCGAGCCGTAGCGGCTGTATTCCTTGGCGGTGCGGTTCAGCGCCGCTTCCATGCAGCCGAGGATCTGTCCCGCGAGCTTGCCGCCGCCCGTGGCATCGAAGGCCAGCGTGGCGCCGGTCTCGACCAAGGCCTGCGTCAGGTCTTCGAGGAAGGTGGGCGAGCTCGTGCTGCACACGTACTTCGCGCCGATGCCGCGCAGCAGCGCCTCCTGCTCGGGCTTGCGCACGATGTTGACCAGCGCAATGCCGTCCTTCTGGCAGATCTTGTTGAGCATCTGGCCCAGGTTGGATGCGGCGGCCGTGTGCACCAGCGCCTTGTGTCCTTCGCGCCGCATCGTCTCGACCATGCCCAGCGAAGTGAGCGGGTTCACGAAGCACGATGCGCCTTCGGCCGGCGCCGTGCCCGCTGGCAGTTCCAGGCACTGGGCCGCGGCCACAGCGCGGTACTGCGAATACATCGCGCCGCCGATCGCGGCCACCGTCTTGCCCAGCAGCGCCTGCGCCGCGGGCGACGAACCGGCCTTGACCACCACGCCGGCACCTTCGTTGCCGACCGGCATCGACTGGTCCAACCGCCCGGCCATGGCCGGCATGGCGCGCTCGGGCACCGTGGCCGTCACGATGGGCCGCTCGGGCGTGCCGGAGACCTTGGCGGTGCCGATGTCGGCCGCGCCGAACAGCAGGCCCAGGTCCGACGGATTCATTGGCGACGCTTCGACGCGGATCACGACTTCGTGTGCCTGCGGTTCAGGAATCGGCTCGTCGTGCAGCGAGAGTTCGAGTTCGCCGTTCGCGCGGATGAGGGAGCGCAGTTGCAGTGCCATGGATGAGCCCCTTGTGGCCTCGTGAAAGAGGCGAGTTCGAAGGTGGCCCAGGGCCACGGGGCGGCCAGTATAGGAGCGGTGCGCGAAAGCTGCAGACGCCTTCAGGACACCGCAGGAATCACCGGCGCATGGGCCAGCGCATGGCCCATCTTCTTCGGGTCGAGGCGGTCGATGTAGCGCGGAATGTTGCGCCACAGCGTGTGGTAGCCGTAGCCGCCGCGGAACATCTCGAGGCGCGCGCTCTCCTTGTCCCGGCCCTGCACCGCCATGCGGTAGGCCGCCGCGACCACGCCGGTGCGGTCGGCGCCGTGCATGCAGTGGATCAGCACCGGCCCCTGCTTCTCGGCCTCGCGGATGGCCACCAGCGCGCGCAGCACCTTGGCGTCGTCGATCGACCAGGTGTTGATCGGCACGCGCACCAGGCGGATGCCGCTGCCCGCGAACACCTTCCGGTCGTCGTTGAAGGAGCGCAGGCTCACGATGGTGCGGATGCCCAGCGCCTTCAGCGCCGCCACGTTGGCGACGCGCGGCTGCGCGCTGCGGTACAGCGTGGGCGTGATGCGGTGCAGGTTCTCGACCCCGAGCGTGTCGAGCGGATCGGCCCAGTGCCCGGGGCGCGGCGCGGCGTGCGCCGCGGCGTCGCTGCTGTTCCTGCGCTTGTGGCTTCTCGCGCTCATTTCGCGCGCCGCCAGTGCCGCGTCACCAGGATCAGCAGGGCCACCGCCAGGCCGCCCCAGTAGTCGACCGGCGCGCCCCAGATCCAGTGCTTGTGCCAGAACGCATCCACCGCATTGAAGCGCGCCCAGCCGAACGCCGGGTTGATGATGAACCACAGGAAGTCTTCGCAGACCCAGAACACGATCAGGCCCGCCACGGCCAGCCCCGCGTCGCGCCACGTCCAGCGCCCGTTGAAGGCCAGCGGCGCGAAGAACACCAGCACCATGAAGGTGAAGACCCAGGCGTGGTAGCCCGTCATGGCGCGCCCGCCCCAGAAGATGTCGAGCCAGATGCTGTTCTCGATGCGCCAGGTGGGCAGCGAGGTGGCCCAGCCGGCGCCGCCTTCGATCTGGATCTCGGCGTTGGCAAAGAAGAAGGCCATCACCGCCACCCATGCCAGGTAGCCGAGCGTGCGGGCCACGCCCGTCTTTTCCACAGCGCCCGTCATGCGGCTTCGCCCAGCACGTGGCGCAGCACCGCGGCCGCCGCGCGCGGCTTGCCGAGCACGCGGCTGCGCTCGGCCATGGCCGCCAGCTTGGCGGGGTCGGCCATCAGCCGCGCCACCTTGTAGTCGAGACCGATGGTGTCGTAGGCGAGCCAGCCCGCGCCCTCTTCCATCAGGAAGCCGGCGTTGTGCTCTTCCTGCCCCGGAATCGGCGAGATCAGCAGCATCGGCTTGCCGAGCGCGAGGCACTCCGACACGGTGAGCCCGCCGGGCTTGGTCACGACGAGGTCGGCCGCGGCCATGAGCTTGTGCATCTCGTTCGTGAAGCCGATGGCGACCACGCGCCCCGGGTGGCGGGCGGCCAGGGCCTGGAGCCTGCCGAGGGCCTCGGCGTTGCGGCCGGCCACGGCAATCACCTGGAAGCCGCTGTCGCCGCCGAGCGAAAGCACGCGCTCGACCATGCTCGCCAGATCCCCGACGCCCGCGCCGCCCGAGGCCATCAGCAGCACGGGCCGCGCGGGGTCGAGGCCGAGCGCCGTGGCGCAGGCATTGCGCGCGAGCGCCGGCGCGTCGGGTTCGGAGAAAGCGGGCATCACCGGAATGCCCGTCACGTGGATGCGCTCCGCGGGAATGCCGCGCGCTTGCAGCCTGAAGGCCACTTCTTCCGTCGCGGCCAGGTAGCCCGCCATGCCCGGCACCAGCCACATGTTGTGCAGGTCGTAGTCGGTGATCTGCAGCCACACCGGGTAGTCGATGCGGCCGCGGTTGCGCTCGCGCATCAGCAGCTCGGCGGGCAGGAAGTGGGTGCAGATCACGGCGTCGGGCTTCTCGCGGCGTATTTCGCGCACCAGGGCGCCGGTGCTCAGCCGCTCGATGCCGCGGCGCAGGCGCTGCGAAGTCGAATGGTGCGGCGTGGCATCGGTGCGCTGGTGCAGGTACGACCACAGCTCGGGCGCGCGGTTCACGAGCTGGATGTACCAGTCGGTGTAAACCTTCCGGAAACCGCCGGCCACATGGGCCATGGCATCGATGTGGACTGCCGTGTGCGGCGGGGTCGATTGCACGGCGGCTTCGAGGGCTTGCGCTGCGCGCACGTGGCCGTTGCCGGCGCTCACACTGAGGATCAGGATTTTGGTCATGCGGGTGGGGGCCGTCGGCGGGCCATTGGCGCGCATTATCCCCATGCATTGCGACACATCCCGCAGGCGGCGTCCATCAGCGAAAATGCCGCTGCGCACCGCTTCACCGGGCGTGACCCGCCCCCAACCGACCGCGCCCCCGCATGACCGACGCCACTGCCCCGATCCGCCTCAACAAACGCATGGCCGAGCTCGGCCTCTGCTCGCGCCGCGAGGCCGATGAGTGGATTGCCAACGGCTGGGTGAAGGTGAACGGCAAGCCGGCCGAAATGGGCGTGAAGGTCATGCCGGCGGACCGCATCGAGGTCGACAAGGCCGCCAAGGGCCAGCAGGCGAACCAGGTCACCATCCTGATCAACAAGCCCATCGGCTACGTGAGCGCGCAGGCCGAAGATGGCCATGAGCCGGCGGTGACGCTGTTCACGCCGCAGAACCGCTGGGCCGAAGACAACACGCGCTTCTTCTTCAACCCCCAGCAACTGCGCGGCCTTGCGCCGTGCGGGCGGCTCGACATCGATTCGATCGGCCTGCTGGTGATGACGCAGGACGGGCGCATCGCGCGCCAGCTGATCGGCGAAGACTCGGTGATGGAGAAGGAGTACCTGGTGCGCGTGGCCTATCACGGCCTGGGCCAGCCCGCGCCCACCGGGCAGCTGGTGCGCATGGACGACGACGATCCCGTCACGACCAATGTGCAGGCGGTCTTTCCGCCGGCGATGCTCGCCAGGCTGCGCCACGGCCTGAGCCTCGACGGCCAGCCGCTCAAGCCGGCGCGGGTCGAATGGCAGAACCCCGAGCAGCTGCGCTTCGTGCTCACCGAGGGCAAGAAGCGCCAGATCCGCCGCATGTGCGAGCTGGTCGGCCTGAAGGTGGTGGGCCTGAAGCGCGTGCGCATCGGCAAGGTGATGCTCGGCAACCTGCCCGTCGGGCAGTGGCGCTACCTCGGTCCGCACGAGAAGTTCTGAGTCTTCGCCGATGGCCGTGGTGCTGAGCCAGCGCGCACTGAACCGGGCCACGCTGGCGCGGCAGATGCTGCTGCAGCGGCGCAGGGCGACGGCCGCGCAGGCCATCGAAAAGCTGGCGGGGCTGCAGGCGCAGGCGCCGAACCCGCCTTACATCGGTCTGTGGAGCCGGCTCGAAGGCTTTCGCCGCGAGCAGTTGACCGAAGCCCTGAAGAAGCGCCGCGTCGTGCGCATGTCGACGATGCGCGCGACCCTGCACCTGATGGCCGCATCGGATGCGCTGGCCTGGCGGCCGCTGCTCGAACCCGTGCATCAACGCGGATTGCAGGGCAGCAGCCATGCGCGGGCGCTCGAAGGCATCGACCGTGCGGCGGTGGTGCAGGCGGGCCGGGCGCTGCTGCGCGAAGGCCCGCTCACCAGCTCCGAACTCGGCCAGGCACTCGCGGCGCGCTGGAAAGACCGCGAGCCCGCCTCGCTCGCCGCACTCATCCGCAACAACCTGCCGCTGGTGCACCTGCCGCCCGCGGGCAGCTGGAACTCGCACCAGGGCGCACGGCTGCAGCCCATCGCACAGTGGCTCGGCGAATCCGCCGCCGATGCCGCGGCCGCCACGCAGGACGACCTGCTGCTGCGCTACCTGGCGGCCTTCGGCCCCGCTACGCTCGCCGATGCCGGCGCGTGGTCGGGCCTCACGGGCTGGAAGGCCGTGGCCGAGCGCCTGCGGCCGCAGCTGCGCATATTCATCGGCGAGCAGGGCCAGGAACTGTTCGACCTGCCGCGCGCGCCGCGCCCCGGGCCGGACGCGCCCGCGCCGCCGCGCCTCGTCGCCGAATGGGACAACCTGCTGCTCTCGCATGCCGACCGCAGCCGCGTGATGAGCGAGGCGCACCGCGCCCGGGTGTTCACCGTCAACGGCATCGTGCGCGGCACGGTGCTGCTCGACGGTTTCGTCGCGGGCGTCTGGAAGATCGAGCGCGCGAAGAACACGGCCAAGGTGGTGCTGGAGCCCTTCACCCGCTGGTCGAAGGCCGACCGGCTCGGCGTGCAGGAAGAGGCCATGCGCCTGCTGGCCTTCGCAGCGGACGGCGAGGGCGAGCGGCACGAAGTCCGCGTGCTAAGCCCCGCCTAAGACTGCGCCTCTACGCTGCGCCGCGGCGCAGGGCACGACCGATCATCCCGATCACGTGCTACCTTGCCGCCCAAGGAGTCGCCGCAATGCGTGTGCTGCTGGTGGAAGACGACGAGATGATCGGGCGCAGCCTGAAGCAGGCGCTCGAGGGCGCGGGCTGGTCGGCCGACTGGGTGCGCGACGGCGAACTGGCGCAAAGCGCGCTCGGCGACGGCGGCTACACCTGCGTGCTGCTCGACCTGGGCCTGCCGCGGCAGGACGGCACCGAGGTGCTGCGCCGCGCCCGCGAGCGCGGCGATGCCACGCCGGTGCTGGTGCTCACCGCGCGCGACGGCCTGGACGACCGCATCCACAGCCTCGACCTGGGCGCCGACGATTACCTGCTCAAGCCCTTCGAATTCCGCGAGCTGCTCGCGCGCATGCGGGCCGTGGTGCGCCGGCGCGACGGCGCCGCGCATTCGCTGATCGGCGGCAGCACGCTGCAGCTCGACCTGACCACGCGCGAGGTGCTGGTCGACGGCGCGCGCGAGGCGCTCACCGCGCGCGAGTTCGCGCTGCTGCACGCATTGCTCGAGCGGCCCGGCGCCATCCTCTCGCGCGAGCAGCTCGAGAACCGCATCTACGGCTGGGGCGAGGAAGTGACCAGCAACGCCATCGACGTGCTGATCCACGGCATGCGCCGCAAGCTCGGCGCCGATTCGATCCGCAACGTGCGCGGGCTTGGCTGGCGCGTGGCGGCATGACGGCCGCGCGCGGCCGCTGGTGGCGCCCGCGCTCGCTGCGCACGCAGCTCCTGTTCTGGCTCGTCACGCTGCACCTGGCGGCGGCGGCGCTCACGGCGTGGTTCACCTTCGTGGCCTATGGCGACCTGGTGCACAACGCGCTGGACGAACAGATGCGGCTGGTGGCCGATTCCTATGCGGGCAGCGGCCAGTCCAGGACCCCGCGTCCGCTCGACGGCAATGCCGCCCTCGTACGCGGCGCCTTCGTGGTCCAGATATGGAGCGCCGACGGCAGCACGCTGCGCGCGAGCTCCTGGCCGCCGCTGGCCGTGGTGCCGCTGCAGCCGCGGCCGGGTTTCAGCGATGCGGGCGCCGATGTGCCCACGCCTTCGCGCTGGCGCGTGTTCACGGCCGAACCCGCGCCGCGCGCCGACCAGCCGCGCGTGCAGGTGCTGCAGAACGAAGACTACCGCCGGCGCCGGGCGCTGCGCCGCGCGCTGCTCGAAGGCCTGCCCATCGCGCTGCTGCTGCCGCTGGCCTTGCTGATCCTCTGGCTCATCGTGTCGGCGGCTTCGCGCTCGCTGCGCGCGGTGGCGCGCGACGTGGCCTCGCAGGACGAGCGCAGCCCCACCGACCTGTCGCTGGCGCGCGTGCCGGAGGAGATCGCACCGCTGGTCCAGGCCTTCAACCACCTGCTGTCGCGCGTGCGCAGCGCCTTCGCCACGCAGCGCCGCTTCGTGCAGGACGCGGCCCACGAGCTGCGCACGCCGATGGCCGCGATCGGCCTGCAGATCGAGAACCTGCGCGCGCACGTGCCCGCCGGCGAGGCCACCGAGCGCTTCAACCAGCTCGAGGCCGGCGTCACCCGCGCGCAGCACCTGATCGAGCAGCTGCTGAGCCTCTCGCGGCAGGATGCGCCGGGCCGTCCCGCGTCGCGCGAGCCGGTCGACATCGAGACCCTGCTGCGCGAGAGCGTGAGCCAGCTGATGGTGCTGGCCGACGCGCGCCGCGTGGACATCGGCTTCGAGGGATCGATCGCGCCCATGGTGCAGGCGCCCGCCGCCGAACTGCGCAGCGTGTTCGACAACCTGATCGACAACGCGCTGCGCTATGCGCCCGAAGGCGGCGTGGTCGACGTGCGGCTGCACCAGGTCGACGGCCATGCGGTGGTCGACGTGCTCGACAACGGCCCGGGCATTCCGGTCTCGTCGATCGGCCGCGTGTTCGACCGCTTCTTTCGCGTGCCGGGCGCTCCGGCCGGCGGCAGCGGGCTCGGGCTGGCCATTGCACGCACGGCCGCCGAGCGCCATGGCCTGCGCATCGAGCTGCGCAACCGCGATGAAGAAGATGACGGCGGGCCGGGGCTGCTGGCGCGGGTGCACCTGCCGCCGGCGTCGTCGGCATCAGCGCCGCTCACGCCGAGCTAATTTCCTGCTCACGGCCCGCTCAGACCGGCTGCCTAGAGTGCATCCAGGCCCTGACACGCGCAGTTCGCGCGATGGCACGCGGCCGGAGACAAACCATCCAGGAGCACACACCATGCGCACTTCCCTCAAGCTTCTTGCCCTTGGTTCCGTTGCCGCGTTCGCGGCGCTCGGTGCCGTGAATGCATCGGCCGAGACCACCGACGGCTCGGACTACCACCCGCTGCAGATGAATTCGCCCGAGAACCCCGACGTGCAGGCCGGCGCGATGGCCGCCGCGCGGCCCAGCGGCACCGAGTCCATCGGCCAGTCGACCAGCGCGCCGGCCATGAACTCGATGATCGCGGTGTCCGACGTGCAGGCCGGCGCCTATGCGGCCTCGCACCCGACGGGCACGGAATCGATCGGGCAGTCGACCTCGCTGCCGCTCGTGCGGTCGGCCAGCGGCAGCTGATCGATCGCCCGGCGTTTTTTCAGTCGTCGTTGTTGCCGAGCAGCGCGCGGTAGATCAGCGCGCCGATGATCGCGCCCACGATGGGCGCGACCCAGAACAGCCACAGCTCCGACACCGCGTACGACGGGCCGAACAGCGCCGGGCCGGTGCTGCGCGCCGGATTGACCGAGGTGTTGGTCACCGGAATGGAGATCAGGTGGATCAGCGTGAGGCACAGGCCGATGGCCAGGCCCGCGAAGCCGCCGGCCGCGCGCTTGGCGGTGGCGCCGAGGATCACGATCAGGAACACGGCGGTCATCACCACCTCGCACACCAGCGCAGCGGTCATGCCGTACTTGCCGGGCGAGTGCTCGCCGAAGCCGTTGGTGGCGAAGCCGCCGATGTCGGCCCCGGGCTTGCCGGTGGCAATCAGGTAGAGCACGCCGGCCGCGGCAATGGCGCCCAGCACCTGCGACACGATGTAGCCCGCGAGCTGGGAGGCCTTGAACCGCCCCGCGGCCGCAAGGCCGATCGACACGGCAGGATTGAAATGGCCGCCCGAGATCGGACCGAGCGCATAGGCACCGGTCACCACCGTCAGGCCGAACGCCAGCGAGACGCCAAGAAAGCCGATGCCCAGGTTGTTGGGAAAGGCCGCCGCCAGAACCGCGCTCCCGCAGCCCCCCAGCGTGAGCCAGAAAGTACCAATGAACTCGGCCGACAATTTTTTGTAGGTGCTATGTTCCATCTGCTCCATCCATCCAGAAGTTGAAAAATTTGCGAGGCCCCGGGGCCATGCGCGGGCGGATTCTAGGAACGTAAACAGCATGCGTCACGCATGTTGTTGCACCTGGCGGAACCTGTTCACAGTTCAGCGGTCTTTTGTTTCTGACACGCGTTGCGTAAACAGCTAAAGGGCCTCGTCAGGGCGTGACGACGATCTTGCCGAAGGCGCCGCGTGCGAGGTGGTCGAGCGCATCGGGCAAGGCATCGAACGCGTATTGCGCCGCGATCACGGGCTCGAGCGCATTGACGTCGACGGCGCGCACCAGGTCTTCGAGCGCGCGGCGATGGCCCACGCCAATGCCCTGTACCGTGATGCGGCCGAGCACCATCGCGTAGTACGAAGCGCTGAGCGTCTCGCCGCCGAGCATGCCGATGATCGACACGCGCCCGCCCTGCGCCACCGCCTGGAGCGAACGATCGAGGTTCGGCCCGCTCGCGAGTTCGAGCACGTGGTCGGCGCCGCGGCCCTGCGTGAGCCGGCGCACTTCGGCTGGCCAGTCGCCCTCGCGCCTCAGCACCTCGGAGGCGCCCAGCGCCAGCGTCTGCGCGCGCTTGTCCTCGCTGCCCGAGACCACGATGGCGCGCGCGCCATGCAGCCGCGCGAGCTGCACGCCGAACAGCGCCACGCCGCCGGTGCCATGGACCAGCACGGTCTGGCCGGGCCGCAGCGCGCCGGTCTCGGCCAGCGCGAACCAGGCCGTGAGGCCGGCGCACGGGAGCGTGCTGGCTTGCGCGAAATCGAGCGTGGCCGGCGCGGCCACGGCCCAGGCCGCGTCGATCAGCACGTGCGAGGCCAGCATGCCCGGGCCGGGGCCGCCCATCGGCACGGCCTCGGCCGGCCAGTGGCTGTCGATCCAGCCGCCCCAGAAGGTGTTGACCACGCGGTCGCCCACGGCCAGGCGCTGCACGCCAGGGCCCGCGGCCACCACCGTGCCGGCCATGTCGGAGCCGGGCGTGAAGGGCATGTCGAACGTCATGCCCATGCCGTCGCGGATCATCAGGAGGTCGCGGTAGTTGAGCGACACCGCGCCCACCTCAACGAGGATCTGGCCCGGACCGGGCGTGGGCAGCCGCAGCTCCACCTGTTCGAGCTGCTCGCGGCCGAAGGAAGAAAGTTGCCAGCGCCTGAGCGTCCTGCTTGCCTGCATGAAAAAGCCTCCACGAAAAAGGAGCCTTCATGCTATTGGCGAGTTGATCTATCCAGTGGAGGATAATTTTCAACTTCATGGCGCCTGAAAGTATCCAATGAGTCCACGCCTGCAGGGCATCGAAGAGTTCGTGGCCGCGGTGGAGGCCGGCAGCTTCGCGCGTGCGGCAGAGCGGCTGCACGTCACGCGCTCCGCGGTGGCCAAGTGCATTGCGCGGCTGGAGGCGCGGCTGGGCACGCGGCTCTTCCTGCGCACCACGCGCAGCCAGAGCCTCACCGAGGAAGGCCACGGCTACTACGAGCGCTGCCGGCGCGTGCTGGCCGAGCTCGATGCCGCCGAAGCCACGACCGACGCCGCCCGCAGCACCGCGGCCGGGCTGGTGCGCCTGAGCATGCCGGCCATGCTGGGGCGCCTGAAGGTCGGGCCGCTGCTGCTGGCGCTGGCGCGGCGGCATCCGGGGCTGTCGCTGGAGCTTTCCTTCAACGACCGGCGCGTGGACCTGGTCGAAGACGGGCTGGACCTGGCCATCCGCAGCGGCGAGCTGGCCGACAGCGCCGAGCTGGTCGCGCGGCCGGTCGGCGTGCAATGGATGGTGCTGTGCGCTGCGCCCGCCTACCTGGCCGAACGCGGGCGCCCCGGCAGCGTGGCCGCACTCGGCGCTTCGTCCTCGACCTCGTCCTTGCACGAGGCGGTGCTCTACGCCCGCGATGGACAGATCTCGCCCTGGCGCTTTCGCGACGCCGAAGGCCGGCTGGTCGAAGTGGCGCTGCCCTCGCGGCTGCGCTGCGACAGCGCCGAAGTGCTGCTCGAAGCCGCCGTCGGCGGCATGGGGCTGGCGCGCCTGCCGGCCTGGCTCGCGGCCGACGCGCTGGCGGCCGGCACGCTGGTGCGCGTGTTCGAGGAGCCACGGCCTTTCGGCTTCGAGCTCAACGTCATCCGCTCGCGAAGCCGCTACCTGCCCCACAAGACACGCGTGGTGGTCGACTGGCTGGCCGAGCACCTGCCGCCGCTTCTGGCGGCCCGCTGAGCGGCTTTGCCCGCTATCCTCTCGTCGCCTTTCATCATTCAGTCACTCATTCATTTACCGGAGAACGCATGCGCCCCTTTGCCCTCAGGAACGTCGCAGTCCTTGCCGCATGCGCGGGCGCCATGGCCTTGCTTTTTTCTCCGGGCGCCGCGGCGCAGGGCACGGTGAATGCGCTGTGCAGCACCGACGCGGGCTGGTGCGAAGCGGCGGCCACGGCCTTCACGCGCGAGACCGGCATCCGGGTGCAGCAGGCGCACAAGGGCACCGGCGAAATCGGCGCCCAGCTGCGCGCCGAGGCGGCCAACCCCAAGACCGACATCTGGTGGGGCGGCACCGGCGATCCGTTCCTGCAGGCCGCCGAGCAGGGCCTGCTCGAAGCCTACCGGCCGGCCTACATCGACGACCTGCACGACTGGGCGGTGCGCCAGTACGCCATGTCGCAGAACATGGTGGGCGGCTTCTACACCAGCGCCATCGGCTTCGGCTTCAACACCGAGCTGCTCAAGCGCAAGAAGCTGCACGAGCCCAAGTGCTGGGCCGACCTGGTCAAGCCCGAATACCGGGGCGAGATCGAGATCTCGCATCCGGCCTCGAGCGGCACGGCCTACACCATCATCGCGGGCCTGGTGCAGCAGATGGGCGAGGACGCCGCCTTCGACTATTTGAAGAAGCTGCACCGCAACGTCACCAGCTACACCCGCAGCGGGCAGGCGCAGGCGCCCAACGTCGCCAAGGGCGAGGTGGCCGTCGGCGTGAGCTTCATCTTCGGCTTCGAGCGCTGGCGCTACGACAAATTTCCGGTCAAGACGGCCGCACCCTGCGAGGGCACGGGCTACGAGGTGGGCGGCATCGCGCTGGTCAAGGGCGCGCGCAACAAGGAGAATGCGAAGCGCTACTACGACTGGCTCATGAGCCCGGCCGGCCAGGCGATCGGCGGGCAGGTCGGCAGCCTGCAGTCGCCCGCCAACAAGACCTTCAAGCCCGATGCGCGCATTCCGTCGATGAGCGACGTGAAGCTCATCAAGTACGACTTCGAGAAATACGGCAGGGCCGCCGAGCGCAAGCGGCTGATCGACCGCTGGACCCGCGAGGTCGAGTCCCAGGCCAGATAAGGCCCGCGCAGGGCTTCACGCCGCCGCAAGAATCGGGGCCTATTGTTTTTCGGGGCGCAAGCCCCAACTCGCAGAGTTGGTAAGCCGGGCGCCCGGTGGCGGCCGTCCGGCTTAGAATTTTTTGGCTTCGACATTTCATCTTTCCCATGGCTGATTCTTCCAATACGAAACTCCCGTTCCAGGCCGAAGTCGCGCAACTGCTGCACCTCGTCACGCATGCGCTCTACTCGAACAAGGAAATCTTCCTGCGCGAGCTGATCTCGAACGCATCGGACGCCTGCGACAAGCTTCGCTTCGAGGCGCTCGACCACCCCGAGCTGTACGAGGACCAGTCCGAGCTGGACGTGCGCCTTTCCTTCGACAAGGCCGCGCGCACCATCACCATCACCGACAAGGGCATCGGCCTGTCGCGCCAGGAAGCCATCGAGAACCTCGGCACCATCGCCAAAAGTGGTACCAAAGACTTCGTGAGCAAGCTCAGCGGCGACCAGAAGGCCGATGCGCAGCTCATCGGCCAGTTCGGCGTGGGCTTCTATTCGGGCTTCATCGTGGCCGACAAGATCACCGTCGAATCGCGCCGCGCGGGCCTGCCGGCCGAGCAGGGCGTGCGCTGGGTGAGCGCCGGCGCGGGCGACTTCGAGGTGGCCGACATCACGCGGCCCGAGCGCGGCACCCGCATCACGCTGCACCTGCGCGACGACGCCGACGAATACCTCAACGCCTGGAAGCTCAAGCAGATCGTCGGCAAGTACTCCGACCACATCTCGCTGCCCATCCTCATGGAAAAGGAGGAGTGGAAGGAAGGCGAGAACGACCAGCCCGGCGACATGGTCAAGACCGGCGAATGGGAAACGGTCAACAAGGCCAACGCCCTCTGGAGCCGCCCCAAGAAGGACATCACGCCCGAGCAGTACGAAGAGTTCTACAAGGCCGTCAGCCACGACTACGAGGCGCCGCTCGCCTGGAGCCACAACCGCGTGGAGGGCAGCACCGAGTACACGCAGCTGCTCTACATCCCGTCGAAGGCGCCGTTCGACCTGTGGAACCGCGACAAGAGCGCGGGCGTCAAGCTCTACGTGAAGCGCGTCTTCATCATGGACGACGCCGAGGCGCTGCTGCCCAGCTACCTGCGATTCGTGAAGGGCGTGATCGACTCGTCCGACCTGCCGCTCAACGTGAGCCGCGAGCTGCTGCAGGAAAGCCGCGACGTGAAGGCCATCCGCGAAGGCAGCACCAAGCGCGTGCTCGGCATGCTCGAAGACCTGGCGAAAAAGCAGAAGACCGCGCCCGAAAGCGCCGAAGGCAAGATCGACGTGGGCTCCGGCGAATCGGTGCCCGCACCCGACCCGACCGAAAGCGCGGCCGACGTCACCGACGTGGTCGACAAGAAAGCCACGCCCGCCGCCGAGGCGGCGGCCGAGTACGCCGACGAATCCGGCAAGTACGCCAGGTTCTATGCCGAGTTCGGCGCCGTGCTCAAGGAAGGCCTGGGCGAAGACTTCGGCAACCGCGACCGCATCGCCAAGCTGCTGCGCTTCGCCTCCACCACGAGCGACGCGGTGAGCGTGAGCTTTGCCGACTACAAGGCGCGCATGAAGGAAGGCCAGGACGCGATCTACTACATCACGGCCGACACGCTCGCCGCCGCAAAGAACAGTCCGCAGCTCGAGGTCTTCAAGAAGAAGGGCATCGAGGTGCTGCTCATGACCGACCGCGTCGACGAGTGGGCGCTCAACTACCTCACCGAGTTCGACGGCACGCCGCTGCAGAGCGTGGCCAAGGGCGCGGTCGACCTGGGCAAGCTGCAGGACGAGGCCGAGAAGAAGGCCGCCGAGGAAGCCGCCGAATCCTTCAAGCCGCTGCTCGAGAAGCTCAAGGAAGCGCTCAAGGACAAGGCCGGGGACGTGCGCGTGACCACGCGCCTGGTCGATTCGCCGGCCTGCCTGGTGGTGCAGGACGGCGGCATGAGCACGCAGCTCGCGCGCATGCTCAAGCAGGCCGGCCAGCCGGCACCTGACCTGAAGCCGGTGCTCGAAGTGAACGCCGAGCACGCGCTCGTGAAGAAGCTCGACGGCTCGGCGCACTTCGACGATCTTGCGAACATCCTTTTCGACCAGGCGCTGCTGGCCGAAGGCGGCCTGCCGGCCGATCCCGCGGCCTACGTGAGGCGCGTCAACGCGCTGCTGGTGTGAACGCCCGGCCGCGCATCGCCCGTGCAGCCGCCGCCGTTGCGGCGGTGCTGCTCCTGGTGCTGGTGAGCGGCTGTTCGCACTATCACATCGGCATTCCGCTGGTGCCCGGGCTCTCGCTCGGGCTCGGCGCCACCAGGGACGGCAATTTCTCCGTCGGGCTCAACACCGGCTGGGGCCCGCTCGGCGCGGGCGTGGCGGTCAACGACACCGGCGTGGTGGCCGGCACGGCCGGCGTGGGTGTGGGCGTCGGCGTCGGGCCCATCGGCACCGGCGTGGGCGTTGGCAAGAGCGTGGTGCTGCACGATCCGAATGCGGGGAAAACCGGGTATGCGCCCGCGGGCGGCGCCGCGCCGGTCACCACGGCGGCCGCTGCGGGAGCGTCGCCTGTCGCTCCCGTGGCGCCGATCCCGCCGGGTGCATTGCCCGCTGCGCCGGTCACGGTCACCAAGGGCGGTGTGACCAGGCCGGTCGCAGCTCCCGCGCCGCAACCGCAACCTTCGGCGACGCGCGTGTCCTTCCGCCCGCCCGCCAATGCCGCCGCCGCCGTTGCGGCCGGCAGCCTCGGCACGCCGGGCAATCCCGTCGCGCCCTGATGGCCGTTGCCCGCGGCGCTGCGCTGGAGACCGCTCCTTGGAACTCAAGCAATGGCGATGCTTCGTCACGCTCGCCGAGATCGGCAACATCCGTCGCGCCGCCTCGCTGCTCGCCATCTCGCAGCCCGCGCTCAGCGTGCGGGTCCAGCGGCTCGAGGAGGCCCTGGGCTTTGCGCTCTTCGATCGCCAGGCGCGCGGCGTCCGGCTGACGGAACAGGGCGCACGCCTGCTGCCGCACGCCAGGCGCCTGTTGTCGCGCGCCGCCGAAACCGATGAAGCCGCGCGCGCCATCGGGCGTGGCGCCTTCGACCGGCTGGAGATCGGCGTCACGCCCATCGCGGCGCTGTCGTTCTTTCCCGATGCCATGCGTGCCTTTTCGGCCGCGCACCCGGGCGTGGTGCTGGCGCTCACCGAAGGGCTGTCGGATGAACTCGAGGAGGCCGTGGCGCACCGCAGGCTCGACCTGGCGGTGGTGCACCCACCGTCCTCGCGCGACGACCTCGTGGTGCGCGAGGTGGCCCGCGACCACTTCGTGGCCGTGATGCCGGCCGGCCATCCGCTCGCGGGCGCCGGGCGCATCGCGGCGGCCGACCTGCGCCAGCAGACGCTGGTCGGGGTGCGGCGGGACATCGGGCCGGTGGTGTTCGACCGCATCGCCGCCTACCTTGCGCGCGCCGGCATCACCACGCAGGTCAACCAGTGCGCGAGCTCGTCGATCTCGCTCGTGGGGCTGGTTGCGGCCGGTGCGGGCATCGGGCTGGTGGTGGAATCGCTCGCCTGCATTGCGCGGCCCGACATCCGCTTCGTTGCGCTGTCCGACGACCCGCCGAGCCTCGGCTATGCGATGTGCCACCGGCCCGACCTGCCGGCGGAACTGCAGGGCGCGTTCATGCAGGCTTTCCATGCGCCCAAGGCGGGCGCCGGCGTACGGCCCGAGCTATGAGGCGCTGGCGCTGGTCGCGGATTCGGGCAGGAAGCGCTCGCCCGGCGTGAGCGGCGCGTGCCGGTAGCTCGCCGGCGTACGGCTGAGCTTCACCGGCGCGCCGATGCCGCGGTAGCCGCCCTCCATCTCGACCACCATTTCGCGATGCGCGGTGTGCGGATGCTGGAGCGCCGCATCCACCGGCAGCACCGGCGCGGCAGGCACGCCCGCGGCCATCAGCTGCTCGACCAGCGCACGGCCGTCGAACGCGGCCATGGCCGCTTCCAGCTGCTGCTTGAGCCCTGCGCGGTGCACCGAGCGCGCGCCGGCCGTGCGGTAGAGCGGATCGTCGGCCAGCCCGGGCAGGCCGATGCAGCGGCACAGGCTGGCGAACTGGCGGTCGTTGCCCACCGCCACGAACACCGGGTCGGTGCCCGTGGCCAGCGCGTCGTAGGGATAGATGTTGGGATGCGCGTTGCCGGTGCGGCGCGGCGCGGTGCCGTCCATGAACCAGTTGGCCGCATGCGGATGCAGCAGCGAGAGCCCGCTGTCGTACAGCGCCGCCTCCACGAACTGGCCGCGCCCGCTGCGCTGGCGCTCCTGCAGCGCGAGCAGCACGCCGATCACCGCATTGAGCCCCGTCACCATGTCGACCACCGGCAGGCCCACGCGCAGCGGGCCGCCGTCGGCCTCGCCGTTGATGCTCATGATGCCGGTCATGGCCTGCACCGCGGCGTCGTAGCCGGGCAGCGCGCCCAGCGGGCCGTCGGCGCCGAAGCCCGAGACGCGGCACCACACGAGGCGCGGAAAACGCGCCGAGAGCGCCTCGTAGCCGATGCCCCAGCGCTCCATGGTGCCGGTCTTGAAGTTCTCGATCAGCACGTCGGCCTCGGCGACGAGTGCGAGCAGTGCTTCACGGCCTTCTTCCGTGGAGAAATCCAGGTGCTGCACGCGCTTGTTGCGGTTCAGGCCGTGGTAGTAGGAAGCCACGCCGTCCTTGAAGGGCGGGCCCCAGGTGCGCGTGTCGTCGCCCTGCGGCGGCTCGACCTTGAGCACGTCGGCCCCGTGGTCGCCGAGGATCTGACCGCAGTACGGTCCGCCGAGGATGCGCGAGATGTCGAGGACGCGGATGCCTGCGAGGGCACCTTGGGGGTGTGTCATTTCGGTGTTCCGTGCTTTTGTGTGTTGGGGCTTTTGCTTTTGTTTGTTTGTTCAGGGCGCGTGCACAGGGCACGCCGCTGGTGTACCGCTGATCAACGACCGCTCTTTCTAACGCTCCCGTCGTCGGGAGCGCGCCCCGAACAACAAGGCAACAAGGCGCAAATCAATCCAGCTGCGCGCCCGACTTCTTCACGACGTCCTTCCACTTGGCCGACTCGCTCACGATGAACTGCCCGAGCTTCTGCGGCGAGGTGTCGGCCGAGGCCTCGAGGCCCTGCGCCGCGAACATCTGCTTGACCTTGGGCGAGTTCAGCACTTCGGCGAAGGCCTGGTTGAGCCTGGCCACGCGGTCCGTGGGCGTGCCGGCCGGCGCCACGATGCCGAAGAACACGCTCACGTCGTAGCCCTTGTAGCCCTGCTCCGAAATCGTCGGCACCTCGGGCAGCGCCTGCGAGCGCGCGGCCGTCGCCACGCCCAGCGCGCGCAGCTTGCCCGCCTTCACGTAAGGCAGCGCGGTGAGGATGTCGGTGAAGGTCATGCTGACCTGGTTGCCGAGCAGGTCGTTGAGCGCGGGACCGGTGCCCTTGTAGGGGATGTGCTGCAGGTCGGTGCCGGCCACCGAATTGAACAGCACGCCCGCCAGGTGCGACGATGCGCCGTTGCCCGACGACGCATAGCTGAGCTTGCCGGGGTTGGCCTTGGCATAGGCGACGAGTTCGCGCACGTCCTTCACCGGCAGCGCAGGGTTCACCACCAGGATGTTCGGCAGGTAGCCGACCTGGATCACCGGCGCGAAGCTCTTGACCGGGTCGTAGCTGATCTTGCGGTAGAGGCTCGCGTTGATGGCGAGCGGGCCCGAGGTGCCGAACAGCAGCGTGTGGCCGTCGGCTTCGGCGCGCGCCACGTAGTCGGCGCCGATGTTGCCGCCCGCGCCTGCGCGGTTCTCCACGATCATCGGCTGGCCGAGGCGGTCCTTCATCTCGGCCGCCAGCGTGCGGGCCATCGCGTCGGTCGGGCCGCCGGGCGGGAAGGGCACGACCAGCATCAGGGGCTTGGCGGGGAAGGGGCTCTGGGCTTGCACGCCGGGCGCTGCGGTCAGCAGCGCGGCGCAAGCGGCCAGGGCCGCGAAGAAGTGGGTGAGGTGTCGCAAGGTGATGTCTCCGTTTTTCTGTCGTGAATCAGGCCGTGGCCCTGGCGGTGCGCGTGGTGGCGCTGTTCCAGTCCGCGGGCATCGCGTCGGGCGCGAGCGGGTCGCGCGGCAGCACGCGGTGCAGCAGCACCAGCTGGGCCCAGCGCAGGCGCGGGGCCGAACCGCTGCGCGCCGCCTCCCAGGCCATCGCGATGCTGCTCGTGCAGTGGTAGAGCGCCGAGGCGGCCTGGCGCGCCAGCACGTCGCCGCCTTCGCGGGCGGCCGTCTCGGCCAGCGCGGCGGCACGCGCCAGTGCATCGCGCAGCGCCTTCGCAAAAGCCGGTGCCAGTTCCGCATCGGCGAGCAGCTTCTCGCAGTGCGCGCGCAGCACCGGCAGCGAGCCCTCGCGCTTCACGGCGCGGATCACGTCCAGCGCCACGATGTTGCTCGTGCCTTCCCAGATCGAGCCCAGGTGCGCATCGCGCACAAGCCGCGGGTCGCTCCATTCCTCGATGTAGCCGCAGCCGCCGCGCACTTCCATGGCATCGCCCGTGACCTTGCGCGCGTCGCGGCAGGCTCGGAACTTGATGAGCGGCGTGAGGATGCGCAGCAGTGCGTAGGCATCGGGCTCGCCGGCATCGGAGCGCGCGAGCGCCAGCGCGGTCTGGCACACCATCGTGCGCGCCTGCTCGGCCGGCAGGCGCAGCTTGTCGAGCTGGCGCTGCATCAGCGGCATCTGCTCGAGCGTGCGGCCGAAGGCGCGGCGCTCGGAGGCGATGTACTCGGCCTCGGCCACCGCGCGTCGCATCAGGCCGGCGGCACGCACGCCGTTCGACAGGCGCGAGTTGTTGACCATGTCGGCCATCTGCACGAAGCCGCGGCCTTCCTCGCCCACCAGGTACGCGACGGCGCCTTCGAGGCGGATTTCGCCGCTGGCCATCGAGCGCGTGCCCAGCTTGTCCTTCAGGCGAATGATGCGGTAGTGGTTGAGGCTTTCGTCTTCGAGCCGGCGCGGCAGCAGGAACAGCGACACGCCCTTCATGCCGGGCAGGCCGTTGTCGGCGCGCGCGAGCACCATCGCGAAGTCGGCATCGGGGTTGGAGCAGAACCACTTGTCGCCGGTGATGCGCCAGCTGCCATCGGCCTCCTGCCGCGCCATCGTCGCGGTGGCCGCGATGTCGGAGCCCGCGGCCTGCTCGGTCATGAACATCGCGCCCTGCGCGAGCTCGTCGAAGTCCAGCGAAGTCAGGCGCGGCAGGTAGCGCGCCACCAGCTCGGGGCTCGCGAACTTCTTGAGCGTGCGCGTGAGCGAGTCGGTCATCGACACCGGGCAGCACAGGCCGAACTCGGCCTGCACGAAGAGATAGGTCAGCACGTACTTGACCAGCGGCGGCATCTTGCCCTTCCAGCCCAGCGTCTCGTCGCGGTGCGACATGGCGGCCAGGCCGAATTCGCTGAGCGCGAGGCGTTCCATCTCCACGTAGGCCGGGTGCTTGACGACCTTCTGCTCGTCCAGGCCGGTGCGGGTGCGCTGCTTCAGCGTGGGCGGGTTGCGGTCGGCGGTGCCGGCCAGGTCGTCGAGCAGACCGCCCGCGAGGCCGCCCAGGCGCTCGAAGTGCGGCTGCATGTGGGCCAGCAGGTCGCCGGGCAGGTAGAGCGCGAGCAGGGTGTGCAACTCGGCGTCGGTGCTGAACAGGTTCTGGCCGTGGCGGTCGGGAATCGGGTGCGCGTGCGCAGCGGTGGCGTCGTTCTGGGCCATGCGTTTGTCTCCTGGTTCGCCGCATTGTTGGTTTCCAGACGATCCGTGTCTAATATCGAATTGGTCTTGTTCGATTCGATTTGCCTATTCATGGAACTGCGACACCTGCGCTACTTTTCCGTGCTGGCCGAGGAGCTGCACTTCGGGCGCGCCGCGCGGCGCCTGTCGATCTCGCAGCCGCCGCTGTCGGTGGCGATCCGCCAACTCGAGGAGTCGGTGGGTGCGCGGCTGTTCGAGCGCAACAGCAAGGAGGTGCGGCTCACGCATGCGGGCGAGGCGCTGCGCATCTCGGCGCGGCGGCTGCTCCTGCAGGCGGAAGAGGCGGCGCTCGAAGCACGCGACGTGGCCGCAGGCTCGGCGGGGCGGCTGCGCATCGGCTTCGTCGGTGCGATGCTCTACCGTGGCTTGCCGCAGGCGCTGCGTGCGTTCCAGGCAAGGCATCCGGCGGTGCGCATCACGCTCGCCGAACTCAATTCGGGCGTGCAGATCGCCGAGCTGCTGCACGACCGGCTCGACCTGGGCTTCGTGCACACCAGCCGCATGCCGCCCGAGCTGCAGCACCGGCTGCTGCTGTCCGAGCCTTTCGTGTGCTGCCTGCCTGCGGGCCATGCGCTGGCGCGCAAGCGCGTGCTCGCGCCGGCCGACCTGCGCAGCCAGCCCTTCGTGCTGTTCTCGCGCGAGGCCTCGCCCGACTACCACGAGCGCATCCTGTCGATCTGCGCCGACGCCGGTTTCCTGCCCGAGGTGCGGCACGAGGTGCGCCACTGGCTCGCGGTGGTCTCGCTGGTGTCGCAGGGCATGGGCGTGGCGCTGGTGCCGCAGGCCATGCGGCATTCGGCCCTGCGCGGGGCGGTGTTCCGGCCACTCGACCGCGCGGTGGCGCAATCGGAGGCTCATGGCGTGTGGCGCAGCGGGCCGCCGAACGTGCTGGTCGAGCGGTTGCTGCAGGGCGTGGCGGAAAGCCTCGCGGCCGAGGCCCGTTCTCAGGCGTAGAGCGGCGCTTCCGCCATTTGCTCACACTGCTCCTGCAGCACGAGGATCTGGCCCTTCCAGTAGTCGCTGGAGCCGAACCACGGAAAGTTGATCGGGAAGATCGGGTCTTCCCAGCGGCGCGCGAGCCAGGCGCTGTAGTGGATGAGCCGCAGGGTGCGCAGCGGCTCGATCAGCGCGAGTTCGCGGCGGTCGAATTCGCGGAACTGCTCGTAGCCGTCGAGCAGCCCCGAGAGTTGCGAGGTGCGCTGCGCGCGCTCGCCCGACAGCAGCATCCAGAGGTCTTGCACCGCGAAGCCGGTGCGCGCATCGTCCAGGTCGACGAAGTGCGGGCCGCCGCCGGGCCGGTCGGTGGGTGTCCACAGGATGTTGCCGGGATGCACGTCGCCGTGGAGGCGCAGCTTGCGCGGCTTGAAGTCGGAGGCAGGGGCGTTCACCGCCAGTGCCGTGGCGGCAATCATGTCCAGCGCTTCGTTGCAGGCCTTTTCCCAGTCGCGCTGCACGTCGAGCGGTACCTTGTCGTTGGCCAGCAGCCAGTCGCGCGAGGCGATGCCGAAGGTCTGCAGGTCGAGCGGGGGCCGGGCCTCGAAGGGCCTGGCGCCGCCCACGGTGTGGATGCGCGCGAGAAAGCGGCCGACCCATTCGAGCACTTCGAAATCGTCCAGCTCCGGCGCGCGGCCGCCGCGGTAGGGGCTCACGCTGAAGGCAAAGCCGCCGTGGCGGTGCAGCGTGGCGCCGTCGAAAACCAGCGGCGCCACGGCGGGCACTTCGGCCGCGGCCAGTTCGAGCGAGAAGCCGTGCTCCTCGAGGATCTCGGCTTCGCTCCAGCGCTCGGGCCGGTAGAACTTGACCACCACGGCACTGCGGTCTTCCAGGAACACCTGGTAGACCCGGTTCTCGTACGAGTTCAGGCCCGTGAGCCGGCCGTCGCCGTGCAGGCCGAGCGTTGCCAGAGCGTCCAGCACCACGTCGGGCGTGAGGCTCTCGTAAGGATGGGTATTCGCGGGCGCTGCGGGGGAAAGGGTCATGCAGCGATTGTCGCTACCCCGGCCCCCGGAATGTCAGAGGCCGCCCGGTTGTTTGTAAAGCGAAAGGATATGGCCGACGCGCGGGTCGCCCTTGCCGGCCAGCACCTGCGCGTAGGCGGCCTGCACCGCTTCGCCGCCGTGGTGGTGCTCGGCGCGCAGCCAGGGGTTCCTGGCATCGGTCACGGTGGCAAGGAAGTGGTGCCATGCGGCCACCATGCGCCGGCCGAATTCGTCTGCGCCCCACTCGGCGGTGCGCTTCTTGATCTGCGCCGGCGCGAAGAACAGCGTGGCGCGCGGACCGGCCAAGTCCTTGCCCGCGCCCCTGGACGCGAGCTGCTCGACGTGCGTGCCGCCGATCGAGCAGCTGTACTTGAGGTTGGAGAAGCGCGCGTGGATCGCGTTGCGCAGGCCGGCGTTGCCGGCGAAGTCCACATAGACGCAGGGCGCGTCGGCCGCGATGCCGTCGAGCGCGTCGTAGGTGACCAGGCGGTGGTAGCAGCCCAGGCTTTCGCAGAAGGCCACGTTGGCGGGCGAGGTCAGGCCGATCACCTCGATGCCTTCGCGCTGGTGCAGCTGGAAGGCGGTGCCATAGGCCGTCTTGCTCGATGCGCTCGACAGCAGCATGGTGTTCGCGCCGAAGAAATCGTTGTCCGCCATGAAGTCGTCGATCAGCCACGAGGTGATGAACAGCGGGCGCAGCAGCGCCTGCACGTCTTCGGTGTCCGCGGTGTAGAGCGGGTCTGCGTTGCAGCGGAAGTACTGGTTGTAGACCGCGGGCAGCTCGGCGCGGTGCGGGGCGGCGTCGGTGAAGCGCCCGGGCGAGAGGCGGTCGGGGCTCAGCACGGCGCTCGACGACATCGGCCAGTAGCCGTAGAGCCGCTCGCCCACCGCCACGCCCGGGTGCTGCGACTGCACCACGCTGGCGAAGCCCCACACCGGGATGCTGCCCCAGCCTTCTTCCCCGGACGGGAAGAACTGCCAGTAGCTCATCGCATCGCCGAAGGCGGCGTAGGTGATGTTGTTGGAGGTGAGCGCAAAGAAGTCGATGCGCACGCGCACCTGGCCGTCGGCCAGCGGCTGGTCGGTGGCGGTGTGCAGTCGCGTGGTGGCGAGTTCGCCCTTGCGGATCAGGAGGCTGGTGGTGGTGCTCATGGTGTCGATCTCCACGGTGGTGCGAGTTGCGGGTGGCGCGTGCTGCAGTCACATTAGCCAAGCTTGATGAAAGGCGCTATCGCGTTTCCCTTTTCCGGGTCACCCGCGAGACAACGCCGGCCATGAAAAAAGCGCCCCGGCTTGTGGCCGGGACGCTTTTCTTTTTTTCTGCGCTGGGCGCGGAATCAGGCGATCGAGAGTTCGACGTCGATGTTGCCGCGCGTGGCGTTCGAGTACGGGCAGACCTGGTGAGCCGTGTCGACCAGCTTCTGCTTCTGTTCGGTGTCCAGGCCGGGCAGCGTGATGGCCAGCTTCACGGCGATGCCGTAGGCGGCGCCGCCATTCGTCGGGCCAAGGGAAACGCTGGAGTCGATGGCCACGTCCTCGGGCACCTTCACGCCGATCTTCGGGCCGACCGCCTTCATCGCGCCGATGAAGCAGGCGGCGTAGCCGACCGCGAACAGCTGCTCGGGGTTGGTGCCGGGCTTGCCCGAACCGGGCGAGCTGAGCTTGACGTCGATGGCGCCGTCGCTGGACTTGCCCGCGCCTTCGCGGCCGCCGACGGTGTGGGCTTCAGCGGTGTAGAGAACCTTGTCGAGCTTGGTGGTCATGGTGATTCCTTTGATGATGATGGAGGGGGGAGGTGAAATAGCTTCTCTCTCTTTTTTCGATCGAAGCGGGGGAGAAAACTGATATGTCTATGCCTGTCAGACTGCCTTCTTGATGCGATCGCGCAGCGACTGGATCTGCTGGGTGAGCGAAATGAGTTCCGGCACAGAACATTGGGCGGCAGCCATCAGGCATTCGGGCACATTGGCCGCACGGGCCTTGAGCCTGCGGCCAGCGGCAGTCAGCGTGATGTGCACGCGGCGTTCGTCGGCCACGTCTCGCACCCGGGCCACATAGCCGTTGGCTTCGAGCCGTTTGAGCAGCGGCGTCAGCGTGCCGGAATCGAGCGACAGGCGTTCGCCGAGCTCGGAGACCGTGGGGCCGTCTTGCTCCCAGAGGGCGAGCATGACGAGGTATTGGGGATAGGTGAGCTGCAGCTTTTCCAGGACCGGCTTGTAGAGGCGGGTCATGGCCAACGAGGCGGAATAGACGGCGAAGCAGAGCTGGTTGTCCAGCTTGAGCATTTCGTCTGTGGCTTGTGTGGTGCTGCGCATGGCTGGAATTGTAGTGCGCAATTGAATTGTGTGCAATGTAATTATTTTGGGTTCTGTTTTTGGTTTGGTTTTCGGGGCCGGGATTCCGCCCGGCGGCGGACTCACTTTCTTTTGGCGAAGCAAAAGAAAGTGAGTCGCCCGCCGGGGCGAGACCCGGCCCCCGAAGCCCAAAAAAACCTACCCCCGAAACCTCTTCCGAGTCAACGCCAAAGCCACCCAGAAAGCCGCAACCGCATACACAGCCAGCACCCCCGCATGCAGCCACCAGTCGGCCGGCCACTGGTCCATGAACAGCGGCCGCACCAGCGCCACCGCATTGGTCAACGGCAGCCACGCCGCCACGGCGCGCACGGCGGAAGGCAGTTGCTCCAGGGGAAAGAACACGCCGCTCAGGAACATCATCGGCGTCATGAACAGCGTGAAGTAATAGGTGAAGAAGTCGTAGCTCTTGGCAAGCGCATTGAAGATCAGTGCGATCGACGAGAAGGCGATGCCGGCACCGGCCAGAATCATCCACGCGACGATCAGCTTCGGACTGTGGCTGATGCCCAGCCCGAGCATCACGAACAGGATCGCGGTCACAGTGAAGATCGACTTGAACGCCGCCCACAGCATCTCGGCCAGCACGATGTCGTCGAGCCCCACGGGCGCGTTCATGATGCCGTCCCAGGTCTTCTGCACCTGCATGCGAGAGAACGCCGAATACAGCGCCTCGAAGCTCGCGGCATTCATCGCGCTCATGCAGATCGAGCCGCTCGCGAGGAACAGGATGTAGGGCACCTTCACGCCGTCCACCGCCACCTGCCCCACCAGCGCGCCCATGCCGTAGCCGAAGGCCACGAGCCAGATCAATGGCTCCGCGATGTTGCCGATCAGGCTCGGTATCGCGAGCTTGCGCCACACCAGCAGGTTGCGCAGGAACACGGGCCACCAGCGCAGCGAGATCTCGGGCGGGCGCCACACGGAACGGGCCGGCGGCGATGCCGCGGCAGAAGAAGGGCTTGCAGTCGTCGTATTCATGATCGTCGTGGTCTAGCCGTCTTCGCGGATCTGCCGACCCGTGAGCTTGAGAAAAAGGTCTTCGAGGTTCGCGGGCCGGTGGAAGGTGCGCAGGCCGCCACGCTGCGTGAGCGCATCGAGCAGCCGCCGTGCGTCCTGCGTGTAGAAGAACACCGTCTCCCCGCTCACCTCGACACGCGCCGCCATCGCCCTCAGCTCCGGCGACTCGGCCAGAGAGAGCGCGCCGTTGCCGTACACCTCGACCACGTCGGGCTCCAGGTGCTCGGCGATCAGGTCGCGCGGGCGGCCCTCGGCGATCTTGCGGCCGTGGTCGAGCACCAGGAGGCGCGAGCACAGGCGCTCGGCCTCGTCCATGAAGTGCGTGGTCAGCAGGATCGACTTGCCCTGCTGCAGCAGCACCTGCAGGCGTTCCCACATCAGGTGGCGCGCTTGCGGATCGAGCCCGGTGGTGGGCTCGTCGAGCAGCAGCAGCTTGGGATCGTTCACCAGCGCGCGCGCCAGCGAGAGGCGCCGCCGCATGCCGCCCGAGAGCTCGCCCGGCTTTGCATCGGCCTTGTGCGAGAGCGCCGCGAACTCGAGCAGCTGCGGCACGCGCTCGCGCACCTGCGCCTTGCTGAAGCCGAAGTAGCGGCCGTACACCACGAGGTTCTCGGCGCAGCTGAAGTCGGGGTCCAGCGTGTCGAACTGCGTCACCACGCCGAGCTGCGCCTTGATGGCCAGCGCGTCGCGCGGCATCTGCAGGCCGAGCGCGCAGATGTCGCCACCATCGGGCGTGGTGAGGCCCAGGCACATGCGGATGGTGGTGGTCTTGCCGGCACCGTTCGGGCCGATCACGCCCAGGCATTCGCCGGGCGCGATCTCGAACGACAGGTCGTCCACGACCGTGGTGCTGCCGTAGCGCTTGCAAAGGTGGCTGGCGTGGAAGAGAGGGGCGGAGGAAGAGGAAGAGGAAGAGGAGGGCACGCGGCCATTCTGACGCAGGCCCGCGATGCGTGCCGGCAGCGATTCAACCGATGGACAGGCGGCGCGGGTTCGGAGCAAGCAGTTGCCGGCACAATCCACGCCCATCGGCGTGTTCTCGCCGTGCTCGTATGTGCATATCGCGGGAGGCCCAAGGATGCTTCGTTTCCTGTTGGCGCTGGCTGCGCTGTCGGCGGCTCTGCTGCTCGGCGCCTGCGCGCCTTTCCATCGGCCGCTCGCGGCGGCGGACCGGGCCGGGGTCCGCGAGGTCGACGTGCGCGTGGTCGTCGCGCAGGAGAGCTTCATGTTCTCGGCGCAGGCGCCCGGCGTGAGCGCGGCCACCGGCGGCGGGCTGATCGGCGCGCTGATCGACTCGTCGGTGCAGCAGTCGCGGCAGAAGGAGATGAGCGCCGAGGTGGGTGCCATCGTCGGCCCATTGCTCGACTACGACTACCGCGTCGAAGCCGGCCTGGCTTTCGGCGAGCTGCTGAACGCGCCCAACGCGTTTGCGCTGAAGGTCGCTTCGTCGCAGGTGCTCGCGGGCATGCCGCCGAAGGCCGAGCATGAGGCGCGCATCGCGGCCACGAAGACCGGCCCCGCCTACCTCGTGCTGCTGCTGCAGTACGCGCTGGAGCCGGGGCTCGGCGCCTTCACCACGCGGACCACGGCGTTGCTCTGGCAAGCCGGCAACAGCGAGCCCTCCTATCGTTCCGCCATCATCTTCCAGACGCCGATCGGCGGCGGAACGCGCGCCACGGTGCTGCGCCGCCTGACCGCCAACGACGGCCGGGTGATCAAGGCCGTGATGCGCGATTCGGTCCGGCAGACGCTGCGCGTGCTGGGCATGGACCTGGCCGGCGCGCGTTCCGGCGCGGTGCGGACCGCGCGCTTCAACGTCAACGGCGCATGGGTCACGCTGGCCGGGCACAGCTTCGACGAGCAGCCCGGGCGTGTCGTGTTCCGCGACCAGGATGGCGCGATGTACTCGGTCCGGAGCACTGCGCCATGAAGAAGCTGCATCCGCACCGCGTCGGCACGGCCCTGTTCGTGCTCTGCGCCATGCCCGGCCTCTCCCACGCGCTGACCGAGAGCGAGCCGCTCGACATGGTCTATGAACAGGCGCCGGAACCGGCGCAGCGGCCCAACGGCCCGTCGGCGGAGTCGCTGCGCGCGCCGCAGGGCTGCACGCTCTATCTGCCGGCGATCGAGGATGCGCGCAGCAACCAGGTCCACGCGGGCCATCTCACGCTGATGATGCCGACGGTCCATGCCACGCCAAGGTCGGTGCAGTCGCTGCGCAGCGGCGATGCGGGTGCATGGACGCGCGACGCGCTGCTGTCGACGCGGCGCTACGGTTTGCGCACCGTTGCCGGCGCGCCGCTGTCGTCCGCCGCCGCGCGCCAGGCCACGGCCGTGGTGGCGCTGCGCCTGGCCCATGCATGGTCCGCGGGGCTCAACCTCGTGTCGCACGTGGTGCTCAAGGCCAGCTATTCCCTGCCCGGCGGCGAGGTCGCCACGCGGCTGTACCACGGCATGGGCACGCGCGCCAACTGGGCCAGCGGCAATGGCGAATTCATGTCGGTGCTGAACCTCGGCATGGAAGAGGCGGTGCGCGGCATTGCGGCGGATGCCGCGGCGCTGTGCGAGGGCCGGCCGCTGCCCGCGCCCGCCGCCGGGCAATAAATAGATAGACGGCTGCCTACATCCGAAGGCCGCTGAACTCGGTTTTCATCCAGTCGATGAAAGCCCGCGTGCGGGCCGGCAGCAGCCGCGCGTTCGGATAGATCACGCTCACCGGGCGCGGTGGCGGTTCGAAGTCTTCGAGCACCAGCTTCAGCCGTCCCTGCGCGACATGCGGCAGCACCTGGTAGGAGAAGAAGGTGCCGAAGCCCATGCCCGCGGCGCAGGCCTCGATGGCCGGGGCGAGGTGGTTGAACTCGAGGCGGCAGCTCGGCGTCACGCTGACGGTCTTGCCGCGGTCGTGGAACACCCACTGCGGCGGCGCGTCGACCCGGCCGCGCACGCAGGGTGCGCCATGGAGATCGCGCGGATGCTGCGGCGTGCCGTGGCGCGCGAGATAGCCGGGGCTCACCGCCACCACGCGCCGGATGGTGCCGAGCGTCTGCGCCACGAGCGAGGAATCCGCGAGCGGGCTGATGCGGATGCCCACGTCGATGCCTTCCTCCAGCAGGTTCACCGTGCGGTCGTGCAGCAGCACGGTGCAGCGCACCTTGTCGTGGCGCTGCATGAAGCGGGTGATGGCCGGCGCCACGTACATGTGGCCGAACAGCACCGGCGCGGTGATGGTGAGCTGGCCCGCGGGCTCGCGCGCCTCGGCCTTGAGCGCGAGGTCCGCGGCATCGGCCGCCAGCAGCACCTCGCGCGCGCTCGGCAGGTAATGGCGGCCCTCCTCGGTGAGAGAGAGGCGGCGCGTGGTGCGGTGGAACAGGCGCACGCCCAGGTGCGCCTCCAGCGCGGCGAGCGCGCGCACCACCGCGGGCAGCGAGGTGCCGAGCGCCTCGGCGGCGCGGGTCAGGCTGCCCTGGTCGGCAATCTGCACGAAGGTCTGCATGGCCTTGAAACGATCCATGGCGCGATTAAACCGGATTAAGCCGAATAACGCAGCAGTCAAATGCAAGAACGGCTATTCCTTCATTCAGCGCAAGAGAGAAGAATCCGGGTCACGCCCACTTCACATTCCAGAGGACCTCCCATGAATGCCATCGCTTCCCCTCCCGTACAACCCATCAAGCTCTACGGCAGCGCCATCTCGGGCCACGTGCACCGGGTGCGGCTGTTCCTCTCGATGCTCGGCCTGCCCTTCGAGGTCGTCGAGCTCGACCTGAAGAAGCGCGACAACCGCACGCCCGAGTTCCTGGCGCGCAACCCTTTCGGCCAGGTGCCGGTGATCGAGGACGGCGAAACCACGCTGGCCGATTCCAACGCGATCCTGGTCTACCTCAACGAGCGCTATTCGGCCGACCCGGCGCGCTGGATGCCGCGCGACCCGGTGGGCGCGGCGCGCGTGCAGCGCTGGTTCTCGGTGGCCGCGGGGCCGCTGGCCTACGGGCCGGCCGCCGCACGCGTCATGGCCCTGTTCGGCCTGGCCGCCGATCCCGCCGAGACGGTGACGCGTTCGCATGCGCTGCTCGCGGTGATGGAGATCCATCTCGGGCAGCAGCCCTTCCTGGCCGGGCCCGCGGCCACGCTGGCCGACATCGCGAACTATGCCTATGTGGCGCATGCGCCCGAAGGCCGCGTGTCGCTCGATGCGTATCCGCAGGTGCGCGCCTGGCTCGCGCGCGTGGAGGCCCTGCCCGGCTTCGTGCCGATGGTGCGCACGCCGGTCGGACTGGCGGCGGCGACTGAATCATGATCGCCGCGCCTTTCCACGCCGGCGAGCGCGCGCTGCAAACCCAGACGGGTTGGCGCGAGCGCATGGAGGCCGCGGGGCCGCGCGTGATCCGCGACTACATGCCCGACCAGCACCGCGAATTCTTCGCGCAGCTGCCGTTCCTCGTGGTCGGCAGCCTCGATGCCGACCTGCAGCCCTGGGCCAGCGTGCTCGCGGCGCCCGCGGGCTTCGCGCATTCGCCCGATGCCACGCACCTGCGCGTCGATGCGCTGCCGGCAACCGGCGATCCGCTGGCCGGGCAGCTCGCGCAAGGCGCCGCGCTCGGCCTGCTGGGCATCGAGCCGCACACGCGGCGGCGCAACCGCATGAACGGCACGGTCGAGGCGCTCGATGCCCGCGGCTTCATGGTCGCGGTGCAGCAGAGCTTCGGCAACTGCCCGCGCTACATCCAGGCGCGCGAGCCGGCGTTCGTGCCACCGCGCGGCGATGCGGCACCCGTCCAATGGCTCGACACGCTCGACCTCGACGCGCAGCGGCTCATCGGCAGCGCCGACACGCTGTTCATCGCCACGGCGTATCCGGACGATGCGGCCGCGGGCGACGAGGCCGATGCGCGCTCGCACGGTGTCGACGTGTCGCACCGCGGCGGCCGGCCCGGCTTCGTTCGCGTCGACGAAGGCGGCGTGCTCACGGTGCCCGACTTCAACGGCAACCGCTTCTTCAACACGCTGGGCAACCTGGTGGCCCATCCGCGCGCGGGCCTGCTGTTCATCGACTACGACAACGGCGATCTCCTGCACGTGGCGGCCACCGCGGAGCTGGTGCTCGACGGCCCCGAGATCGCCGAGTTCGAAGGCGCCGAGCGGCTGCTGCGGCTGCATGTGGAGCACGCACTGCGCCGGCCCGCCGCCTTGCCGCTGCGCTGGGGCGACGCTGCGCTGTCGCCGCACCTCGAAGGCACCGGACGCTGGGCTGCCGCGCGCGCCTGAGCGGCCTTCGCGCTCCCGTCAATGAAAGACGGGAATGCGCGCGGCGACCGAAGGCCGGTAGTGCCAGCCGCGTTCATGCATCGCCGCAAGATCGGGCGTGCGATGCAGCACGGCCTCGAGCCCTGCGGCGGCCAGCGTGCAGGCCAGCGCCTGGCCCGGGCAGGCATGTATGCCGTGGCCGAACCCCAGCATGCGGCGCCGTGCGCGCACGAGGCTGAAGCGCTCGGGCTCGGGGTTGAGCGCCGGATCGCGGTTGGCCGCGGCCAGCACGAGCAGCACCGCATCGCCTGCCGCCAGCGGCGTGCCCGCGAGAGTGACGGACTCGGCCACGAAGCGCCGTGTGTTGTGCACCGAGGGGTCGTGCCGTGCCGTCTCTTCCACGATCGCCTGCAGCCCGCCCCGGGTCGGCGCGGCCTGTTGCAGCGACGGTTCGCGCATCACCGCGATCAGGCTGTTGCCCAGCAGGCCGGCCGTCGCATCGCAGGTCTGCGAGAGCAGGCCGACGAGGTTTGCGAGCAGCGCGCGCGAGAGCGGCGCGCTGGCTTCGCCTTCGGCGAGCACGGCCGCGAGCAGTGTTCCTTGGCGCGGCGGCGTGCCTGCGGCCAGCGCCTCGAAGCGCGCCATGAGTTCGCCCGCGGCGGCGCTGGCGTCTTGCAGCTGCTCTGCCGTGGACAGCGGCGACAGGCAGGCGACGAAATCGCGCATCCACCGGTCCACCTGCGGCAGCGCCTCATCGTCAAAGCCCAGCAGGTGCGCGACGGCTCGCACCGGCATGGAGAACAGCGCGTCCGACAAAGGCTGCACCGGCACGCCATGCGCGACCCGCAATGCCGCCGTGCGGACGGCTCCCAGGTCCAGCCCGGCCAGCGCACGCTGCAGCGCAGGCCGATGGGCCTGGTGCGCCGTGCCGTCGTTCATGCGCACGAGATGGCCGAACACCTCGCCCGCCGCGCTGCCCGCAATGGCGCGCGGCACCGGTTCGGCCGCCGGCCGCACGCGCAGCGCGCCGTGCGCGAGCAGCAGCGATTCGATCACCTCAGCGCGGCTCGCGACCCACAGGCGCAGCGCCTCGTTCCACGCGAGCGGCGGCCCCGCGCGCAGCGCGGCATAGAAGGGATACGGATCGGCATGCGTGACGGCTGCGACCGGGTCGAGGGGCATGCCGTCGGAGGAGGGCGTGGAGCTTGTGTTCATGGCGCGCAGTGTGCCGCCGCTGCCGCCGTCACACTTCGGCCGTGAACGAAGTGTGGGATGCGGCGGCGTCTTAGGATCGGCGCATGGACACGACCCCTTCTTCCTCCGCTTCTTCATCGAACGCCGACATGCAGCTGGCCCGCCTGGCCGGCGCCATCGCCGAGCCCGCGCGCGCCCGCATGCTGAGCTGCCTGATGGACGGCCACGCGCGCACCGCGACCGAGCTGGCCGCCGTGGCCGAGGTGGCCGCGTCCACCGCAAGCGCGCACCTCGCGCGCCTCAGGCAGGAGCGACTGGTCGAGCTGCTCGTGCAGGGCAAGCACCGCTACTTCCGGCTGGCGGACGACAACGTGGCGGCCGCGCTCGAAAGCCTGATGGTGGTGGCCGGCGCGCCGCACGCTGCGGCGTTCAAGCCCGGCACGCCGAGCCGCCTGCGCGCCGCGCGCACCTGCTACGACCACATGGCCGGCACGGCCGGCGTCGCGCTGCACGACCGGCTGCATGCGCAGGGCTGGCTCAGCGGACTGCAGAGCGGTTCGTACGAACTCACGCCCGAAGGCGCGATCGCGCTGGAGAGCCTGGGCGTGGAGGTGGACGCGGTGCGCCGCTCCCGCCGGCGTTTTGCCTGCGCCTGCCTCGACTGGAGCGAGCGCCGCCCGCACCTGGGCGGCGCGCTCGGCGCGGCGTGGCTCCAGCTGTCGCTGCGCCGCGGCTGGGTGCGCCAGGAGCTCGACGGCCGCGCGCTGGCACTCACGCCCAGGGCGCAGCGCGAGATGCCCGAGCTCTTTGCCTGAAGGCGCGCGCTCAGGCTTTCAGCTTGAGGAGATAGATCATCGGCCCGGCCATTGCCAGGTCCAGGTCGAGGAAGCTCTCGAAATCCTTGCCTGCCATCCAGTACGCATCCCAGTTGTTGCGCTTGATGGTCTTCTGCCAGATGTCGGCCGTGGTGGCGCGGTGCACGGCCTCGAGCAGCACGGCCTTGCGGTCCGCCGGGACCTTCTTGCCGGTGAGCACGCCGCGCCAGTTGGCCAGGTCGGCGTCCACGCCCTGCTCGCGCACCGAGGGAATGCCCAGGAACGGCCGCTTCGACGACACGCCGATGGCGCGCAGCGTGCCGTTGGACAGGCCCGCGCTGAATTCGCTGAAGCCCGAGATGCCCGCCACCGCCTTGCCGGTGGCAAGCGCTTCCACCACCTGCGCGCCGCCCGGGTACGGCTGGTAGACCAGGCCCGCGGTGCTGCCGGCCACGCGGGCCAGCATGCCGGCGTACATGTGGTCCACGCCGCCGGCCGAGCCGCCCGCGATGACGGTCTTGGCTGCATCGGCGCGCAACTGGGCGATCAGGTCCTTGGGCGTCTTGATGGGCGAATCGGCCTTCACGGCCACCACCTCGTAGTCGCTGGTGAGGCGCGCGACCGGCGCCACCTGGGCCATGGTGACGGCCGGCTTCTGCAGCGCCACCGCGCCGACCATGACCATGCCGCTCATCAGCAGGGTGTCGGGGTCGGCGTCGTATTTCTCGACGTACTTGGCCAGGCCGATGGTGCCGCCCTTGCCGCCGATGTTCTCGTAGACCACCTCGCCCGCCGCGCCCGAGGCCAGCAGCGCCGCGCCGAGCGCGCGGCCGGTCTGGTCCCAGCCGCCGCCTTCGTTGGCCGGAATCACGATGCGCAGCCTGGAAACGAGTTGCGGCTCGGCCGCGCCAGCCAGGCGGGGCCACAGCAGTGCATGCCCGGCCCCGGCAGCGGCGGCCGCGCCCGCCATCCATGCATTGAAGTTGCGGCGAGAAAGCTTCCCGGGCGACGAACGAGGCATTTTGTTTCCAGTTGTGAGAAAGGTTTCCGGATGATGTCCGCGAAATGCGTCGCCCACCTACCTTCGAAGGTAGGTGAAAACCCTAGGCAGGCCCGGCTGTTACTGGAATGCGACCTCCGCGAAGCTGCGCAGTTTGCGGCTGTGCAGCCGGGTCGAACCCTGCTCGCGCAGGATGTCGATGGCCCGCATGCCGATGCGCAGGTGCTGCTCCACGCGCTCGCGGTAGAAGTGGTTGGCCATGCCCGGGAGCTTGATCTCGCCATGCAGCGGTTTGTCGCTCACGCACAACAAAGTGCCGTAGGGCACGCGAAAGCGGAAGCCGTTGGCCGCGATGGTGGCGCTTTCCATGTCGAGCGCCACGGCCCGGCTCTGGCTGAAGCGGCGCTGCGGCTGGTTGCCCGGCAGCAGCTCCCAGTTGCGGTTGTCGGTGCTCGCCACCGTGCCCGTGCGCATGATCTTCTTCAGGTCGGGGCCCGTGTAGCGCGTGACGTCGGCCACCGCTTTCTCCAGCGCGAGCTGGATTTCCGAGAGCGCCGGAATCGGCACCCACAGCGGCAGCTCCTCGTCGAGCACATGGTCCTCGCGCACATAGGCATGCGCCAGCACGTAGTCGCCGAGCTGCTGCGCGTTGCGCAGGCCGGCGCAGTGGCCCAGCATCATCCAGGCGTGCGGGCGCAGCACGGCGATGTGGTCGGTGATGGTCTTGGCATTGGCCGGGCCAACGCCGATGTTCACCATGCTGATGCCGCTGCAGTCTTCGCGCACCAGGTGGTAGGCCGGCATCTGCGGCAGGCGCGGCGGCGCCGTGCCCTGGCTGCCGTCGAGCAGGCCGCCGTAGCCGGTGCTGGCGCCGGCGGCCAGCCCGCGCCGGCGCGTGATCACGTTGCCGGGCTCGATGAAGGCGACGTATTCGCTCTTTTCATCGGCCATGGCCTCGTGGCCCAGGCGCACGAACTCGTCGATGTAGAACTGGTAGTTCGTGAACAGAACGAAATTCTGGAACCACTCGGGCGCGGTGCCGGTGTAGTGCCGCAGCCGATGCAGCGAGTAGTCCACGCGCGCGGCCGTGAAGAGCGACAGCGGCTGCGCCTCGCCCGCCTGCGCCTCGTAGGTGCCGTTGGCGATGCCGTCGTCCATCACGCCCAGGTCGGGCAGGTCGAACACGTCGCGCATCAGCGCGCGGCGCTCCTCGCTCATCGTGCCTTCGATGTGGTCGTTCTCGGCAAAGGAGAAGTGGATGGGAATCGGCTGCGTGCTGGTGCCCACCTCGATCTCGACCTGGTGGTTCTCCAGCAACAGGCGGAACTGGTCGAGGTAGTAGCGCGAGAACAGGTCGGGCCGCGTCAGCGTGGTCTCGTAGCGGCCCGGGCCGGCGACGAAGCCGTAGCTCAGGCCCGCGTTGGCCGGCGGCGTGTGGCGCGAGACGGTGTGCGTGTGCACCCGCACGAACGGGTAGCAGGCCCGCACCCGGCCCGGCAGCGCCTCCCCGGCCACGAAACGCAGCATCGATTCCCGCAGATGCGCCAGGCCGCCCTGGTAGATGGACTTGACCTGTTCGAGCGCCGCGGCGGCGTCGTTGAAGCGGGCGGGAGCGACGAAAGTGGGCATGTAGGGCATGACGGCATTGTGCAATGCGGCCGTGCCGGCCGCTGCCCCCGCAACAGGCTCAGGCGAGAAGACAGGCGAGCACCTTGGCCAGCATGTCGTTCACATCGGCCGCCTGCACCGCGCCCGGCAGTTCGACGTCGCCGTGCATCACGAACACCGGCTTGCCCCACTTGAGCCCCATCGCCATTTCCGACAGCGTGCCCATGTTGCCGCCGATGGCGACCAGGCACACGCCGCTGCGCGCGATGATGCCGTTGCGCATCTCGCCCATGCCGGTGGGAATGGCCACGCTGAGCCATTCGTTGGCGTTGCGGTCGTCGTCCTCGGGCAGGATGCCCACGGCGATGCCGCCGGCCTCGGCGGCGCCGCGCGAGGCCGCGGCCATCACGCCGCCGCGCCCGCCGCAGATCACCGCCATGCCCGCGCCGGCCAGCGCATGCGCCACGGCGTAGGCCGCCCCGCATTCGGCCGGGCCGCCGTCGCCGGGGCCGAGGATGGCCACCGGCTGGCGGTGGCGCGCCGGCCCCGATTGCTTCTGAGCCAGGCGCGCCAGCGCCTCAATGACCGGCGCCGGCAGCACCGCGCTCGCGCCTTCGCGTAAGGACATCGCCCACTCCCATCACGATCACACACACCACCATCAGTACCAGCGACAAGGCCGCTGCCACCGCGAAATCAGAACCACCGTCGCCCACCTGCGCGAGCAGCATCAGCGGCAGGATGTTGAGCTGCGTGCCCACCAGCGCCAGCGCCGTGCCATAGGTGCCCATCGCAATCGCGGCCACCATGCAGGCGTTCGACAGCACCGAGGGCATCACCTCGGGCACCACCGTGTCCCGGAAGGCCCGGGCACGCGAAGCGCCCAAGGTGCGTGCCGCCTGTGCCGGGCGCAGGTCGAGGTTGGCGAACACCGGGTACAGCGACAGCGCCACGCGCGGGATCAGGTAGTAGGCATAGGCGAAACCCAGGCCCGAGACGCTGTAGATCCAGCTGCCGATGGCCGCCGGGTCGCCGCCCAGCCCCGCGAGCAGCTGCGTCACGAAGCCCGCGCGCCCGAAAGCCAGGATGAAGCCATAGGCGATCACCAGGCCCGAGAAGGCCAGCGGCAGGCCCAGCAGGGCCATCATCCACTGGCGCCGGCCCTCGGGCTGGCGCGCGAGTTCGATGGCGATGCAGGTGCCCACCAGCGCCGAGATCGCGCCCGCCGCGAGGCCGAGGCCCAGCGTGTTGCGCAGCGCGCCCAGGAACAGCGGGTTGCCGAACAGCCGCCCGAAGGCACTGCCGCCGTCGCCGAAGGCCTCGGGCAGCAGGGCCGCCAGCGGCACCGCGAAGAACAGCGCCATGAAGGCCCAGGCGGGCCAGGCGCCAAAGCGTCGCATCACGGCCTGCCTACTTGCCCAGCGCGGCTTGCGCCCAGAGCTTGTCGACTTCGGCCTTGCGCTCCGAGGCCTTCACCACGTCGAGCGGGCGGATCTGCGGCGCGGCCGGCATCTTGGCCGCGACATCGGCGGAGAGCGGCGTGCCCGGCACGGCAGGCCGCACGAAGCCCTGCGCGAACAGCGACTGGCCGGCCTCGCTCATGATGAAGTTGAGCCACAGCTTGCCGGCATTGGGGTTGGGGCCGTTCTTCACCAGGCTGATGGCATACGGCGCGGCCACGCTGGCCTCCTTCGGAATCACCACCTCCACGGCATCGCCCATGCCGTCGACATGCTTGGCCTTGAGGCCGTCGTTCTCGTAGCTGATCCACACCGGGATCTCGCCCTTGAGGAACTTGGCGTACGGCGTGGTGCCTTCCACGCGCAGCACGTTGCCGGCCGAGTGCAGCTTGCCCAGGTAGTCGGTGCCGGGCTGCACGTTGTCGACGCTGCCGCCGTTGGCATAGGCCGCGGCAAAGGTCAGCACCTGGCCGATGCCGGTGGAGCGCGGGTCGAGGTAGACCACCGTGCTCTTGAACTCGGGCTTGAGCAGGTCGGCCCAGCCGGTCGGCACGTTCTTCACCAGCTTCTTGTTGACCAGGAAGGCGATGTTGAGCGTGTGGATGGTGAACCAGCGGCCCTCGGCCTCGCGGAACACGGGCGGCAGCTTGTCGAAGTTCACGGGCTTGAAGGGCGCGACCACGTCCTTCTTCGCGGCGTCGACGGCCGAGGCGGCGAAGTAGTAGGCGGTGTCGGCCTGCGGGCGGCGCTTGGTCTTTTCGAGCGCGACCACGGTGGCGGCCGAGCCGATGTCGTTGTAGGTCAGCTCGATCTCGGGATAGCGCTTCTTGAAGTCGCGGAACAGCGACTTCCAGTTGGCCCATTCGGGGCCGGTGTCGAAGGAGACGCACAGGCCTTCCTTCTGCGCCTCGGCATAGAGCGCCTTCTCGCCCGCGTAGAGCTCGGGGCCGTCGAAGGCGAAGGCGGTGCGGGCGGCGAGGGTGGCCAATGACAGTGCGGGCAGTGCGCCGGCGGCCTGGATCAGATGTCTGCGTTGCATGGGGTGGCTCCTTGGAAGGAAAAAAGATCAGTGATCGAGCAAACGGAGGTGTTCGGGCGCGATGGCAATCGCTTCGGCGGCGGGTCTTGCCGATTCGGCGAGGAAGGGCTTGGGTGCGCCCGCCACCTCGAAGTCGTAGCGCGTGAGCGCGCCCAGGTAGCGCTGCGCGCCGGTGCGGCCCGCGAGGCGGTTGATGCTGCCGACCGGCGGATCGGCCCGGATGTGCTCGGGCCGCACCAGCACCTGCACCGCGCTGCCGGCCGTGCGGCGGCCCGTGGGTGCGGCGAGTTCGGCAAAGCCGAGGTCCAGCCGGTCTGGCGCGCTGACCTTCGCGGGCAGGATCGTCGAGAGCCCGACGAACTCCGCCACCGCGCGGCTCGCGGGGTTCTCGTAGATGTCGCGCGGCGTGGCGATCTGCAGCAGCCGGCCATCCTTGAGCATGGCCACGCGGTCGGCCATCACGAGCGCCTCTTCCTGGTCGTGCGTGACCAGCAGCGTGGTCGCGTTGAAGCGCTGCTGGATCGACCGGATCTGGTCGCGCAGGTGGCCGCGCACGCTGGCGTCGAGGGCCGAGAGCGGTTCGTCGAGCAGCAGCGCACGCGGGTCGATGGCCAGCGCGCGGGCCAGGGCCACGCGCTGCTGCTGCCCGCCCGAGAGCTGCGCGACGGCACGCTGCGCGTATTCGCCCAGCCCCACGATGTCGAGCAGTTCCTGCGCACGGCGGCGTCGTTCGGCCACGGCCACCTTGCGCAGCTTGAGCCCGTAGGCCACGTTGTCGAGCACGCTCAGATGCGGAAACAGCGCATAGCTCTGGAACACCATGCCGATGTGCCGCTGGTGCACCGGCGTGCGCGACATGTCCGCGCCGTCGAGCGCGATGCGGCCGCTGTGGCCCGTCTCCAGGCCCGACACCAGCTTGAGCAGCGTCGACTTGCCCGAGCCGCTGGGCCCGATCACCGCCACCAGCTCGCCGGTGCGCACGTCGAGCGACACGTCGTGCAGGCCGTGCGTGCTGCCGGGATAGTTGTAGCTGACGTTGTCGAGGAGGAGGCTCATGCGCGTTGCTTCACAAGGGAGGAAGAAAGAAGCGCCGACGCGCTCGCCAGCACCAGCAGGATCACCGTGGCCGCACAGGCGAAACCGGTCGCGCCATAGAAGGCCTGCAACAGCACCACCGGATAGGTGCGGTTCTGGAAGCTCGTGAGCAGGTTCGACAGCCCGAACTCGCCCACCGAAATGGCCGCGACCATCACCAGCCCGCTGATCAGGCTTTGCCGCAGGCTCGGCAGCACGATGCCGGTGAACTGCTGCCAGCCCGAGGCGCCGAGCGTGGCGGCCGCCTGCTCGAGCCGGCCGAGGTCCAGGTGGCGCAGGTCGCTCAGCAGCGTGTTGGTGAGGTAGGGCAGCGTGAGGATCGCGTGCGCCGCGATCAGGAGCGGCATCGAGCCCAGCCAGGGCGCGAGGTCGGTGTTGAACACGATCATGTAGCCGAAGGCCAGCGTGATGGTCGGCACCGCGACGGGGGTGGCGCTCACGATGCGCGCCGCCAGGCTGCTGCCGCGCCGGGCGCCGTGGTACAGCGCATGGGCCAGCGGCAGCGCCAGCACGGTGTTGATCGCGCAGGCCGACATGGCCACCACGAGGCTGCTCACGAAGGCCTTGCGGAACGAGGTGTCGAGCCAGAGGTCGAGGTACCACTGTCCGGTGATGCCCGTGGGCAACAGCGTGTTGGTCCAGTTGCCGCCGAAGCTGCCGATCAGCAGCAGGGCGATCGGCAGCAGCAGGTACAGGCCGTAGAAAAGCGAGATGCCGCGAACCAAGGTGATGTCTCCCGATGTCTTGCGCAGCCGGCATACTTTCCGAGTGCGCTACTTCTTGCGCACGGCCGGTTGCCGCGCTCCAGCGAATTCTAGGAAGCACATGCGTACTTATGGGTGAAAGCTGGATGACGACGCTTGAGCAATCGGAAAGTGTTTTTCACGGAGCTTTCATCGACCGGAGCCATGCATGAAGCGCGACTGCCCCACCATCCAGGAACTGCTGGCCTTCGACGCCGTGGCGCGCCACCAGAGCATCACGCTCGCGGCCGGCGCCCTGTGCATCACCGTGAGCGCGGTCAGCAAGCAGATCGCGGGGCTCGAGGCCTTCCTGGGCCGCGAGCTGCTGCAGAAGAACGGCCGCGGCGTGCAGCTCACGCCGCAGGGGCGGGTGTACTGGCAGAAGATCTCGGGCGGCCTGCGCGCCATCGAGACCGCGACCTTCGAGGCGCGCTCGGGCGATGCCGGCGCCGGCCTGCTCACGCTCGCGAGCGTGCCCACCTTCCTCACCAAGTGGCTCATCCCGCGCCTGCCGGCCTTCAGCCAGAAGAGCCGCCATGTGATGCTGAGCTTCAGCCGCCACCTGGAGCCCAGCGACGGCATCCCGGCCGGCGTCGATGCCGCCATTCGCTACGGCCCCGACGGCTGGCCCGGCGTGGTGTCCGAATACATCGCGGGGCGCGAGTTCGTGCTGATCGCGGCGCGCGCGCTGGTCGAGAAGCGCCATCGCATCGCGCAGCCGGCCGACGTCGTCGCCCACACGCTGCTGCACCACGAGGGCGCGCCCACCGCCTGGCGCGAGTGGGCCGCGCAGCACGGCGTGCCCGAAGTGCAGACCGTGGCCGGGCCGCGCTTCGCGCAGTATTCGGCGCTGATCCAGGCGGCGCTCAGCGGCCTGGGCATCGGGCTGGTGCCGAAGCTGCTGGTGCAGGAAGAACTGGCCGAGGGATCGCTGCTGAGCCCCTGTGGCGCGCCGGTGCGCGTGGACCAGGGGCACTACCTCTGCTATCGGCCGGACCGGCTCGACCTGCCGGCCTTCGCGGCGTTTCGGGAGTGGCTTCTGAAGGAAGGCGTGGCTTCGCGCGGCGCGCAAGCATGAAGCGGCAGCCTTCGCTAACCTCTGGGCCGAACAGACAACCAAGGAAATGAATCGATGAAAGTCGCAGTCATGGGCGCCGGCGCAGTCGGCTGCTACTACGGCGCCATGCTGGCGCGCGCGGGCCACGAGGTGGTGCTGATCGGCCGGCCTTCGCACGTGGAGGCCATTCGTGCCAACGGGCTGCGGCTGGAGACGAAGGCCTTCGACGAGCAGGTGCGGCTCGGCGCGAGCACCGAGGCCGGCGCGGTGCAGGGCGCGGACCTGGTGCTGTTCTGCGTGAAGTCCACCGACACCGAATCGGCCGCGGCGCAGATCAGGCCGCATCTCTCGCCCGCTGCGCTGGTGCTCACGCTGCAGAACGGCGTCGACAACGACGAGCGCGTGCGCTCGGTGCTGCCGTCCAGCGAGGTGGCTGCCGCCGTGGTCTACGTGGCCACCGAGATGGCCGGCCCGGGCCACGTGAAGCACCACGGCCGCGGCGAGCTGGTGATCGCGCCTTCGCGCAGCAGCGAACAGGTTGCGCAGCACTTGATGGCCGCCGGCGTGCCCACGCAGATTTCCGGCAACGTGCGCGGCTCGCTCTGGGCCAAGCTGGTGCTGAACTGCGCCTACAACGCGCTGTCGGCCGTGTCGCAGCTGCCCTACGGCGAACTCGTGAAAGGCGTGGGCGTGGCCGATGTGATCCGCGACGTGGTCGCCGAATGCCTCGCCGTGGCAAAGGCCGAGGGTGTCGCGATTCCGGGCGACACCGACGCGGCCGTGCGCGGCATTGCGCAGTCGATGCCCTCGCAGTATTCATCGACCGCGCAGGACCTCGCACGCGGCAAGCCCAGCGAGATCGACCATCTCAACGGCTTCGTCGTGCGCCGCGGCGAGGCGCTGGGCGTGCCCACGCCCGCCAACCGCGTGCTGTTCGTGATGGTGAAGCTGCTCGAAACCAAGCAGCGTTAGCCGGGCATGGGTTCGCGCATGGTGACAAACTCTTCGGCCGCCGTCGGGTGGATGCCGATGGTGCTGTCGAACAGCGCCTTGGTCGCGCCCGCGCGCATCGCCACGGCAAAGCCCTGCACCACCTCGCCCGCATCGGCGCCCACCATGTGCAGGCCGACCACGCGGTCGCTGGCCCTGTCGACCACCAGCTTCATGAAGGTGCGCTCGCTGCGGCCCGACAGCGTGTGGCGCAGCGACTTGAATTCGCTCGAGAACACCGCCACGTCGCCGAACTTCGCACGCGCGTCGAGCTCGGTGTAGCCGCAGGTGCCGATGTTGGGGTGCGTGAACACGGCCGTCGGAATGAACTCGTAGTCGAGCCGGCGCCGGCCCTTGCCGAACAGCTCGTCGACCACGACCATCGCCTCGGCCAGCGCCACCGGCGTGAGCTGCACGCGCGTGGACACATCGCCCACCGCGTAGATCGACGGCACCGAGCTGCGGTAGTGCGCATCGACCGCGATGGCGCCGCGCTCGTCGAGCTTCACGCCTGCCGCTTCGAGGCCGAGCCCCTGGGTGTTGGGCACGCGGCCGGTCGCAAAGAGCACCGTGTCGGCTTCGATCTGCTGGCCGCGCGCGAGCGTGACCGTGAGCCCGTGCGCCCCGCGCGTGATCGAGGTGGCCTCGCAGTTCAGTCGCACGTCGACGCCCGCCTTGCCCATCTCGTGGGCGAGGAACTGCCGCACGTCGTCGTCGAAGCCCGTGAGCAGGTGCGCGCGGCGGTGCAGCTGCGTCACCTGGGCGCCCAGGCCGTTGAAGATCGATGCGAACTCGCAGGCGATGTAGCCGCCGCCCACCACCAGCAGGCGCTTGGGGAACGGGTCGAGGTCGAACATCGCGTCGGAGATGGCGATGTGCTCGCGGCCCGGAATGTCGGGCACGTAGGGCGTGCCGCCGGTGGCCACCAGCAGATGGCGCGCCGTGTGGCGCTTGCCGTCGACCTCGACCGTGTGGCCGTCGAGCAGCTGCGCCCAGCCGCTGACCAGCACCACGCCGGAATTCTTCAGCAGCGAGGCATACACGCCGTTGAGCCGCGAGATCTCCTTCGCGCGCTGCGCCTTGAGATGCGCCCAGTCGAATTTCGGCGCCTGCGGCAGCTGCCAGCCGTAGCCCGCGGCTTCCTCGAAGGATTCGGCATAGCCGGCTGCGTAGCTGTAGAGCTTCTTCGGAATGCAGCCCACGTTGACGCAGGTGCCGCCAAGGTCGGCCGCCTCGGCCAGGGCCACGCGCGCGCCCTGCTGGGCCGCCATGCGCGCGGCGCGCACACCGCCGCTGCCGCCGCCGATGACGAAAAGATCGAAGTCGAATGTGGGCATGGAAAAGACTCTCCTTGGCGGCGACTGTAGCCGCCGGCCAAGGGCCCCGCTTGCGGCGGGGCTTGCGCGGTGCGATGGCGCTGCTGCGCCGCCGCACCTCGAAGGTTCAGCGCTGGTCCGGAGAGGTCCACAGCCGGCGTGGGTCGTCGCCGCCGCGTTGGCCCGGCTGAGGCTGAGGCTGGGGCGGCTGCGGTGAAGGCGCGAAGCCGCGCTGCTGCTGGATGGCGCGCACCTGCGCCTCCTGCGCCTGGCGCATCGCGTTCTGCTGGGCCTGTTGTTGCGCCTGGGCCTGCTGCTGTGCCTGTGCGGCGCGTTGCTGCATCTCCTGCTGCTGGCGCAGCATCTGTTGCTGGGCCAATGCCTGCTGCTGTGCCGCGCGCTGTTGCTGTTGCATCTGCTGCATCTGTTGCTGCTGGGCTTGCGCCTGGGCTGCGCGCTGCTGCATTTCCTGCTGCTGCCGCAGCGCCTGTTGCTGCTGGATCTGCATCTGCTGTTGCTGTTGCTGTTGCTGTTGCTGTTGGCGCTGTTGCCACTGATGATCCTGTGCGCCGCGCTGCTGCCACTCCTGCTGCTGGCGCAAGCCCTGCTGGCGCTGCCATTCCATTTGCTGTTGTTGCTGCTGCTGTTGTTGCTGCATCGCCTGAACCTGCTGCGCCTGCTGCATCTGCTGGGTTCGCCGCGCCTGCTCGTAGCGAAATTCCTGCTGCTCGCGCGCCATCAACTGCGTCGGTGGCGGCACCGCGGCCGGCCGGCCGAAGCCGCCGCCGAAGTTGTGCATCGGGATGCCCGGCGCCGGCGCGACCGGCACGCGCGCGAAGCGGTCGTCCGGCAGCCGCACCAGGTCGCGCCGGCCGAAGGGGCCGCGGCCGAAGCGGTCGGCCGGCAGCACGGTCACGGCGCCCGCCATCTGCTGGTTGGCGTAGAAGTCGTTGCGCAGCTCGGCCTGCCGGTTCCGGTAGGCCGCCATGCGGTTCACCTGGTCGAGGTAGCGCTGGCTCGCGCGATAGCCGGGCCGCCATGCCTCCCCGGGGGCCAGCGGGAACCAGCCCACGCCGCTGCGGCCGTTGCCGATCTGCAAGGCGGCATTGGCGCCGCTGCCGCCCACGAAGCCGACCAGTGCGGGCGAATACACGGGCCGTGCGGCCGGCCGCCCCGGCACCCAGGCCCAGCGCGGCCCCACGCGTGCCCAGCGGCCATAGTGGAAAGGCGCAAAACCCCAGGGCGCGGCGTCGACCCAGGTCAGGCCCCAGGGCGCGATGTTGACCCACTGGCCGTCGCGGTAGGGCGCCCAGTCGGCGTCCAGGTTGCGCGGGAACCAGACGTCGCCGTAAGTCGGGTCGCTCTGCCAGTCGCCGTAGGCGTCGAGCTGCTGGTAGCCGACGACCTCGCGCGACACATAGCGTGCGGAGATCGACTGGTCCTCGATGCGGTTGCGCTCGGCCACCCAGGCGTCGAAGCTGCCGTTCTGCGCCGGTGCGCCGCCCACCGCGGCAAGGTTGCGGCCCGACACGGTGAGTTGCTGCCGAGCGCCCAGCGATTGCGATTCGCCGTTCTCGCCATGCAGCGTGACGCGGCCCGCAGCCACCGCGATCCAGGTGGTGCCGGCGGCGGGGTCGGCCGCCACGCGGTATTCGCCGGGCGCGTCGATCACGACCGCGAGGTTGCCGGTGTCCACTTCGACACGCTGGCCCGCAAGGTCGTCGCGCACGCGCAGCTGCAGGTTGCCCTGGTTCGCGGTGAGGCGCACGGTGTCGTCGTCGAGTTCGGAGAATTCGACATGCGTCTGCCCGTCCATCCGCAGCGCCGCCGAGCCGATGTGAACTTCGGCGCGTGCATTGCGGTCGGTCCAGAGCCGGTCGCCGGTGGTGATGGGGCGGTTGGGCTGCGCGTCGTACCAGCTGTCTTCGCCGGCGGGCGCGAAACTCACCGTGCCCTGCTGCAGGTTCAGGCGCGCCACGCGTCCCGGTGGGTCCTGCTGTGCGCTGGCTGCCGCGCCGAGGCACAGCAGCGCCAATCCGAGCAGCCATCGGTGCAATGGCCGGTGAAGATCAGGAAAGGCGGGGCGGTTCATGGGTTTGTCTCTGGTTCCCGGGGCCGGATGAAAGCGATGGATATGTAACGCGCGAGAATCCGCTGCCGCTGTCAGCGCACGTCCCCTGCTTGGTGAAGCGCACGCACATTCGGCAACCGCTTGTAATCGAGGACTCGGCATGAAAAACAACAAGAACGCCTGTGCGTCGGGCGAACTTCGCTACCGAAACAATAGCGCGGCGCGATGGATGGCGGCGCTCGCGTCCGCCGCAATGGCCGTAGCCGCCGGGCCCGCGGGCGCGCAGCTTGCGCGCAAGCCTTCCTACTACCAGCAGCAGAACAACAAGGCCGCCCCGGAAGGCGCCGCCATGCCATCCCGCGCGCGCCCGGCCGCGCCCGCGTCGCTGCCGATGCTGCGCAGCCGCGGCGACTTCGACACCCTGGCCCGCGTGTACGACGCCGGCACGCCGATGCAGCTGGCCCACGTCCTGTTCGCCGTCGACCGCCAGGCCAGGCCCGTGCGCACCTACTACATCGACACGCCGCGCTACCAGCTGCACGTGCGCTTCGTGCGCGACACCGGGCTCGCGCCGCGCGCGGGCAAGCGCGAGATCGACCGCAACTACCTCGTGCCCGATCGCCGCTTCCTGTTCGGCACGCTGAGCTGGCAGCAGAACATCGGCAGCTTCACCTACGAGTTCTGGGAAGGCGACCGGCTCACCCCCGCGCTGCTGCGCCAGGCCGATGCGCAGGTGAAGGCCAGCTTCTTCGCGCCCGTGAAATTCAAGACCAACTCCACGCTGCACGAACGCGTCGCGACCGAGGCGGGCATCGACTTCGTCAGCCAGGAGGCGCTGATCCGCGAGCAGCCCTACATGCCGATGAATCTGGGTACGGCCACCGGCCGCGTGCGCATCGTGGACGAGGCCTCCGGTGCGAATGCGCTGAACGCGCTGCTGCCCGACGACATCGCCGTGCTGCGCCAGGTGCCGATCAGCCTGCCGCCGGTGGCCGGCGTGCTGACCGAGCGGCCATCAACCGCGCTTTCGCACGTCAACCTGCTGGCCAAGGGCTGGGGCATTCCCAACGCCTATGTGCGCGATGCCGCGGCCGTGTTGCGCGAGCACGCGGGGCAGTGGGTGGCACTCAAGGTGGCTGCGTCGGGCTACCATGTGCGCCGCCTTGCACCGGAAGAAATTGCGGCGCTGCCGCCGCGCAATGTGCGCGCCGCGGCCATCGGCGCGGTGCCCGGCAGCGCAAGGGCCGCCAGGCCCGACCTGAACGAAACGCGCCTGCTGCCGCTCGCATCGCTGCGCGCGCGCCACAGTGCGCAGTGCGGTTCCAAGGCCGCCAACCTTGGCGCCGTGCTGGCCGCGCGCATTCCGTCCACCACGGTGCCCGATGGCTTCTGCATTCCCTTTGCGCACTACGACCGCTTCATGCGCACGAACGGCCTGGCCGAGCGCATCGCGCGCATGCGGCAGCAACCCGGCTTTGCGGGCGATCCGCAGATCCGGCAGAAGGCGCTGGCGCAACTGCGCGACCAGATCGTGCAGTGGCCCGTCGATGCGGCCAGTGCGGCGGCGTGGCGCGCCGCATGGCAAACGCAGCTCGGCGGCGGCGGCGTGTTCGTGCGCAGCTCGTCCAACTCCGAAGACCTGCCCGGTTTCAGCGGCGCGGGGCTCTACACCACGGTGCCCAACGTCAAGACCGGCGACGCGCTCGAACTCGCGGTGAAGAGGGTCTGGGCCTCGGTGTTCAACCCCGAAGCCTGGGAGGCGCGCAGCGCCGCGGGCTTCGGCGCCGAATCGGTGCTGATGGGCGTGTTCGTGCAGACGGCCATCGACTCCGCCAACGCCGGCGTGATGATCACGCGCGACCCCTTCGACGCCGGCCACCCGCACGTCACCTACATCTCGGCCAAGCGCGGCATCGGCATTCGCGTGGTGGAGGGGCAGCGCGTGGCCGAGCAGGTGATGTACTCGAGCTGGTCCAAGGCGATCCAGGTGCTGAGCCGCTCGGCCGAAGAGACGGCGCTGCAGCTCGACAAGGACGGCGGCGTGAAGGAAGTGCCGGTCGAGGCCGGCCGCACCGTGCTGACGGACGAACTGGTGCTGCGCCTTGCCAATGCCGGCGCGGCCGTGAAGCGCGCTTTCGGCGGCGTCGACCAGGACATCGAATGGGCCACGGTGGGCGACCGCATCGTGCTGCTGCAGGCGCGTCCCTATGTGGAGCGGCGCCGCTGAGTCCGCAGGCTACTTGTAGAGCAGCTGCGGCAGCCACAGCCCGATCTGCGGCCAGATGTAGAGCAGCACGATGGCCAGCACCTGGATGCCCATGAAAGGCAGCATGCCCAGGAAGATCTGGTTCAGCGTCACGTGCGGCGGGCTCACGCCCTTCAGGTAGAACGCCGCCATGGCCACCGGCGGGCTCAGGAATGCGGTCTGCAGGTTCAGCGCCACCAGGAGGCCGAAGAACAGCGGATCGACGCCGAAATTGTCGAGCAGCGGAATGAAGATCGGCATGAAGATCACGATGATCTCGGTCCATTCCAGCGGCCAGCCCAAAAGGAAGATGATGACCTGGCTCAACACCAGGAACTGCACCTTCGTGAGGTTCATGCCCAGCACCCACTGCTCCACCAGCGCCTGTCCGCCGAGCAGCGCGAACGCGGCCGAGAAGATGGCCGAGCCCACGAAGAGCCAGCACACCATGGCCGAGGTCTTGGCGGTGAGGAATACCGACTCCTTCAGCACCGCGAGATTGAGCCGGCGGTAGGCCGCGGCCAGCAGCATGCCGCCCAGGGCGCCCATGGCCGCCGCCTCGGTGGGCGTGGCAAGGCCCAGCACGATCGAGCCGAGCACCGAGAGAATCAGCAGCACCAGCGGGAAGAACGAGGCCAGAAGCATCTTGAAGATCTCGAGCCGCGCAAAGCTCAGGAACAGATAGAACAGCGTGACCATCGCGCCGAAGATGGCGAAGGTGACCCACCACCAGGTGGGCGCCGGGCGTACCGAGGCGCCTTCTGCCGCCGGTGCGGTAGCGGCGGGCGGTTGCGCCGGGGCCGCTTCGGCCGGCGCGGCAGATGCGCCCGGCGGTTCCGCAAGCGGGCCGGAAGAGGGCGCGTCCCCCGAAGGCGGCTCCTGCAGCCCGCCCTCGGCCGGTGGTTCCTGGAGCCCGCCGGTGGAGGGCGGCTCCTGCAATCCGCCCGCGCTCGCGCCTTCCGCCGCACCGCCGCTGCGCGTGGCGCCGATCTCCTCGATGTCGTAGCGCGCCTGCGCCTCGACCGTGGTCACGGCCTTGTAGCTGAAGCCGGCAAGCAGAAGAAAGATCAGGCCGGGCATCGCGACGATGCCCAGCTGCCGCAGCACGTGCGAGAACGGCACGCCGGCATTGCGCCGGCCCTTGAGCAGTCCGACGACCGCATGCGCGGCGGGGCTGTCGGCCAGGCGCTGCGAGAGCGGCGGCAGCGGCACGACGCGCTCGGCCTGCGACAGCGGCGGTGCCCATTTCGGCTTGAGCCGCGCGATGATGATCACGTACACCACGTAGAGCGAGGCGAGCATCAGCCCCGGAAAGAACGCGCCCGCATACAGCTGCACCACCGAGACGCCCGCCGTGGCGCCGTAGACGATCAGCAGCACCGAGGGCGGAATCAGGATGCCGAGGCACCCGCCCGCCGTGATCGCGCCCGCGGCCAGCGGCACGCTGTAGCCTGCGCGCAGCATCGCCGGCAGGGCCAGCAGGCCCATCAGCGTGACCACCGCGCCCACGATGCCCGTGGCGGTGGCAAAGATGGTGCATGTGACCAGCGTGGCCACGGCCAATGCGCCCGGCAGCCGCGCGAGCGCCAGGTGCAGGCTCTTGAAAAGCGACTCGATGAGGTTCGCGCGCTCCACCAGGTAGCCCATGAAGACGAACAGAGGCACTGCAATGAGCACGTCGTTGGCCATGGTCTTGTAGGCCGCCTGCACCATCAGGTCGAGCGTGCGGTGCCAGTCGCGGTCGTAGGCCAGCCAGGTGAAGAGCATGCCCATGCCCATCAGTGTGAAGGCGGTGGGAAAGCCCAGCATGATCGCCACCACCACCAGCGAGAGCATCAGCAGGCCCAGGTGGCCGTTGGTGATGGTGTCGGCGCTCAGCAGCACTGTTGCCGCACCGATCACGATCAGCGCCATGAACGACAGGCCGAACCAGAGTTCGCGGCGGATCATCGCGCAGCCTCCTTGGCAGCCACCACGCGGTCGAGCGCGGCGATGTCTTCGTCCTTCACGTGCACCATCTCCTTGAGCTTCTCGACGTCCACCTCTTCCACGTCCTGTTCGCGCGAGGGCCAAGCGCCGCTCTGGATGCACTGCACGCAGCGGATGATCTCGACCAGCCCCTGCAGGAGCAGCGTGAAGCCGGCGAGCGGAATGACGTACTTGAACGGGTAGAGCGGCAGCGGCTCGGCCGAGAAGGTCTGCTCGCGGATGGCGAGCGATTCGCCCGCGTAGATCCAGCCCGCCCAGGTCAGCGCGACGATGCCCGGCAGGAAGAAGATGATGTAGAGCACCAGGTCCACCAGCGCCTGCGTGCGGGGCCGGAAGAACCCGTAGAGCACGTCGCCGCGCACATGGCCGTTCTTCGAGAGCGTGTACGCACCGGCCGTCATGAACATGGCCCCGTACAGCATGATCTGCGCGTCGAGCACCCATGCATGCGGGTGGTTCAGCACATAGCGCGAGAACACCTCCCAGCTGATCAGCAGCGTGAGCAGCAGTGCGCACCACGCGAAGGTCTTGCCGATCCAGGTCGAGAACCTATCGACGGCCAACAGGAAAGATTGCATCGGGAAGAACTCCTCGCTGCGGTCGCCGCAGCACGGGCAGGCAAGAAAAGAGGGCACCGAACGGGTGCCCTCGGGTCACCGGGTCGGTGTCAGGACTTCTTCGCCTGCGAACCGAAGTAGTGGTTGTAGGCCATCTTGAAATCGACCGTGTAGTCGTTGTGCCACTGGCCGGCGCGTTCCGCAAAGGCTTTTTGCGAGTCGAGCACCTTCTTGAACATCGGGTTCTCTGCGGCCTTCTTGGCAATGGTCTTGTCCCACGAGGCAAGCTGCGCGCGCAGGATGGCGTCGGGCGTCTTGTAGAACTTGACGCCGGCCTTCTTGAGCTCGATGTAGTCCTGCGAGTTGCGCTCGATGGCCTTCCAGCTCATGTCCGCGCTGGCCGCCTGCACCGCGTAGTCGATGATCGACTTGAGCTCGGCCGGCAGCGCCGCGAGCTTGCCCTTGTTGAAGAGAATCTCGAACTGCTCGCCCGACTGGTGGAAGCTCTGCAGCATGCAGTTCTTGGCGACGTCGGGAAAGCCCAGCACGCGGTCGCTCGAGGCGTTGTTGAACTCGGCCGCGTCGATCAGGCCGCGGTCCAGCGCCGGCACGATCTCCCCGCCCGGCAGCGGGTTCACGGCCGTGCCCATGTCGGTGAACACGTCGACCGCCAGGCCCACGGTGCGGAACTTGAGGCCCTTCATGTCCTCCACGCGGGCCACCGGCTTCTTGAACCAGCCCAGCGGCTGCGTGGGCATGGGGCCGTAGAGGTAGGACACCACGTCGAGGTTCAGGCTCTTGTAGATCTCCTCGATCAGCGCCTTGCCGCCGCCGTAGTTGTGCCAGGCCAGCACCATGTTGGCGTCCATGCCGTAGCCGGGGCCCGAGCCCCAGAGCGCGAGCGCGGAGTTCTTGCCGTACCAGTACGCCACCACGCCATGGCCGCCGTCGAGCGTCCCCTTGGCGACCGCGTCGAGCAGCTGGAAGGCGGGAACGACGGAGCCCGCGGGCAGGACTTCGATCTTCAGGCGGTTGCCCGCCATGTCGTTGACCTTCTTCGCGAAGTCCTGCGCATATTCGTGGAAGATGTCCTTGGCCGGCCAGGTGCTCTGGAAGCGCAGCGAGGTGGTCTGGGCCATGCTGACCATCGGCGCCGACATGGCGCCTGCGGCCACGGCCGCGCCCTTGAGAAGGCTGCGGCGGCGAGGCGATTTGCTGTCTGTCATGTTGTCTCTCTCCATACAATTTCTGACCGAAGAAACCCTGCCCGCCTCTTGGCGTGATGTTCGGCAGGCCCATCCGCATCTTTGGCGCGCTGGAATATGCGACAAACAGGGTTTTCACGAACTGGTGAAAAATTCCATCATCCGGCGTGGACGCCGAGCAACGTAAAGACGGCTGTTGCCCGTGAAGTAACCCTATTGATCAGAAGGACGCAGAGAGATGACTGAACCCGTTGGGGAAAAGGGCTATGCCGGCGACGTGACGCCCGAGCAGGCCGCGCAGTGGATGGCCAGCGGCGAGGCCGTGCTGGTCGATGTGCGCACCGACGCCGAGCGCGAATGGGTCGGCTACGTGCCCGGTGCCGTGCCGCTGGCCTGGAAGCAGTGGCCGGGCATGGCGCTCAACCCGGCCTTCGACGGCGGCATCCGCGCCGCGGGCGAGGACGGCAACAAGAAGCTGGTGCTGCTGTGCCGCAGCGGCGTGCGCTCCATCGCCGCCGCCCGGCGCGCCACCGAACTGGGCCTGGAAGCCTACAACATCCTCGAAGGCTTCGAGGGCAATCCGGACGAGAGCGGCCACCGCGGGCAGATCGGCGGCTGGCGCAAGCGCGGGCTGCCCTGGAAGCAGAGCTAGATTCAGGTACGGATTCGGGCTCAGTTCGGGGCGCGATCCCGCCGATGGGGTACGCGGCGAAGCGAATGTCCCCCGGCCTGCGGCCTCCTCCTTGATTTCGCTGCGCAAGGCACCCCATCGACGTGACCGTTATGCGGAGGGGGGTACCCGGTGGCCTGCGCACGCGCCCCGAACACCGGCGCCCTGAATAAAAACCCGAGAGAAACAAAAAGGCCCACCGAAACCAGTGGGCCTTTTTGTTGCAGCGGCGAGCGAATCAGCTCACAGCGCCGGAATGCGCAGCTTCTGCCCCGGGTAGATCTTGTCCGGATGGCTCAGCATCGGCTTGTTCGCCTCGAAGATCGCGTTGTACTTGTTGGCGTCGCCGTAGTACTTCTTCGAGATGGCCGACAGCGTGTCGCCCTTCACCACGTCGTGGTACTGGGCCGGTGGTGCGGGCGGGGCGACCAGGTTGTTGTCGACGCTCGTCACATTGGCCACGTTGCCCGCGGCAAGCGCGGCTTTTTCGCTCGCTTCCTGCGAAGGCGCCTGGCCGGCCAGGGTCACCACGCCGCTGCTGGCGGTGTAGGTCACTTCCAGGCCCGTGAGCCCGAGATTCTGCGTCTCGATGTAAGTCTTGATGGCCGCCGCGGCCTTGGTGTTGGCGTCCGGCTCGGCCGCCTGGGCCGACGATCCGCCGAACAGTTTTTCGCCTGCTTCCTTGATGAAACTGAGCAATCCCATGAATTTCTCCTTGTGCCGTGGTGGATGGAACTGGCGAATGTAGCGGCGCAATGGCATGTACCGGCGTAGGCCCGCGCCGCGTGTGTCAAAGACGTGCCAGCATGAATAACAACAAAGTCGCAATAATCCCGCCCATGGCATCCCCCTTCCTCGCGATCGACATCGGCAATACCCGCCTCAAATGGGCTCTCTACGATGCGGCGCATCCGGGAGCTGCGCTGCAGGCGCATGGTGCGGAGTTTCTCGACCACATCGAACGGCTGGCCGATGGCCCTTGGGCCGACCTGCCCGCGCCCGGCTCCATGCTGGGCTGCGTGGTGGCCGGCGACGCGGTGCGCCGCCGCGCCGAGGAGCAGATCGTCGAGCGCTTCGATTGCGCGCCGCGCTGGGTGGTGTCCAGCGCGGCCGAAGCCGGCATCGTCAACGGCTACGACCATCCGACCCGGCTGGGCGCCGACCGCTGGGTGGCGATGATCGGCGCGCGCCACCGGATGCTGGACGCGGGCCCCGCGCGGCCGATGGTGGTGGTGATGATCGGCACCGCCGTGACGGTCGAGGCCATCGACGCCAGCGGCAAGTTCCTGGGCGGCCTGATCCTGCCGGGCCACGGCATCATGCTGCGCGCGCTGGAGTCGGGCACGGCGGGCCTGCATGTGCCGACCGGCGAGGTGCGCGAATTCCCCACCAACACGAGTGACGCGCTCACCAGCGGCGGCACCTATGCCATTGCCGGCGCCGTCGAGCGCATGGTGCAGCACGTGCGCTCGCATTGCGGCGCCGAGCCCGCCTGCTACATGACCGGCGGCGCGGGCTGGAAGATGGCGCCCGTCATGAATGGGGACTTCGAGCTGGTCGAGAGCCTGATCATGGACGGGCTGCTGGTGATTGCCCGCGAGCGGGCCGCGGGATGGACCTGAAAAAGCTCAGGGGCGCATGAGCGCTTCGGCCACGGCCTGGAATGCCGGCAGCGTCAGCGGATCGTTGTCCGCATTGGCCGCCACCGGGTGCGCGGCGTAGCGCACGATCACCATTTCCGCCTTCGGATCGACGTAGATGCTCTGGCCGTGGATGCCGCGCGCCATGTAGGCGCCATGCGGGTTGTGCGTGACCCACCACATGTTGCGGTACGACCAGCCCGGCAGCAGCGCATAGCCGGCCTTGGCGAACCTGGCGGGGTCGCCGCCGCGTGTGATGTCTTCGACCACCGCCTTTGGAATGGCCTGCAGCCCGTTGGGCGCGCGCCCGCCGTCGCGCATGGTCTCGCCGAAGCGCGCGAGGTCGCGCAGCACGGTATTGAGCCCGCCGCCGCCCGACTCGGTGCCGATGCGGTCGACCATGAAGTAGGCGTCCTGCTCGGCGCCGATGCGGCGCCAGATCTTCTCGCTCAGCAGGTCGGCCAGCGACCGGTTGCTGGCGCGGCGCAGGATCCAGGCGAGCACCTCGGCATTCACCGTCTTGTAGGCAAAGGCGGCGTCGTGCGCGCCCTCCTTCTTCTTCAGCGTCGCGAGAAATTCGTAGAAGGACTTCGGGCCCGCGTAGTTCGGGCCCTGCGCCAGCATGCCGCCGGCGCGTGCATAGTCCCAGATTTCGGCCTTCGGGTCCGCGTAGTTTTCCGAGTAGTGCACGCCGATGGTCATGTCCATCACCTGGCGCACCGTGGCGTCGCCATAGGCCGTGTCCTTGAGTTCTGGCAGGTAGCGGGTGACCGGCACCGACGGGTCGAGCCTGCCTTCGTCCGCGAGGATGGCCGCCAGCGTGCCGACGAAGGACTTGGTGACCGACATCGCGATGTGCGGCCGCTCGGGCGTGAGCGCGCCGAAGTACCTCTCGTAGACCACGCGGCCGCGGTGCAGCACCAGGATGCCGTCGGTGTAGGTGCGCGGAATCATCTGGGCGAAGGTCAGCGTCTCGTCGCTGCCGGCATTTCCCAGGGGCTTGAAGGTGACGGCCTCGATGTCGCTGCGCGGCGCCGCCGGAAGCGGGCTGGCCGCGCTGCTGCCGCGCCACACGTTGGCGGTGGGCACGGTTTCGCGCACATGCGAGAAGCTCCAGCGCGTGCGCGGAAACACGCCGCCGGCCGGGTCGTCGAAGGTGATCAGCCTGTCGGGCGGGGGCGGAAAGCCCTTCATCCACCCCAGGGCCCCGACCGAGGTGGCCGTGGGATCGGGCGGCGTGGCGGGCGCGGGCGTCTGGGCGCAGGAGGTGGTGGTGTTCACGGCGAACAGTGTGAAGGCAGCGGCGAGCGCCGTGCGTTTGAAAAGGTCATCAGCGGCCGCTGAAGCGCGCGGGCCGCCGCTCGACGAAGGAGCGCACGCCTTCGGCTGCGTCTTCGCTGTTCGACAGGCGCTTCTGCGTCTCGATGAATTCCGACACGGCCGCAAGCGGGCCGTGTTCCACGGCCTTGATCACGTTGAGCCGCGTGGCCACCACCGCCAGCGGGGCTTGTGCCGCGATGCGCTGCGCGATGGCCAGCGCCGCGTCGAGCTCCTGCCCGGCCGGCACCACCTTCTGCACGAAGTGGAGCCGGTAGGCTTCGGCGCTGTCGAACTCGTCGGCCGTCAGCAGGTGCAGCATGGCATTGCCCACGCCCGCGCGCTCGGCCATGCGCAGCGTGGCGCCGCCCGTGGCCATGATGCCGCGCTGCACTTCCATCTGCGAGAAGCGACAATTGTCGGCCGCCACCACGATGTCGGCACCCAGCATCAGTTCGATGCCCACCGTGAAGCAGATGCCCTTCACCGCCACCACCATCGGCTTGGTGCGGCGGCGGTAGTCGGGCAGGCCGAAGTCGTGCGGCTCCACCAGCCCGGCCGGAATGGCCTTCTCGCCGCGCTTCATGTACTCGGTGACCGCCGGCAGGTCGAGGCCCGCCGTGAAATGGTCGCCGAAGGCATGCAGCACGCCCACGCGCAGCGTCGGGTCGTCGTCGAGCCGGGTGTAGGCCTCGGCCAGCTGCCTGAACATCGGCGGCGTCCAGCCGTTGCGCTTGGCGGGGCGGTTGATGCCGATCAGCAGCACGTGATCGATCACCTGGGTGTCGATGCAGCCTTCCGCAGGCGGCGTGGTGGGTGTCACGGTCATGGCGCTTGTCTCCTTTGTTGTTCCTGGCTTGCGCGCTCAGTACGTATAGACGCCGCGTCCGGTCTTGCGGCCCAGCTGGCCGGCCGCCACCATCTCCTTCAGCAGCGGGCACGGCCGGTACTTGGAGTCGCCGAACTGTTCGAGGTACACCTCCATCACGGCCAGGCACACGTCCAGCCCGATCATGTCGGCCAGCGCCAGCGGGCCGATGGGCTGGTTGCAGCCCAGCTTCATGCCGGCATCGATGTCCTCGGCCGTGGCGATGCCTTCGGACAGCACGAAGAAGGCCTCGTTGATCATCGGCACCAGGATGCGGTTGACCACGAAGCCCGGCGCGTTCTTCACCGTGATCGGCGACTTGCCCAGCTTCTCGGCCAGCGCCTTGACGGCATCGTGCGTGGCGTCGCTCGTGAGGTAGCCGCGGATCAGCTCCACCAGCGCCATCATCGGCACCGGGTTGAAGAAGTGCATGCCGATGAAGCGGTCGGCGCGCGAGGTGGCGGCCGCGAGCTGGGTGATCGAGATCGACGAGGTGTTGGAGGCAATGATCACCTCGGGCGCCACCAGTTCGTCGACCTGCTTCAGGATCTTGAGCTTGAGCGCGTGGTTCTCGGTGGCGGCCTCGATCACCAGTTGCGCGCCCTTCAGGTCGTCGTAGTTGGTCGAGCCCTTGATCAGTGCGAGCGCCGCGGCCTTCTGCTCGGCCGTGAGCTTCTCTTTCTTGATCAGGCGGTCGAGGCTGCCCGACACGGTGGCCAGGCCCTTGTCGACCGCCGCCTGGGCGACATCGATCATCACCACGTTGACGCCCGACACCGCGCAGGCCTGCGCGATGCCGTTGCCCATTGTTCCGGCACCGATGATGCCGACGGTCTGGATAGTCATGAGAAAACTCCTTGAAGAACAAAAAAAAGGAAAGGGGGAGCGGGTGGGGCGCCAGGCCGCCACCGCGGCAGGAGATCGATTGTGAAGCAGCCCCGCCGGGCCGCCGTTGCCGCGCGTGACACGGGTGGCCCGCGGGTGGCTTACAGTGCGGCGATTGCTTTTTCTTCTCTCTTTCCGATCCCGACCATGACCACCCTCGGCACCCCTCTTTCCCCCTCCGCCACCCGCGTGATGCTGCTCGGCTCCGGCGAACTCGGCAAGGAGGTGCTGATTGCCCTGCAGCGCCTCGGCGTAGAGACCATCGCGGTCGACCGCTACGAGAACGCGCCCGGCCAGCAGGTGGCCCACCACGCGCGCACCATCACCATGAGCGACCCCGAGCAGCTCAAGGCGCTGATCGAGGCCGAGAAGCCGCAGCTCGTGGTGCCCGAGATCGAGGCCATCGCCACGCCGATGCTGCAGCAGCTGGAGGACGCGGGCGTGGTGCGCGTCATTCCCACGGCCCGCGCCGCCCGCCTCACGATGGACCGCGAAGGCATCCGCCGCCTGGCCGCCGAGACGCTGGGCGTGCCGACCAGCCCCTACAAGTTCTGCGACTCGCTGGCCGAGCTGCAGGCGGCGATCGACGGGGTGGATGGAAAAGGAATTGGGTACCCCTGCATCGTCAAGCCCGTGATGAGCAGCTCCGGCAAGGGCCAGAGCAAGATCGACGGCCCGGCCGACGTGCAGAAGGCCTGGGACTACGCCATGGCCGGCGGCCGCGTGAGCCACGGCCGCGTGATCGTCGAAGGCTTCATCGACTTCGACTACGAGATCACGCTCCTGACCGTGCGCGCCAAGGACGCGGCCGGTGCGGTGCAGACCCAGTTCTGCGAACCCATCGGCCATGTGCAGGTCAGCGGCGACTATGTGGAAAGCTGGCAGCCGCACCCCATGGCGACGGCCGCGCTGCAGAAGGCGCAGCAGATCGCGCAGGCCGTCACGTCCGATCTTGGTGGCCAGGGGTTGTTCGGCGTCGAGCTGTTCGTGAAGGGCGACGAGGTCTGGTTCAGCGAAGTGAGCCCGCGTCCGCACGACACCGGCATGGTGACCATGGCCACGCAATGGCAGAACGAATTCGAGCTGCATGCCCGCGCCATCCTCGGCCTGCCGGTGGACACCTCGCTCAAGAGCCCGGGCGCCAGCGCGGTGATCTATGGCGGCGTCGACGCCGCCGGCATCGCCTTCGACGGCGTGGCCGACGCCTTGCAGGTGCCCGGCAGCGACATCCGCCTGTTCGGCAAGCCCGAGAGCTTTGCGAAGCGCCGCATGGGCGTGGCGCTGGTGCATGCGGCCGACACCGGCACCGCCCGCAAGCTCGCGAAGGAAGCCGCCTCGCGCGTGAAGCCGCGCAAGGCCTGAGCGGCACGAGCCCCAGCACAGCCCCAGCACAGCCAGTTTTCGCAAGCCGCGCCGGGAGCGCACGGGCATCGTGCGGATGAGATCGGGCGAACGCCACCCGACCCCACCGGAGACACCATGCTGCACCCCCAGGCGCGCGCCTTGCTCGACTTCATCGAGGCGCGCGGCATCCCGCCGACCCACACGCTTTCGCCGGCCGAGGCGCGCGCCTTCTATCGCGAGCGGCGTGCCGCCACGCAACCCGAGCCCCCGCCGGTCGCCGAAGTTCGCGACCTGAAGGCCGAGGGGCCGCACGGCACCATCCCGATGCGCCTCTATCGTCCGCTGGGCACCTCCGCCCATGCCGCGCTGCCGGTGCTCGTGTACTTCCACGGTGGTGGCTGGGTCATCGGCGACCTCGACACGCACGACGTGCTGTGCCGCTCGTTCGCCAACGGCGCGGGCTGCGCGGTCGCGTCGATCGACTACCGCATGGGGCCGGAGCATCGCTTCCCGGCCGCGGTCGACGACGTGCTGGCCGCCACCCGCTGGGTGCGTCGCGAGGCCGACTCGCTCGGTCTCGATGCAGGCCGCCTCGCGGTGGGCGGCGACAGTGCGGGCGGCAACCTGGCGGCGGTGGCGGCCATTGCCGCGCGCGATGCCGGCGACCTGCCCATCGCCTTCCAGCTGCTGATCTATCCCGCCACCGACATGCGCCGCGGCCATCCCTCGCACCAGGCCAATGGCCAGGGCTACCTGCTGACCCGCGACACGATGACCTACTTCCACGATCACTACATCGAGGACGCCGGGAGCGACCTCGACTGGCGCGCATCGCCGCTGCTGCACGCCGATCTCTCGGGCCTGCCGCCCGCGCTGGTGCTCACGGCCGGCTACGACCCGCTGCGCGACGAAGGCATGGCCTACGCCGAGGCATTGACCGCCGCCGGCAACCGCGCCGCGTACGTCTGCTTCGAGCGCCAGATCCACGGCTTCATCACCATGGGCAAGGTGCTCGACGAGGCCGATACGGCCGTTGCGCTGTGCAGCGCCGAACTCCGCCGCGCGCTGGCGCCGGCCTAGGGAAAGTCCCCGCGCAAATGCACGCCGCGCAGCCGGCCCTCGCCGCTACGATCCAGCCAACGCAACGCCGGCCCCTGGCCGACGGCGGCCCGATGCAGGAGACAGACACCATGCAGCGAACGAAGACGGCGCCGCCGGAAAGCGGCGGCGCGCAGCGCGGGGAGCGCCTGATGTGGCTCACGCACCAGCGCGTGTTCTACGCCGGGCTGCTCGGGGCCGCCGCCGAGCGCACGATGGGCGGGCACGGCGTGTACGTGTCGCCCGCGGGCGCGCCGCCGAACCGCCTGCGCATCGGCGGGGGCGCCTGGCAGACGGGCGAACTGCTGGTGGTGCCGCCACAGGTGCCGCACCGGGTGGAAAGCGCGCATCCGCTCGTCTTCAACCTGCTGATCGAATCGGAGTCGGTCGATCCCGCCCGCATGCCGGCCTTCATGCAGCACTGCGGGCCGGTCGATGCACCGGTCTTCGTGCGGCACATGCGCGATGCCCATGCGCACCTGCTCGCCGCGTCGGGCCGCGGCATGAACTTCGACGGCTTCGATTTCGATGCCCTGTTCTTCGGCGAGCCACTGGCACCGCGTGCGCTCGATGCGCGCATCCGCAAGGTCATCGACGCCATCAACGCCGACCCGGCCGCACCCACTTCGGCCGAAGACTGCGCGGCTTCGGTGCATCTTTCCTTCTCGCGCTTCCTGCATCTGTTCAAGCAGGAAACCGGCATGGCGTTTCGCGCCTTCCGCGCCTGGAAGCGCGCGCGCAGCCTGCTGCGCTACGTGCGCCAGGCCAGCACGCTGACCGACATCGCGCTGGACACCGGCTACCCCGACTCGACGCACTTCAGCCATTCGATCCGCCAGGTCTACGGCCTGAAGCCCAGCGACATCCTGGCCGGCTCGCGCCGCCTCGCGCTGCACGACGCGGCCGGCGGCCTCAGGCAGTAGGCGCGAAGAGGCCCCATGCAGATCCTCCAACTCCTGCTGTCGGGCATTGCGCAAGGTTGCATCTATGGGCTGATCGCACTGGGCTTCGTGCTGATCTACAAGGCCACCGAAACCGTGAGCTTCGCGCAGGGCGACCTGATGATGCTCGGCGCCTTCGGCGCGTTTGCCGGCATGTCGCTGTTCGGCTTGCCGTTCTGGCTCGCGGCCATCCTTGCGGTGGTGGCGATGGCGGCCTTCGGCGTGCTGCTCGAGCTGGTGGTGATCCGCCCGATCCTCGGGCAGCCGCAATTCTCGATCGTGATGCTCACCATCGGCATCGCCTACGTGGCGCGCGGGCTCATCACCATGGTGCCGGGCATCGGCACCGACACCCACACGCTGCCGGTGCCCTACAAGGACCAGATCTGGAAGCTGGGCGGGCTGGTGGTCAACCTCGAACAGCTCGCGATCATCATCGCCACCGCCATCCTGTGCGGCCTTTTGTTCGCGATGTTCCGCTACAGCAAGCTGGGCATCGCGATGCAGGCCTCGTCGCAGAACCAGCTCGCGGCGTACTACATGGGCATTCCGGTGAAGCGCCTGAATGGATTGGTGTGGGGGCTCGCGGCGGCGGTTGCCGCCATTGCCGGCATGCTGCTCGCGCCCATCACCTTCGTGCACGCGAACATGGGTTTCATCGGGCTCAAGGCCTTTCCGGCCGCGGTGGTGGGTGGCTTCGGCAGCCTGCCGGGCGCGATCGTCGGCGGGCTGGTGATCGGCATCGTCGAATCGTTCGCGGGCTTCTACCTGCCCGACGGCTTCAAGGACACGGCCCCGTACATCGTGGTGCTGCTGATGCTGATGATCAAGCCCAACGGCCTGTTCGGCGAGAAGCTGCGCAAGAAGGTGTAGACGCATGTGCCCCCACGCTCGTCACTTCGTGTACTCGCTGTCCCCCGAGGGGGCGCAGGTCCGCCTTGGGGCGGCCCGGCGACGGACCTGACCCATGCGCTTCATCTTCAAGACCAGCTACGACCAGGACATCCGCCTCGCGCGGCACGGCGGGCATGTGTTCTGGTACGGCCTGCTGGTCGCGTTCCTCATCGTCGCGCCATGGGCGATCGACGAGTACTGGCTCGCGCAGCTGACCTTCGTGCTGATCTACGGCATCGTCGGCTTGGGCTTGATGCTGCTGGCGGGCTTCACGGGGCAGTTCTCCATCGGGCATGCGGCGTTCCTCGGTGCTGGCGCCTACACGCAAGGCGTGCTGACCAACCTGGGCGTGCCGTTCCCGATTGCTCTGCTGGCGGCCGCGGCGCTGTCGGCGGCGGTGGGCGTGGTGGTCGCGCTGCCGGCCTTGCGCGTGAAGGGCATCTACCTGGGCATCGCCACGCTGTCGTTCGGCTTCATCGTCGAGGAAGTGTTCGCGCGCTGGGAGAGCGTGACGGGCGGCAACGCGGGGCTGCATGTGAAGTCGCCGCAGCTCTTCGGCTGGTCGCTCGGGTCGGGCAACGGCTTCTACTTCTTGTGCCTGGTGGTGGCGGTGCTCAGCACGCTCGGCATCCTGAACCTGCTGCGTTCGCCGACCGGCCGCGCCTTCGTCGCGATTCGCGATTCGGAGATCTCGGCGCAGAGCATGGGCATTCACCTTGCGCGCTACAAGACGATGTCGTTCGCGATCTCGGCCGCGCTCGCGGGCCTGGGCGGCGCGCTGTATGCGCACAAGCTGAGCTTCATCTCGCCGGACCAGTTCAACATCCTGCAGTCGATCGACCTGCTGCTGATGGTGGTGATCGGCGGCCTGGGCTCGGTGCATGGTGCATTCCTGGGCGCGATCTTCCTGATTGCGATGCCGCAGCTGATCTCGATGGGCAAGGACTGGCTGCCGGCCGTGATCGGCCAGGCGCCGGGGCTGCAGGGGCTGGTGTACGGCGTGGTGCTGATCGCGTTCGTGCTGTTCGAGCCGCTGGGGCTGTATGGCCGCTGGCTCAAGATCCGTACCTGGCTGCAACTCTTCCCGTTCTACCGCAAGGGGCTGTTCAAGCGGCAGAAGTCGTTCACCAAGTCGGACCGATTGAGATGACGAGCAGCAGCGGCGACATTCTTCTTTCGGCCAAGGACCTGAGCGTGCGCTTCGGCGGCGTGCTCGCGGTCAACAAGGTGAGCTTCGATGTGCGCCGCGGCGAGGTGTTCACGCTGATCGGCCCGAACGGCGCGGGCAAGACGACGGTGTTCAACCTGATCAGCCGGATCTACACGCCGACGATGGGCGAGATCATGTGGCATGGGGATACGTCGGGGCCGCTGGCGCTGACGCAGCAGGCGCCCCATGCGATTGCGGCGCTCGGCATTGCGCGCACTTTCCAGAACATCGAGCTGTTCGAACATGCCACTGTCCTTCACAACCTGCTGATCGGCCGTCACACGCACCGGCAGACGGGGTTCTGGAGCGAGGTGTTCTTCACGCCCGCCACGCGGCGCGCGGAGATTGCGGCGCGCGAGAAAGCGGAGCAGGTGATCGACCTGCTGGACTTGCAGCATCACCGCGACTCGATGGTGGCCGGCCTGCCGTACGGCGTGCGCAAGGTGGTGGAGCTCGCGCGTGCGCTGTGCACCGAGCCCAAGCTGCTGCTGCTCGACGAGCCGTCGTCCGGGCTCAACGTCGAGGAGACGGCGGACATGGCGTTCTGGATCCAGGACATCCAGCATGAGCTGGGAGTCTCCGTGCTGATGGTCGAGCACGACATGTCTCTGGTGTCGAAGGTGTCGGATCGCTTGCTGGCCATGAACATGGGCGAGGTGCTGGCGACTGGCACTCCGCGCGAGGTGCAGGCGGATGCGCGGGTTGTCGAGGCTTACCTTGGGACTGTGGATGACGTGAGCAGCTTGAGGAGGGTGGCGGCGTGAATGTCCTGTTCGCTGCTTCGTTGGAGGCGCCCGGTATGCGGTGCGGCGCGGTCGCCCCCACTGTGCCGGCCGCTTCGCGGCTCCCCTGCGGTGCTCGCGTTTTGCGGAGGCTCGCAGAACTCGCTTCGCTCAAACAGCTGCGAGCCCTGATCCGCGAAACGCTGCGCTCCCCGCCCTTGTCAAACCCTCGAGGGACAACGCCATGACCGACGTCGTCCTCCAGCTGCTCAACGTCGAAAGCGCCTACGGCCCCATCAAAGCCATAAGAGGCGTGAGCCTGAAAGTCAGGCAGGGCGAGATCGTGACGGTCCTTGGCTCCAACGGCGCAGGAAAAACAACGATCCTGAAAACGATCTCCGGAATCATCGACCCCCGAAAAGGCAGCATCGAATTCCAGGGCAAGGACATCACCGCCAAGGATCCGGCCCACATCGTGCAGCAGGGCCTGAGCCACGTGCCCGAAGGCCGCGAGGTGTTCCCGCTGCTGTCGGTGAGAGACAACCTGCTGATGGGTGCCTACACCCGCAAGGACCGCGACGGCGTGGCGCGCGACATGGAGAGCGTCTATGCCTACTTCCCCATCCTGCGCGAGCGCGCCACGCAGGATGCCGGCCTGCTCTCGGGCGGCCAGCAGCAGATGCTCGCCATCTCGCGCGCCATCATGGCCGCGCCGCATCTCATCCTGCTCGACGAGCCCAGCCTCGGCTTGAGCCCCAAGCTGACGAAAGAGATCTTCGAGATCGTCGTGCGCATCAACCGCGAACGCGGCACCACCATCCTGCTTGTGGAGCAGAACGCCAACATGGCGCTCAACGCCTCCGACCACGGCTACGTGCTCGAGAACGGCCGCATCGTCATGGAAGACACCTGCGAACGCCTGCGCGAGAAGGAAGACATCAAGGAGTTCTACCTGGGCGTCAAGGACGACGGCGTGCGCGGCGAGCGGCGCTGGAAAAAGAAGAAGACCTGGAGATGAGGAGCGCATGACCACCCCCGCCCTGCGCGCCCCCGCCGGCCTCTGGGACCTGGCGCATCTGCAGCCGAGTCCGGGGATCGTCGTGCCGGGCGACACCATCCCGGCCGTTTTCTGGAAGGCCGTGGAGCTGCGCGCCGACAAGGTCTGGATGCGGCAGAAGGAATTCGGCATCTGGCGCGCCTGGACCTGGCGGCAAACCGCCGAGGCCGTGCGCGAGATTGCGGGCGGCCTGCTGGCGCTCGGCTTCGGGCCGGGCGAGTGCGCGTCGATCCTTGCCAATACCGTCATCGAATGGGTGCTGTGCGATGTCGCCGTGCTCAGCTGCGGCGGCGTGTCCAACGGCATCTATCCCACCGACGCGGCCTCGCAGGTGCACTACCTCTGCGAGGATTCGCGCACCACCGTGCTCTTCGTCGAGGACGACGAGCAGCTCGACAAGGCGCTCGAAGTGCGCGCGCAACTGCCGATGCTGCGCAAGATCGTCGTGTTCGACATGGAAGGCCTGCGCGATCTCGACGACCCCGGTGTCGTCAGCCTGGACGCACTGCGCGCACTCGGCCGCGATCACCTGCAGGCCCATCCGCAGGCGCTGGATCAGCGCATTGCCGAGTGCCGTCCCGAAGACCTCGCGATCCTGGTCTACACCTCGGGCACCACCGGCAAGCCCAAGGGCGCGATGCACAGTCACCGCGGGCTGGTCTACACCATGCGCGGCTACAACACCCTGCTGGCGCAGGGCGAGGGCGACGAGCGCATGTGCTTCCTGCCGCTGTGCCACATCGCCGAGCGCATGGGCGGCGAGTACTTCGCGATGTACACCGGCTCGATCCTCAACTTCGTCGAGAACCCGGAGACGGTGCCCGAGAACGTGCGCGAGATTTCGCCCACCGTCTTCACCGCCGTGCCGCGCGTGTGGGAGAAGTTCTATTCGGGTGTGATGATCGCGCTGAAGGAAGCCAGCCGGCTGCAGCAGGCCGCCTACGGCTGGAGCATCGGCGTCGGCCGGCAGATTGCCGAGCGCGTGCTCCAGGGCCAGCCGGTGGGCGCTTGGCTGCGCTTCAAGTTCCGCCTGGCGCGCTGGCTGGCGCTGGACAACGTGCGCAAGCTCATCGGCATCCACCGCGCGCGCTTCCTCGTCACCGGCGCGGCGCCGATCTCGCCCGAGCTCGTGCGCTGGTACCTTGCGCTGGGCGTGCCCATGCTGGAGGTCTGGGGCATGACGGAATCGTGCGGCGCCTCCACGGGCGTGCCGCCGTCGCGCATCATGCCGGGCTCGATCGGCCCGGCCACCAGCTACAACGAGGTTCGCCTCGATCCCCAGACCGGCGAAATCCTGGTGCGCGGCCCCAATGTCTTCATGGGTTACCTCAACCTGCCGGAGAAGACCGCCGAGACCATCGACGCCGACGGCTGGCTGCACACCGGCGACGTGGGAACGGTCGACGCGGGAGGGTATTTCCGCATCACCGACCGCATGAAGGACATCATCATCACGGCAGGGGGGAAGAACATCACGCCGAGCGAGCTGGAGAACGAGCTCAAGTTCAGCCCCTACATCACCGACGCAGTGGTGATCGGCGACAAGAAACCCTACCTGACGGTGATCGTCATGATCGACCAGGAGAACGTCGAGAAGTTTGCGCAGGACCACGATGTGCCGTTCAGCAACTACGAAAGCCTGACGCGTGCGCAAGAGGTGCTCGACCTGATCCAGGGCGAGATCGACCGTGTCAACGCCAGGTTTGCGCGGGTCGAGCAGATCAAGAAGTTCTTCCTGCTCGAAACCCAGTTGAGCGCCGAGGACGAAGAGCTCACGCCGACGATGAAGCTCAAGCGCAAGCTGGTCCAGGCCAAGTACGCCGAGCGCATCGACGCCATGTATCGCTGATTCATTTTTCGTCAACCCGAGGAGACAACCCCATGAAGCTCAAGACAGTGACGACCCTGGCCGTGCTGGGCCTGGTTGCAACGTTCGCGTCCGCGCAGCAACAGGGCGTGAGCAAGGACGAGATCCGCATCGGCACCATCCAGGACCTGTCGGGTCCGCTCGCGGGCTTCGGCAAGCAGGCGCGCAACGGCATGCAGCTGCGCGTGGACGAACTCAACGAGCAGGGCAACATCAACGGCCGCAAGCTCAAGCTCTTCGTGGAGGACTCGGGCTACGACCCGAAGAAGGCCGTGCTCGCGGCGCAGAAGCTGGTCAACCAGGAAAAGATATTCATCATGGCCGGCCACATCGGCACGGCGCAGAACATGGCGGCCATGCCGGTGCAGTTCGAGAAGAACATCGTCAACTTCATGCCGATCACGGCGGCGCGCGAGATGTACGAGCCGCTGAACCGGCTCAAGTATTCGTTCGCGGCCACCTACTACGACCAGATCCGCCTGGCCCTGCCCAAGATGATCAAGGAGAAGGGCGCCAAGAAGGTCTGCACCATCTACCAAGACGACGAGTTCGGCCTCGAGGTGCAGCGCGGTGCAGAGGCGGGCCTGAAGACCGCCGGCATGGAGCTCGCCGAAAAGACATCCTTCAAGCGCGGCGCCACCGACTTCAGCTCCCAGGTCGCCAGGATGAAGGCCGCCAACTGCGACCTCGTGGTGCTCGGCACCATCATCCGCGAGACCATCGGCACCGTGGGGGAGTCGCGCAAGACCGGCTTCAACCCGACCTTCCTGGGATCGAGCGCGTCCTACACCGACCTGATCCACAAGCTCGGCGGCAAGGCGATGGACGGCATCTACGCCACCATGACGGTGCAGAACCCCTACACCGACGAGCAGTCGCAGCCGCTGCGCTTCTGGGCCAACAAGTACAAGACCAAGTTCAACGAAGACCCGACGGTGTTCTCGGTGTATGGCTACGTCATCATCGATTCGTTCATCAAGGCGGCGCAGAAGGCCGGCCCGAACCTGACGACCGACAGCTTCATCAAGGCCATGGACAGCATGACCTTCGAGCCCGACATGTTCGGCAGCCCGAAGAGCAGCTACACCGCCACCAAGCGCCTGGGCAACGACCAGTCCCGTTTGTCCCAGATCAAGGATGGGAAATGGGTCGTGGTCTCCGACTATGTGACGCCGTAATTGGCTCTCCCCCATGCTCCGCGCACTTCGTGTCGCTTCTCACACCCCCTCGCCGGGGGCAACGCCAGCGGCCCGGCGTAGCCGGTTCCGCGGCGTTCCCCGATGAGGATGCGCAGGCCGAGGCGGGTTTATATTTGCGGCGAACTCCCGTGACGAGTACGCAATGCCCCAGTATTGGTTGATGAAATCCGAGCCCGACGAGGTCTCGATCGACGACGCGCTTGCCGCACCCGGCGCCACCGTGGCGTGGACCGGCGTGCGCAACTATCAGGCACGCAACTTCATGCGCGACGGCATGAAGGTCGGCGACGGCGTGCTGTTCTATCACTCGAGCTGCCCCGAGCCCGGCATCGCGGGCATTGCGCGCGTGGCCTCGGGCATCAAGCCCGACCCGACGCAGTTCGACCCGAAGTCGCCCTACTACGATGCGGCCTCGAAGAAGGACGATCCGCGCTGGCTGCTGGTCGATGTGCAGGCGGTGCGCAAGACGCGCCTGCTCGCGCTGCCCGAGCTGCGCGCCAGACCCGAGCTGGCCGACCTGGTCGTGCTGCGCAAGGGCAACCGGCTGTCGATCACGCCGGTCGAGCCCGCGCACTGGCGGGTCATCGAGGAGATGCTGGGCTGAATCAGTCAGCCCACGCGCTGCAGGATCGGAAACAGCTTGCCCAGGCCGTCGGCCATGACCTCGACCGCGAGCGCCGCGAGGATCAGGCCCATGAGCCGCGTCATGATGTTGATGCCGGTCTTGCCGAGCACGCGCGCGATCGGCTGCGCGAGCGAAAACGCCAGCGCGGTGGCCAGCGCCACCACCACGCCGTAGCCCACCAGCAGCCCGAGCTCCCACAGGTGCTGCGTCTTGTCGGCATAGATCACCACGGTGGAGATCGTGGCTGGCCCGGTGAGCAGCGGAATGGTGAGCGGCACCACCGCGATGGAGGCGCCCATGGAGGCCTTGACCTCGGTGGCGCGCAACTCCTCGACGTTGGTCTTGCTCTCGGCCGGCTTCGCATTGAGCATCGACAGCGAACTCATGAGCAGCAGCAGGCCGCCGCCCACCTGGAAGCTGGCAATCGAGATGCCGAAGAACGCCAGCAGCTGCAGCCCGATCAGCGCGCTGACCGCAATCACCACGAAGGCGCTGAAGGCCGACATGCGCACGGTGTGCCGGCGCTGTGCATCGGAATAGCCCTGCGTGTAGTGGATGAAGAAGGGCACGATGGCCAGCGGGTTGACGATGGCCACCAGCGTGACCAGCGGCTTGATCAGGTCCATCGAGGTGCTCATTTCTACCTCCCTCCGGCCACGTCCAGCAGGGCCATGGTGGTGTAGCTCGCTTCGGCGGACAGCAGCCACAGGATCGCGCCGGCAATTTCCTCCGCGCTGCCGGTGCGCTGCATGGGCACGGTGGGCGCCAGCTCGAAGGCCCGGTCGGGCATGCCGCCGGAGGCGTGGATCTCGGTGTCGATCAGGCCCGGGCGCACGGCGTTGACGCGGATGCCCTCGGCGGCCACTTCCTTGGCCAGGCCGATGGTGAAGGTGTCGATGGCGCCTTTGCTGGCTGCGTAGTCGACGTACTGGCCGGGCGAGCCCAGCCGCGCGGCGGCGCTGGAAACATTGACGATGGCGCCGCCCGATCCACTGTGCCGGGTGCTCATGCGCCGCACCGCCTCTCGCGCGCAGATGAAACTGCCGATCACGTTGATGCGGAACATGCGTTCCAGGCGTGCCACGCTCATTTCGTCGACGCGGGCCTGAACGTCGACCACCCCGGCGTTGTTGACCAGCGCCGTGAGGCGGCCGAGCCTCGCATCGACCTTCTCGAACATGGCGAGCACCTGGGCCTCGTCGCCCACGTCGGCCTGCACGGCCATGGCGGTGCCGCCGCCTGCGCGGATGGCGCGCACCACCTCGTCGGCGGCGAGCGAGTTGCTCGCGTAATTGACGGCCACCGCGTAGCCGCGCTGTGCCGCCAGCAGGGCGGTGGCGGCGCCGATGCCGCGGCCGCCGCCCGTGATCAAGAGCACCTGGTCCAAAACCCACCTCCTGCAGAGAAACTGCGTGTCAGTTAAAACCGTCGGCTTGGATTACATCATCGGGGGCATGCGCATGAGCACCAGCAAGACGATTGACTATTACTTTGCGCCACAGAGCCCGTGGACCTATCTGGGGCATTCCCGCTTTGCGGCGATTGCCGCGGCCGCCGGCGCCACGGTGCGCGTGCGGCCGATCGACCTGGGCAGCGTGTTCCCGGTGTCGGGCGGGCTGCCGTTGGGCAAGCGCGCGCCGCAGCGCCAGGCGTACCGGCTGGTCGACCTCGCACGCTGTTCGCGCCACCTCGGCCTGCCGCTGAACACCAGGCCGAAGTTCTTTCCGGTGGCCAGCGACGACGCGGCCCGGGTCATCATCGCGGTCGACATGCACGACGGCACCGAGGCCGCCATGCGCATGTGCGCGGCGGTGTTCGCGGCCGTGTGGGTGCAGGAGCGCAACATCGGCGACCCGAAGGTGCTCGATTCGCTGGTCGTCGAATGCGGGCTGTCGCCCAAGCGCGCGGAGCAGTCGCAGAGCCAGGCGGTGCAGGAGCGTTACGAGGCTTACACGCAGGAGGCCATCGACATCCAGGTGTTCGGTGCGCCAAGTTATGTCATCGATGGCGAGATATTCTGGGGCCAGGACCGGCTCGACTTCGTCGAGCGGGCGCTGCGCCCGTAATCCGCCATTCTTTTCAGTTGCCATCAAGGAGCAAGACAACATGGGTCAATTCATCGATCTGAAAGCCAAGGACGGCTTCACCTTCCCGGCCTACGTGGCCGAGCCGGCGGGCAAGCCGCGCGGCGCGGTGGTCGTGGTGCCGGAGATCTTCGGCGTCAATTCGCACATCCGCTCGGTGGCCGACGGCTATGCGGCGGACGGCTACCTGGCGGTGTCGCCTTCGACCTTCCATCGCGTGAAGCCCGGCGTCGAGCTCGGCTACAGCGAGGAAGACATGAAGGCCGGCTTCGCGCTGAAGACCGCGGTCGAGGCGCTGCCCGCGCCCGGCGTGCTGCAGGACATCGAGGCCGCCATTGCCTATGCCTCCAAGGCCGGCAAGGTGGGCATCGTGGGCTATTGCTGGGGCGGCCTGCTGGTCTGGCGCGCCGCCAGCCTGGTTCCGGGGCTTGCTGCCGCGGCGCCGTACTACGGCGGCGGCATGACCACGCCGGAAGAAACCGCGCGCCAGCCCAAGGTGCCGGTGCTCGCGCATTTCGGCAACCAGGACCACTGGATCCCGCTGGGCACCATCGAAGCCTTCAAAAAGGCACATCCCGAGGTGGAGGTGCACGTCTACGAATCGGGCCACGGCTTCAACTGCGACCAGCGCGGCTCCTACAACGCCGAGGCCGCCAAGCTGGCACGCGCGCGCACGCTCGAGTTCTTCGCCAGGCACGTCGGCTGAGCGCGGCAAGGCCCGGCGTCCCGGGCCTTGCCCTATTTCTTCTTTTGCGAGCCCGGCCCCGTGCCGACGCGGGTCTGGAGAAAGTCGAGCAGCGCACGCAGCGCGGCGCTGTTGTGGCGCCGCTGCAGATAGGCGGCCGAGAGCCACATGTCCTTGCGCGCATAGCCCTGCAACACCGGCACCAGCTCGCCATGGTCGATGTGCGATTGCACGAGGATCGAGGGCAGGTAGAGCACGCCGAAGCCGCGCATCGCGACCCGGATCAGCGGCGCGCCCTCGGTGCAGTCCATGCGGCTCTTCACCGGCACGTCCAGCGGCTCGCCGCCGTCGTCGAAGCGCCAGACCGGCTGGGCGCCCAGCAGCGAATGCGTGAGCGCCTCGTGTCCCGCGAGCTCGCGCGGATGCTCGGGCTTGCCGTGCTTCTTCCAGTACACCGGCGAGGCGCAGACGACCATCTCCATGAGCATCAGCTTGCGCACGATCAGGTTGGCGTCCGCGACCGGGCCGCTGCGGATGTCGACGTCGATGCCTTCTTCCGCGAGGTCCACCGCGCGGTTGGTCAGCTGCAGGCTGATGCTCACCTCCGGGTAGTAGCGCATGAAGTCGGCCAGCAGGCTCGGAAACTCGCCGTTGCCCATGCCGTGCGGCGCCGAAATCCGCAGCCGGCCGCCGGGCTGCCTGGCGCGCTCCTGCAGCTCGGCCTGCGTGAGCTCCACCATTTCCAGCACCGGGGTGCTGCGTTCGAGCAGCAACTGCCCGGCATCGGTCAGGCTCACGGAGCGCGTGGAGCGGTTGAGAAGACGCACGCCGAAGCGCGTTTCGAGTTCCGCCACGTACTTGCTGACCGTCGCTTTCGACATGTCGAGCTTCTTGGCCGCGTGCGAGAAGCTGCCATGCGAGGCCACTTCCCGGAAGGTTCTGATCAGATCGAGACTGTCCATGTCAAAGCGCCCATTGTTTCCGTTCCATGACCGGCCTGCCTCGATTTTCCGGGAAGACCGCCTTTTGCAGCCGCCGACGCGCTTTTGATCGAGTGCATGCCGCGAGGGTGTGATTGTTTCAATAGAGGAAACACGGTGTCTCTGTTCCATGCGTTTTACAGAAGCCGTTCAGTTGGAAACTCACCGCACAGGTGAGCGAACGAGCGAGCCTGGTGGACGAACCATCCAACGAACACAAGGAATTGAAAATGAAGACCTCGCACATCCTCGCCGCCGCTGCCCTGACCCTGCTGGCCGCCACCGGCGCTCAAGCTGAAACCTACGAAGGCGTGAACACCGCCGTCTCGACCAAGAGCCGCGACGAAGTCAACGCCGAAGCCGTGCGCACCGCATCGGCTCCGAACCAGAACGTGACCCGCGGTTCGCGCGGCCCGGAAACGGTCGCCGTGTCGAAGGACCGTGCGCTCGTCGAAGCCGAAGCCGTCCGTACGGCCTACGCTCCCGACCAGAACGTGACCGGCGGCTCGCGCGTCAACAGCAAGGTCATCTCGACGATGGCCCACCCGATGGACGCACGCGTTCAAGCCCAGCAAGGCTCGGGCGCCGTCGCCAAGTAAGACCGGCGAAACCGCTGCCCCTCGTGGGCAAGCAAAAAGGCCACGCATGCGTGGCCTTTTTGCTTTGAGCGGGCGGGTTCGAGGCCCTCAGCGCGTGCGCGCCAGGTAGCGCTTGCGCCAGAACACCAGCACCAGCAGCAGCGCGATGACCAGCATCGCCATCATGGCAATCCAGAAGCCGTCCGCCTTGTGCACCAGCGGAATGAACTCGAAGTTCATGCCGAAGATGCCGGCGATGAGATTGAGCGGCAGGAAGATGGCGGTCAGCACGGTGAGCACCCGCATGATGTCGTTGGCGCGGTGGCCTTGCACGCTGAAATGCATCTGCACCGCGGTTTCCGCGTTCTGCTCGAGCCGGTGCACGTGGTGCACTACCCGCTCGATGTGCTCGAGCACGTCGCGGCTTCGCACCATGATCAGTTCCCGCTCGCGCTGCTCCGCCTCGCCCTTGGCAGGAGGCAGCGTCTCCAGCGAGTCGATCCAGTCCTGGATGGCCGCGCGCTGGTCTTCGCAGATTTCGTCCAGATGGTGCAGCGACTGCCGGGCTTCCATCAGTGCGCCCCAGTTGGTGAAGCGGCTGCGCGGATCGATCAGCTCGGTCTGCCAGTGATCGAGCTGGCGCGTGAGTTCGCGGCGCATGTCCAGGTAGCCGTCGACGATCTGGTTGATGACGCGCAGCATCAGGTCGGCGGTGCCGGTCGGCACGCGGGCCGAGGTGGCGCGCACGTCGAGCGCCGGGGCGCCATGGTCGTCGGGCGATCCGGCGGCGAGCAGCCGGGCGGCAAAGGCGTCGCGCACCGCGCCGTCCTCGGGGTGCACCGACAGCAGCACGCGGTCGAACACCGCGAAACCCACCGGGCGGGTGTCGACCCGGCGCAGTACGGGAGGGCCGCGGCGCAATGGCGCGGGAAGGGGCGGCTCGCCGCCCGTGGTGCCCTTGCCGTTGCCCAGCGCCGCCTGGCCAGGCCCGCTCGAGAGGCGCCGGAACACCAGCACGTCGTATTGCGAGGTGTAGTCGTAGTGCGACGGCAACTGGTCGTTGAGCAGGTCCGCCACATGCAGGTCGACCAGCTGTGTCAGGCAGAGCGACTGCAGGATCTGCTGGACCTCGGGCAGCGAGGCGCGGAATTCCTCGCGCGTGAGCGAAATCCAGAGATAGCCTTGCGCGGCGCAGGCCCCGGGCAGCGCGAGGGGGGCCAGCGCCGGGTGCTCGCTCACCCGCGAGCGGTTGATTTCGAAGATGCGCATGCGCTATTGTTTTTGTAGCAAACGCACGGCGTCGAGCGCAAAGTAGGTGAGCACGCCATCGGCGCCGGCGCGCTTGAAGGCGAGCAGGCTTTCGAGCACCACCGCGTCGTGGTCGAGCCAGCCGTTCTGGGCGGCCGCCTTGAGCATCGCGTATTCGCCGCTCACCTGGTAGGCGAAGGTCGGCACGTGAAATTCGTCTTTCACGCGGCGCACGATGTCCAGGTACGGCATGCCGGGCTTGACCATCACCATGTCGGCGCCTTCGGCAATGTCGAGCCCGACCTCGCGCAGCGCCTCGTCGCTGTTGCCCGGGTCCATCTGGTAGACCTTCTTGTTGCTCCTGCCGAGCGTCGCGGCCGAGCCCACGGCATCGCGGAACGGGCCGTAGAAGGCGCTCGCGTACTTGGCGCTGTAGGCCATGATGCGGGTATGGATGTCGCCGCGGGCCTCCAGCGCCGTGCGGATCGCGCCGATGCGGCCGTCCATCATGTCGCTGGGCGCCACGATGTCGACGCCAGCTTGCGACTGTGTGAGCGCCTGCTTCACCAGCACTTCAACGGTGGCGTCGTTGAGGATGTAGCCCGTGTCGTCGAGCAGGCCGTCCTGCCCGTGGCTGGTGTAGGGGTCGAGCGCCACGTCGGTCATCACGCCGAGTTCCGGAAAGCGCGACTTGAGCGCGGCGACCACCCGGGGAATCAACCCGTCGGGATTGAAGGCCTCGTCGCCCGCGGGGGTCTTGAGGCTGGCATCGATCACCGGAAAGAGCGCCATCACCGGGATGCCGGCCTCCACGCACTGCTCCGCCACCGGCAGCAGCAGGTCGAGGCTCAGGCGATCCACGCCAGGCATCGAAGGCACGGCGTCGCGTTTTTTCTCGCCTTCCTGCACGAATACCGGGTAGATGAGGTCGTGCGCCGTCAGCGCATGCTCCCTGACCAGGTTGCGGGTGAAGCTATCGCGGCGCAGGCGGCGCGGCCGGCCTGCGGGGTACATGGCAAAGGAAGATGGCGTCATAGGCGGAAAATTGTGCCTGAAGCCTTCCTTCGTGCGCTGGGCGATGGTCCAAGAGTTGTCCGACAACCGCTCAGGCGGGTAGCTCGAAGGTTCTCTTTTTTTGCGTGGAGTTGTCAAAGAATCTGGCCCGGGCCGCTTGAAACTTTGTTTCGCCTTTGTTAAATTCAAAAGCGGGCGGTTTACCGCTCCCCGCTTTTCCTCCCTGAGCGGGTGCCTTGATGTGTGACAGCAAAAGGGCTTCCCAGCCCGACGTGAAGACGTCGGGCTTTTTTTTGTCCGCTGCATCCGCAATGGCGGTGAAGCCCGGCCGGCATGGCGCGGCCGGCCACTAAACTGGCCCCATGCTCTGGGTTAAATCTCTTCACATCGTCTTCATTGCAAGCTGGTTCGCGGGGTTGTTCTACCTCCCCCGGATCTTCGTCAACCTGGCGATGGTGCCGCCCGAGTCCGTGGCCGAACGCGAGCGCTTGCTTCTGATGGCGCGCAAGCTTTTGCGCTTCACGACCTTCCTGGCCATTCCGGCGCTGGGTTTCGGCCTCTGGCTCTGGCTGGGCTATGGCATCGGGCGCGGCCCCGGCAACGGCTGGATGCATGCCAAGCTGGCGCTGGTGCTCGCAGTGATCGGATATCACCATGCCTGCGGCGCGCTGCTGCGCCGTTTCGTGGCCGGAGGCACGCAGCGCAACGACCGCTGGTATCGCTGGTTCAATGAACTGCCGGTCCTGCTGCTGCTCGGCATCGTGGTGCTGGTGGTCGTCAAGCCGTTCTGAGCCCGAAAGCCACGGTGGAGACGCAGCACAAAACCGCCGCGCTGCCCCTGGCGCTCGCCTATGCGGCGCTGATCGTCTATGCCAGCCTGTACCCGTTTGCCGACTGGCGCGACCAGGGCATTGCGCCGTGGGCCTACCTGTCGGCGTCGTGGCCCAAGTACTGGACGGGCTTCGATTTCGCGGTCAACGTGGGCGGCTACGTGCCGTTCGGCTTCCTGTGTGCGCTGGCGGCGCTGCGAACAAGGCACGACGCGAGCGTCTGGCGTGCGGTGCTGCGCGCAACGGTGGCCGGCGCAGCCGTGGCATTCGCGATGGAAACGCTGCAGAGCTATCTCCCCGCGCGCATTCCTTCCAATGTCGACCTGGGCCTGAACACCTCTGGCGCGCTGCTGGGCGCCCTGCTGGCGGCCGGGCTGGAGCGGCTCGGCGCAGTCGCGCACTGGAGCCGCACGCGTTCGCAGTGGTTCGTCGACGACTCCCGCGGCGCGCTGGTGCTGCTCGCGCTGTGGCCCCTGGCGCTGCTGTTCCCGGCCGCCGTGACCTTCGGGCTCGGCCAGGTGTTCGAGCGGCTCGAAGTCGCGATTTCGGAGTGGCTGCTCGACACGCCCTTCATCGACTGGATGCCGCTGCGCCAGTTCGAACTGGAGCCGCTGGTGCCCGCCGTCGAGCTGCTGTGCGTGATGCTCGGCGCCCTGGTGCCGTGCCTGCTGGCTTTCATGGTGACGCGCACGGTCGCCCGGCGTGCCGTGCTGCTGCCGCTCACGCTGCTGGCGGGCATCGGCGCCTCGGCGCTGTCGGCGGCGTTGAGCTACGGCCCCGAGCACGCATGGGCCTGGCTGGGCCTGCCGGTGCAGGTCGGTATCGCAACGGCACTCGTTGCCGGTGTGCTGCTGCTCGGAGCGCCGCGCCGGCTGTGCGCGGCCTTGCTGCTGGTGGGCCTGGTGATCCAGCTGAGCCTGCTGAACCAGGCACCCGAGAGCGCGTATTTCGCACAGACCCTCGCCACCTGGGAGCAGGGGCGCTTCATTCGCTTCCACGGCCTGGCACAGTGGCTGGGATGGCTCTGGCCGTTCGCGGTGCTCGCCTATGTGGTGGCCACGCTGTCGCGCCGGGGGCGGCCGGCAGGCTGATGGTGATGGCCGGCGGCGGGCGTCACTAAAATCCCCCGATGCCCACTTCCTCTTCCGCCGCGCCGCGCGGCTACTACGGTCGCCACATCTTCTTCTGCCTGAACGAGCGCAAGAACGGGGAAGACTGCTGCGCCCTGCACAACGCCCAGGAAGGTTTCGACCGCTGCAAGGCGAAGGTCAAGGAGGCGGGGCTGGCCGGCCCCGGCAAGGTGCGCGTCAACAAGGCGGGCTGCCTCGACCGTTGCGCTGGTGGACCGGTGGCGGTGGTCTATCCCGAAGCGGTCTGGTACACCTTCGTCGATGCCGACGACATCGACGAGATCGTCGAGTCGCATCTGAAGAATGGCCAGGTCGTCGAGCGCCTGTTGCTGCCTCCCGATGTCGGCCGCTGAACTTTTGGCGAGATCCCGCGCTCGTACCGTGCACCCATGCCCTCGAGGCCGGGCAGTTCCATTCCTCGCACCATGAATTCCCAGACCGAAAAGATCCGCCTCCAGGGCGCCGCCGGCGTCATCGAGGTGCAGCGCAATCAGCCGTCCGATGCCGCGCGCGGCATCGCCGTGATCGCCCATCCGCATCCGCTGTTCGGCGGCACCATGGACAACAAGGTGGTGCAGACCCTGGCGCGCGCGTTCGTCTCCTGCGGCTGGACCGCGGTGCGCTTCAACTTCCGCGGCGTGGGTGCGAGCGAAGGCGTGCACGACGAGGGGCGCGGCGAGTGCGAGGACATGCTGAACGTCGTTGCCCAGCTCGCGCCCGAGGGCCCGCTGGCCATTGCCGGCTTTTCGTTCGGCGCCTTCGTGGCCAGCTGCGCAGCCGAAAAGCTCTGGGCTGCCCGCGACGTGCGGCAGCTCGTGCTCGTTGGAACGGCGGCTTCGCGCTTCTCCGTGGCCACGCTGCCGGCCGAGGCGCACGAGCGCACGCTGGTGGTCCACGGCGAGGCCGACGACACGGTGCCGCTGGCGGCGGTCATGGACTGGGCGCGGCCGCAGTCACTCCCTGTCACGGTTATTCCGGGGGGCGGCCATTTCTTTCACGGACAATTGCCGCTCCTCAAAAGTCTGGTTGTCCGCCATCTTCGCGCAGGCATCGCATGAAAAGCCTCACGGGCTTGTGTTTTCGTCTCCTCCCCATCTCTCCCATGAATCGTTTTCTTGACGCGTTTCGCGCGCTGGTGCTGGGCGCCGCCGCATCGGTTTGCATGATTGCCGCTGCCCAGGTGCCGGCGCCGCCCGAAATTGCCGCGCGCAGCTACCTGCTGCTCGATGTCACGGCCAACCAGATCCTCGCGCAGAAGGACATCGACAGCCCGGTCGAGCCGGCGTCGCTCACCAAGCTGATGTCGGCCTACATCGTGTTCGACGCGCTGCGCGCCAAGAAGATCACGCTGACCCAGACGATGCCGGTCAGCCAGCGCGCCTGGAAGATGCCCGGCTCGCGCATGTTCATCGATCCCAAGATGCAGGTGCCGGTCGAAGACCTGATCAAGGGGCTCATCGTGCAGTCGGGCAACGACGCCACCGTGGCGCTGGCCGAAGGCGTGGGCGGCACCGTGGAGCATTTCGTCGAGCTCATGAATGCGCAGGCCAAGGCGCTGGGAATGAAGAACACGACCTACAAGAACCCCGAAGGCCTCACCGCGCCCGGCCACACCACCACGGCGCGCGACCTGAGCATCCTCGCGACGCGCCTGGTGCGCGACTTCCCGGAGGAAGCCAAGTACTACGCGATCAAGAAATACCGCTACCCGGGCACGCCGTCGACCAACGACACCAACCGCAACCTGCTGCTGTTCCGCGACCCGACCGTCGACGGCCTCAAGACCGGCCACACCGAAGCGGCCGGCTACTGCATGATCGCCACCGCCAAGCGCGACTTCCCCAACCTGACCGGCGGGCGCCGGCTGCTGTCGATCGTGCTGGGCACCTCGGGCGAAACCGTGCGCGCGAACGAGTCGCAAAAGCTCCTGAACTGGGGCTATACCGCCTACGACGCGGTGCGCCTGTTCGATGCCGGCCAGCCGGCCGCCACACCCGCGGTCTGGAAGGGCAAGGCCAACACGCTCAAGCTGGGCCGCCCGGAAGCCATCGTGGTCGCGGTACCGGCCGGTACCGCCAACAAGATCAAGACCCAGGTGGCGCGCCCCGATCCACTGGTGGCGCCGTTCACCAAATACCAGCCGGTGGGCTCGCTCAAGGTGACCCTGGACGACCAGCCCCTGGCGGACGTGCCGCTGGTGGCGCTGGAAGGCGTCGAGCAGGCGGGCGTCCTTGGCCGCGCCTGGGATGCCGTGCGGCTCTGGATCAAGTGATGCCCGCGCATGGCAATTGCTGACGGCGGGGCGGACTGCTATACTCGTGGGCTTTTCGGAATTTTCCGAAGGGTTTCACGTTTTCGTTATTCCCGGTTTCCTTGCCTTGCGTCACGACAAGGCAGGGGCGGCTTCACAGCCAGGGCCGGGTTGTTTTGGGACTAATTCATTCATGCCAACCATCAATCAACTGGTGCGTCAGGGTCGAACGGTCGAAAAGATCAATTCGAAGAGCCCTGCCATGCAGAACTCGCCGCAACGCCGCGGTGTCTGCACCCGCGTCTACACCACGACGCCCAAGAAGCCCAACTCGGCGCTTCGTAAGGTTGCCAAGGTCCGTCTGACCAATGGCTTCGAAGTCATCTCCTACATCGGCGGCGAAGGCCACAACCTGCAGGAACACAGCGTCGTGCTGGTTCGCGGCGGTCGTGTCAAGGACTTGCCCGGTGTCCGCTACCACATCGTGCGCGGTTCGCTCGACCTGCAAGGCGTGAAAGACCGCAAGCAGTCGCGCTCCAAGTACGGCGCGAAGCGTCCCAAGAAGGCTTAAGCCTTCTTCTTGTCGTAAGAAGCAAACAAACGGTGTTCGGTTGCCTTGGCGGGCACATCGAACGAAGTGACCCAATGTCGGGTCGAGTAAGTGAGAGTCCGGAATGGCTCTCGCGGTATCGGAAACGATGCCAACTGAAGCAAAGAGGTTAGAAAAATGCCACGTCGTCGCGAAGTCCCCAAACGTGAAATCCTGCCGGATCCCAAGTACGGCAATGTCGAGCTGTCGAAGTTCATGAACGTGATCATGGAAGGCGGCAAGAAGGCGATCGCCGAGCGCATCATTTATGGCGCGCTCGACTTCATCGAAAAGAAGAACCCTGACAAGGACCCGCTCGAAGCTTTCACCGTTGCCATCAACAACGTGAAGCCGATGGTCGAAGTCAAGTCGCGCCGCGTCGGTGGTGCGAACTACCAGGTGCCGGTCGAAGTGCGTCCCGTGCGCCGTCTGGCGCTCTCGATGCGCTGGATCAAGGAAGCCGCTCGCAAGCGCGGCGAGAAGTCGATGGCCCTGCGTCTGGCCAACGAACTGATGGAAGCCACGGAAGGCCGTGGCGGTGCCATGAAGAAGCGCGACGAAGTGCACCGCATGGCAGAAGCCAACCGGGCATTCAGCCACTTCCGCTTCTAAGAATCAAACTTCGCTTGGGCGTTGGGTGTTGAGTGTCGGGCGACGTCGCCCGTGCTCAAGGCCCAGCGCTCAACGCATTTAACCCGAAAGTAAATCATGTCCCGCAAGACCCCCATCGAGCGCTACCGCAACATCGGCATCTCCGCGCACATCGACGCCGGCAAGACCACGACGACCGAGCGCATCCTGTTCTACACCGGTGTGAACCACAAGATCGGTGAAGTGCACGATGGCGCCGCCACGATGGACTGGATGGAGCAGGAGCAGGAGCGTGGCATCACGATCACCTCGGCTGCCACCACCTGCTTCTGGAAGGGCATGGCCGGCAAGTTCGACGAACACCGCATCAACATCATCGACACCCCCGGCCACGTGGACTTCACGATTGAAGTCGAGCGCTCGATGCGCGTGCTGGACGGCGCCGTCATGGTGTACGACGCGGTCGGCGGCGTGCAGCCCCAGTCGGAAACCGTCTGGCGCCAGGCCAACAAGTACAAGGTTCCGCGCCTTGCGTTCGTCAACAAGATGGACCGCACCGGCGCCGACTTCCTGCGCGTGCGCCAGATGATGGTGGACCGCCTGAAGGCCAACCCTGTCGTGATCCAGATCCCGATCGGTGCCGAAGAGCACTTCCAGGGCATCGTCGACCTCGTGAAGATGAAGGCGATCATCTGGGACGAGGACAAGGGCGTGACCTTCACCTACGGTGAAATCCCCGCGAACCTGACCGACGTCTGCAACGAATACCGCGAAAAGCTCGTCGAAGCCGCTGCCGAAGCGAGCGAAGAGCTGATGAACAAGTACCTCGAAGGCAACGAGCTGACCGAGGAAGAAATCAAGAAGGCCATCCGCCAGCGCACCATCGCCGGCGAGATCCAGCCGATGCTGTGCGGCTCGGCCTTCAAGAACAAGGGCGTGCAGGCCATGCTCGACGCCGTCGTCGAATACATGCCGGCACCGACCGACATTCCCCCGGTCAACGGCCTCGACGAAGACGAAGCGCCCGTCACCCGCAAGGCTGACGACAACGAGAAGTTCTCGGCGCTCGCGTTCAAGCTGATGACCGACCCGTTCGTGGGCCAGCTGACCTTCGTGCGCGTCTACTCGGGCGTGCTGACCAAGGGCGACAGCGTTTACAACCCGGTGCGCGGCAAGAAGGAGCGCATCGGCCGTATCGTGCAGATGCACGCGAACAACCGCGAAGAAGTCAACGAAATCCGCGCCGGCGACATCGCCGCCTGCGTGGGCCTGAAGGAAGTCACCACGGGCGAAACCCTGTGCGACCCCGCGGCCATCGTGACGCTCGAGCGCATGGTGTTCCCGGAATCGGTGATCTCGCAGGCCGTCGAGCCCAAGACCAAGGCCGACCAGGAAAAGATGGGCATCGCCCTGCAGCGCCTCGCTCAGGAAGACCCGTCGTTCCGCGTCAAGACCGACGAGGAATCGGGCCAGACCATCATCGCCGGCATGGGCGAGCTGCACCTCGAAATCATCGTGGACCGCATGAAGCGCGAGTTCGGCGTGGAAGCCAACGTGGGCAAGCCGCAGGTGGCTTACCGCGAAACGATCCGCAAGACCGTCGAAGAAGCCGAAGGCAAGTTCGTTCGCCAGTCGGGCGGCAAGGGCCAGTACGGCCACGTCGTGCTCAAGCTCGAGCCGCAGGAAGCCGGCAAGGGCTTCGAGTTCGTCGACGCCATCAAGGGCGGCGTGGTTCCTCGCGAATACATCCCCGCGGTGGAAAAGGGCGTTGTGGAAGCGCTGACGCAGGGCGTGCTGGCGGGCTACCCCGTCGTCGACGTCAAGGTCACGCTGCACTTCGGCTCGTACCACGACGTGGACTCGAACGAAATGGCGTTCAAGATGGCCGCGATCTTCGGTTTCAAGGAAGGCGCCCGCAAGGCCAACCCCGTGATCCTCGAGCCGATGATGGCCGTGGAAGTCGAAACCCCCGAAGACTACGCCGGCAACGTGATGGGCGACCTCTCGTCACGCCGCGGCATGGTGCAGGGCATGGACGACATGATCGGTGGCGGCAAGTCCATCAAGGCTGAAGTGCCGCTGTCGGAAATGTTCGGCTACTCGACCACGCTGCGTTCGATGTCGCAAGGCCGCGCCACGTACACGATGGAGTTCAAGCACTACGCCGAAGCCCCCCGTAACGTTGCCGAAGCCATCGTGGCTGCTCGCGCTAAGTAAGTTTTCAAGAATGCAGGGCCCCGCAGTGCGTGGCCCTCGTTGTCTGCGATCCGGTGCCGCCGCGTTCCCGTGCGAGGCGAACCAGCAATCGGGTGCAGACATAAAACCAATACACGGGAATGCTCTTTCAAGGATTGAAAAATGGCAAAAGGTAAATTCACCCGCACCAAGCCGCACGTGAACGTGGGCACGATCGGTCACGTTGACCACGGCAAGACCACGCTGACGGCGGCGATTGCCACCGTTCTGTCGGCCAAGTTCGGCGGCGAAGCCAAGGCCTACGACCAGATCGACGCGGCGCCCGAAGAAAAGGCCCGCGGCATCACCATCAACACCGCCCACGTCGAGTACGAAACGGCCAACCGCCACTACGCCCACGTCGACTGCCCCGGCCACGCCGACTACGTCAAGAACATGATCACCGGTGCCGCCCAGATGGACGGCGCCATCCTTGTGTGCTCGGCCGCCGACGGCCCCATGCCCCAGACCCGCGAGCACATCCTGCTGGCGCGCCAGGTGGGTGTGGGCTACATCATCGTGTTCCTGAACAAGTGCGACATGGTGGACGACGCCGAACTGCTCGAGCTCGTCGAAATGGAGGTGCGCGAACTGCTCGACAAGTACGAGTTCCCGGGCGACGACACCCCCATCATCCACGGCTCGGCCAAGCTCGCCCTCGAAGGCGACAAGGGCCCGCTGGGCGAGCAGGCCATCATGAAGCTGGCCGACGCCCTGGACACCTACATCCCGACGCCCGAGCGCGCCGTGGACGGCACCTTCCTGATGCCCGTGGAAGACGTGTTCTCGATCTCCGGCCGCGGCACCGTGGTGACCGGTGCTGTCGAGCGTGGCGTGATCAAGGTTGGCGAGGAAATCGAGATCGTCGGTATCCGTCCGACCGTCAAGACCACCTGCACCGGCGTGGAAATGTTCCGCAAGCTGCTGGACCAGGGCCAGGCTGGCGACAACGTCGGCGTGCTGCTGCGCGGCACCAAGCGCGAAGAAGTCGAGCGCGGCCAGGTGCTGTGCAAGCCCGGCTCGATCAAGCCGCACACGCACTTCACCGCCGAGGTGTACGTGCTGTCCAAGGACGAAGGCGGGCGTCACACGCCGTTCTTCAACAACTACCGTCCGCAGTTCTACTTCCGCACGACGGACGTGACCGGCGCGATCGAGCTGCCCAAGGACAAGGAAATGGTCATGCCCGGCGACAACGTCAGCATCACCGTGAAGCTGATCAACCCGATCGCGATGGAAGAAGGCCTGCGCTTCGCCATCCGCGAAGGCGGCCGCACCGTGGGTTCGGGCGTCGTGGCAAAGATCCTCGACATCTAAGCCATACGCAAAGGAATCACCATGGCTACCAAGCAAAAAATCCGCATCCGCCTGAAGGCGTTCGACTACAAGCTGATCGACCAGTCGGCGGCCGAAATCGTTGATACCGCCAAGCGCACCGGCGCGATCGTCAAGGGCCCCGTGCCCCTGCCGACCCGCATGAAGCGTTTCGACATCCTGCGTTCGCCGCACGTCAACAAGACCTCGCGCGACCAGCTCGAGATCCGCACGCACCAGCGCCTGATGGACATCGTCGACCCGACCGACAAGACCGTGGACGCGCTGATGAAGCTCGACCTGCCGGCCGGCGTGGACGTCGAAATCAAGCTGCAGTAAACCGGCCTCGCGCTGCGTTTCCTGAAAAGCCCGCTTGCAGAAATGCAAGCGGGCTTTTTTTATTTGTCTCCCGACTGTGGCATCCTCGCGCACCGGTATTCTTCGGGGCCAACAAGGGCCGGGGCTGAAACGAGGGCAGTACAAGCTATGAGCTACAAGAGCACTTCTGCATGGATCGCGGCATGCGTCGCCGTGACGTTGCTGGCCGGCTGCGGTGGCGGCGGCGGCGGGGGAGGTGGTGGCGGCCTGGCCGGCTTCCCGCTGCCGGTGGCGGGTCCGGTGACCCTGAGCGGCACGGCCACCTATGAAGCCGTGCCGAATCCGAGCGGCACCCTGGCCTATGCCAACGCCGCCCCCAAGCCCGTGCGCGGGGCCATGGTGGAGGTGCTCAATGCAGCAACATCTGCGCAACTGGCCACGGCAACCACCGACGACACCGGCGCCTATGCGGTGTCCGTGCCCGCAAACACGATGATCGCGGTGCGGGTCAAGGCCCAGCTGGTTCGAAGCGGCCCGGGCGCAAGCTGGGATGTGACGGTGCGCGACAACACGCGCTCCGGCGGCCTGTACACCATGCAGAGCCCTGCCTTCTCGTCCGGTGCGGTCGCCTTGGTGCGCGACCTTTACGCACCGTCGGGCTGGGGCGGTTCGAGCTACACCGAGGACAGAGTGGCGGCACCTTTCGCCATACTCGATACGGTCTACACCGCGATGCAGAAAGTGGCGTCGGTTGCGCCTGCAACGGCGTTTCCGGTGTTGCGCGTGTTCTGGAGTCCCAACAATGCGCCATCCTCGGGCAGTATCGCGGCCGGGCAGATCGGCACCACCTTCTTCGTCGACAGAGGCAGCAACGGCCGTGAAATCTACGTGCTGGGCAAGGAAGACGTCGATACCGATGAATACGACACCTCGGTGATCGCTCACGAATGGGGGCACTACTACCAGTCTTCCTTCAGCCGCGACGACTCGATGGGCGGAGACCACAGTCAGAGCCAGCGCACCGATCGCCGGCTCGCCTTTTCGGAGGGCTGGGGCAACGCCTGGTCGGGCATCGCGCTGGGGCGCCGGAACTATGTCGATTCGGCCGGCGCGCAGCAGGCGTCCGCGCGGGAGAGCATCAACATCGATCTCTCCGCCGGTGCGGCAACCGTGCCGGGCTGGTACCGCGAGACGTCGATCCAGTCGATTTTCTGGAACCTCAACCAGCAGGTGGGCTTCAAGCCGATCCACGACACGCTGACCGGCTTCCAGTTCAGGAGCGGTGCGGCCGTCACTTCGATCCATCCCTTCTCGGCGGCCTTCAACGCGACCGCTCCGGGCAGCGCTCCGGCTCTGGCCGCCTTGCTTGGCGGGCAGAGCATCAACGCGACGGACAACGATCCGTTCGGCGGTGCGGAAACGAACGACGGCGGAATTCCGGTCACGATCCCGATGTACAGGGTGGCGACCGTGGGCGGCGCCGTGACCCAGACCTGCGTCTCCAACGACGCCGGCACGGGCAACAAGCTCGGCAACTTCTCCTACGTTCGCTTCAGCGCGCCCGCCAACCGCAGCTACCAGATCGTCGTGAACGGCGGTCCGCCGGGATCCAATCCCGATTTCGACATCTTCAGGGGCGGACTGATTGCCCGGACCGGCAATACGGTCAGCCTGTCGGCTGGTGAGTACGTTCTTGCAGTGACGGACCTCAGCAGTCTCGACGCATGCTTCAACGTCTACGTCTCCATTCAGTAGCAAGAAAGGCCGCCATGAACATCCGTTCGAATTCGATGATGGCTCTCGCGTGCCTCGCACTGGCAACGCTGTCGGCGCCGGCCGCGGCAGACGGCGAGTCCGCGCCGCGCGGCGCCAGGCATCCGGCGTCGCAGCGGCATTCCGCCCCGATGACCACGGCGCCGCAGAAGCCCGGCGGCGCTGGCGTCAAGCTCGAATATCGCCTCGATGCCACGCCGCAGCTGGGCCAGGCCACGCCTGTCGTGCTGCAATTCGACGGCGTGACCGAGGCCGACGGGGCCACGGTCCGCCTGAGCGCCGACAAGGGGCTGACGCTCCAGGGAAGCAGCACCATCGCGTTGCCGGCCGGCAAGCGGACCACGGCCACCGTCATCGTGGTGAGCGAGGCCGAGGGGCTGGCCTATCTCAATGTGTTCATCAAGCAGGGCGGCGCCTCGAGCGCGGTTTCGGTCCCCATCCAGACCGGCACGGCTGCGCCGGCCTTGAAATCCAGCGGCGAAATGAAGTCCACGCCGGGTGGCGACAGCATCATCACGATGCCCGTCAAATAGGGCAAAAGTAGGTAAAAAGCAGGCAAAAACGGAGGGCAAGCGCCCTCCGGGCCGCTCCGCAATGCTGCTTGCACTGCGCCCGCATCGCGGGCTATAATCGCTGGCTCTGCCCTTCGTGCGTCCATTTGGGTGCCGCGAGAGCAGAGATTTATCAACCTTCTTTCGCAGGTCGGGAAACTGGCCAAACGCTGTCGCCAATTGAAGTGGCAGCGGCGAGGGGAGTTTCCATTTTTGGAGAAAACAAATGAGTCTGAGCAACTCCCTCGGGTTGCTGGGCCGCAAGGTGGGGATGATGCGTCTCTTCACCGATGACGGGGACGCAGTTCCTGTCACGGTGGTGGATGTGTCCAACAACCGTGTGACCCAGATCAAGTCGCAAGAGACCGACGGCTACGTCGCACTGCAAGTGACGTTCGGTTCGCGCAAGGCATCGCGCGTGACCAAGCCCCAAGCCGGCCACCTCGCCAAGGCGGGTGTCGAAGCTGGTGAAATCATCCGCGAATTCCGCGTGACCGCCGATACCGCAGGCCAGCACAAGGCTGGTGGCGTCATCGCCGCGAGCAGCGTGTTCTCGGTGGGCCAGAAGGTCGACGTGCAAGGCACCTCGATCGGCAAGGGCTACGCCGGCACCATCAAGCGCCACAACATGAGCTCGCAACGCGCGTCGCACGGCAACAGCCGTTCGCACAACGTTCCCGGCTCGATCGGCATGGCACAAGACCCTGGTCGCGTGTTCCCCGGCAAGCGCATGACGGGCCATCTGGGCGATGTCACCAAGACCACCCAGAACCTCGACGTCTTCCGCATCGACGAAGCGCGTCAACTGTTGCTCATCAAGGGCGCGATCCCGGGTTCGAAGGGTGGCTTCGTCACCGTGCGTCCCGCCATCAAGGCCAAGCCGCAAGCGGCTGAAGGAGCGAAGTAATGCAACTCGAACTCCTGAACGAACAAGGCCAGGCCGCGTCGAAGTACGACGCCCCCGAAACCGTGTTCGGCCGTGACTACAACGAAGACCTGGTCCACCAGATCGTCGTTGCATTCCAGGCCAACGCCCGCCAAGGCACGCGCGCCCAGAAGGACCGCGAGCAGGTCAAGCACTCGACCAAGAAGCCTTTCAAGCAAAAGGGAACGGGCCGCGCCCGTGCCGGTATGACGTCCTCGCCGCTGTGGCGCGGGGGTGGCCGGATTTTCCCGAACATGCCTGACGAAAACTTCTCGCAGAAGATCAACAAGAAGATGTACCGCGCCGGCATGGCCGCCATCTTCTCGCAGCTCGCTCGCGAAGGCCGTCTGGCCGTGGTGGATTCGCTGACCGTGGACTCGCCCAAGACGAAGCCGCTGGCAGCCCGTTTCAAGGCAATGAATCTCGAGTCCGTGCTCGTGATCGCCGAAGAAGTCGACGAAAACCTGTACCTTGCCTCGCGCAATCTGGTGAACATTCTCGTGGTCGAACCCCGCTACGCCGATCCGGTGTCGCTGGTCCACTACAAGAAGGTGCTGGTCACCAAGGGTGCCGTCGACAAGCTCAAGGAGATGTTCGCATGAGCCGCGTGAACCCTACCGCCGCTGAACGTACGTTCGAAGAAGGCCGCCTGATGGCGGTGCTGGTCGCCCCGATCGTGTCCGAAAAGGCAACGATGGTCGGCGAGAAGTCGAACGCTGTCACTTTCAAGGTGCTGCAAGACGCCACCAAGCCCGAGATCAAGGCCGCTGTCGAACTGATGTTCAAGGTCGAAGTCCAGGGCGTGTCGGTGCTCAACACCAAGGGCAAGACCAAGCGCTTTGGCAAGTCCATCGGCCGCCGCGACAACGTTCGCAAGGCCTATGTGACGCTGAAGCCCGGTCAAGAGCTCAACCTCGTCGGGGAAGGCGCTTAATCATGGCCGTCATCAAGATGAAACCCACTTCGCCGGGCCAACGCGGCGCGGTGAAGATCTCGCGGGATCACCTCTTCAAGGGTGCTCCTCACGCGCCTCTGCTGGAACCCCAGTTCCAGAAGGCCGGCCGTAACAACAACGGCCACATCACGATCCGTCATCGTGGCGGCGGTGCCAAGCACCACTACCGCGTTGTCGACTTCGTGCGCAACAAGGACGGCATCCCGGCCAAGGTCGAACGCATCGAATACGACCCGAACCGTACCGCCCACATCGCTCTGGTCTGCTACGCCGACGGCGAGCGCCGCTACATCATCGCCCCGCGCGGTCTTGAGGCTGGTGCAACGCTGCTGAGCGGTTCGGAAGCCCCGATCCGCGCCGGCAACACGCTGCCGATCCGCAACATTCCGGTCGGCTCGACGATCCACTGCATCGAACTGCAACCTGGCAAGGGTGCGCAGATCGCGCGTTCGGCCGGCACGTCGGCCACGCTGCTGGCTCGCGAAGGCGTCTACGCCCAGGTCCGCATGCGTTCGGGTGAGGTGCGCCGCATCCACATCGAATGCCGCGCCACCATCGGTGAAGTCGCGAACGAAGAGCACAGCCTGCGCCAACTCGGCAAGGCCGGTGTGAAGCGTCACATGGGTATTCGCCCGACCGTTCGCGGTGTGGTGATGAATCCTGTCGACCACCCGCACGGTGGTGGCGAAGGCAAGACCGGCGAAGGCCGCCATCCTGTCGACCCATGGGGCAACCTGACCAAGGGCTACCGTACCCGTAACAACAAGCGCACGCAGGTCTTCATCGTGTCGCGCCGCAAGAAGTAAGGGATAGCAAATGACTCGCTCTCTCAAAAAGGGTCCGTTTGTTGACCATCACCTCGTGGCCAAGGCCGACAAGGCTGTGACGACGAAGGACAAGAAGCCGATCAAGACCTGGTCGCGCCGCTCGATGGTTCTGCCCGAGTTCATCGGTCTGACCATTGCCGTGCACAACGGCAAGCAGCACGTGCCTGTCTACATCACCGACCAGATGGTCGGCCACAAGCTCGGCGAATTTGCGCTCACGCGCACGTTCAAGGGGCACCCCGCGGACAAGAAAGTCCAGAAGAAGTAAGGAACGACCATGTCTGAAACACGTGCAGTCCTCCGCGGTGTCCGCCTCTCGGTCGACAAGGGCCGTCTGGTCGCTGACCTGATCCGCGGCAAGAAGGTTGATCAAGCGCTCAACGTTCTGCAATTCACGCAGAAAAAGGCCGCTGTGATCATCAAGAAGGTGCTCGAGTCGGCAATTGCCAACGCCGAGCACAACGATGGCGCCGATATCGACGAACTGAAGGTCAAGACCATCTACGTCGAACAGGGCGCAACGCTCAAGCGCTTCACGGCGCGAGCCAAGGGTCGCGGTAACCGCATCAGCAAGCCCACGTGCCATGTGTACGTGACGGTTGGCAACTAAGAACGCCTGGAAGAAATATGGGACAGAAAATCCATCCGACCGGCTTCCGCCTTGCGGTTACCCGTAACTGGTCCAGCCGCTGGTACGCAAGCGACCGCGATTTCGCGGGCATGCTGGCCGAAGACATCAAGGTTCGCGAATACCTCAAGAAGAAGCTGAAGAACGCTTCGGTGTCGCGCGTCATGATCGAGCGTCCCGCCAAGAACGCACGCATCACGATCTACTCGGCTCGTCCGGGCGTCGTGATCGGCAAGAAGGGCGAAGACATCGAGAACCTCAAGCGCGAACTGGGCAAGCAGCTCGGCGTGCCGGTGGCAGTGAACATCGAAGAAGTGCGCAAGCCTGAAATCGATGCCCAGCTGATCGCCGACAGCATCACGCAGCAGCTCGAAAAGCGGATCATGTTCCGCCGCGCCATGAAGCGCGCCATGCAGAACGCCATGCGTCTGGGTGCCCAGGGCATCAAGATCATGTCGGCTGGCCGCCTGAACGGCATCGAAATTGCCCGTACCGAGTGGTACCGCGAAGGTCGCGTGCCCCTCCACACGCTGCGCGCCGACATCGACTACGGCACCTCGGAAGCCAAGACCACCTACGGCGTCATCGGCGTCAAGGTCTGGGTCTACAAGGGCGACACGCTGGGTCGCAACGACCTGCCGGCCGTCGAAACGCCGCGTCCCGACGACGAGCGTCGTCCGCGTGGTCCGCGCCGCGACGGCCGCCCGGGTGGCGACCGTCCGGGTTCGGACCGTCGTGGTCCTGGCCCGCGCGCCGGTGCCCGTGGCCCGATCGGTGGCAACACCGCCCCGGCCGACGGCAGCGACAAGCCCGCAGAAGCCACTGGTGCCGCTCCCGCAGCACCGGGTGCAGACTCGAAACCCGCCGTTAAGCGCGTCCGCAAAGCCGCGCCAGCTGCAGCAGCTGACGGTGCCAAGACCGAGTGATCGGTCTTAGAACTACGGAGTATTAAAAATGCTGCAACCTGCACGCAGAAAGTTCCGCAAGGAACAAAAGGGCCGCAACACCGGCATCGCAACCCGGGGCAACTCGGTTGCCTTCGGTGACTTCGGTCTCAAATGCACCGACCGCGGCCGCCTCACGGCGCGCCAGATCGAAGCCGCTCGCCGCGCGATTTCGCGTCACGTGAAGCGCGGTGGCCGTATCTGGATCCGCGTGTTCCCGGACAAGCCGATCTCTACCAAGCCCGCCGAAGTGCGGATGGGTAACGGTAAGGGCAACCCCGAGTACTACGTCGCTGAAATCCAGCCTGGCAAGATCGTGTTCGAGATCGTCGGCGTGCCCGAAGAACTCGCCCGCGAAGCGTTCCGCCTGGCCGCCGCCAAGCTTCCGCTGCGTACGACGTTCGTCGCGCGCCAGCTCGGCGCCTGAGAGGAGAACATCCATGGCAACACGTAAGAAAAAAGAAACCGCGGCTCCGGCCAAGGTGACCAAGGCTGCAACCCTGCGCACGAAGGACGTCGCAGCGCTGCAAACCGAAGTCAAGGAACTGCAGAAGGCCCATTTCGGCCTGCGCATGCAGAAAGCCACGCAACAGCTGTCGAACACCTCGACGCTGCGCGTGACGCGCCGCGACATCGCGCGCGCCAAGACCATTCTTGCTCAGAAGCAGCAAGAAACCCAAGCCGCCAAGTAAGGAGTGAACATGACGGAAGCTAAAAAATCCCTCAAGCGCACCTTGATCGGCAAGGTGGTCAGCGACAAGCGTGCCAAGACCGTGACCGTGCTGGTCGAGCGCCGTGTGAAGCACGAGCTCTACGGCAAGATCGTGGCCAAGACGAGCAAGTACCACGCCCATGACGAAAAGGGCGAGTACAAGCTGGGCGACACCATCGAGATCACGGAAAGCCGTCCGATCTCGAAGACCAAGAACTGGGTCGTGACCCGCCTGGTCGAGAAGGCCGTGCTGGTCTGATCACGGGTTGATCGGCCTTGCAAGAGGCGACCCATCCGGAAACGGCCCACAATGTGGGCCGTTTTTCTTTTTCAGGAGCACTCAGATGATCAAAGTCGGCGACACCCTTCCTTCGGCAACCCTGCAGGAATATTCCGAGGTCGAAGGCGAAGGCTGCAGCATCGGCCCGAACCCGGTGGACGTGAGCAAGGCCACGGCCGGCAAGACCATTGCGCTGTTCGCGCTGCCCGGTGCCTTCACGCCGACCTGCTCGGCCAAGCATGTGCCCGGCTATGTGCAGCACTTCGACGACTTCAAGGCTGCCGGCGTGGACGAGATCTGGTGCGTGAGCGTGAACGACGCCTTCGTGATGGGTGCCTGGGCGCGCGATCAAAAAACCGGCACCAAGGTGCGCATGCTGGCCGACGGCAGCGCCGACTTCGCCAAGGCGACCGGCCTCACGCTCGACCTGACCGGCCGCGGCATGGGTCTGCGCAGCAATCGCTATTCGATGCTCGTGAAAGACGGCAAGGTCGCCTCGCTCAACGTCGAGGCACCGGGCAAGTTCGAGGTCAGCAACGCAGAGACGCTGCTGGCCCAGGCCCGCGGCTGACTAGAGATCCACCTTGAGGTAGTGCGCGCCCGCAATCGGGTTGTGATAGTAGGGCGGCACTTCCTCGAAATCCAGGTCTTCGTAGAGTGCGCGGGCCGACTCCATGTCGTCCAGCGTGTCGAGCAGCACACAGGCATAACCCGCGCCGCGCGCGGCGTCGAGGATGGCTTCGGCGAGCTGCCGCCCGACGCCCAGCCCGCGAAAGCCGGGCCGCACGAACAGGCGCTTCATCTCCGCGGCATTGGCGTAGTCGGCATTGTCGAGCGGGCGCAGGGCGCAGCAGCCGGCCACGTGCGCCACCGTTCCATCGGGGCGCAAGAGGGTCGGCGTCTGTTGTCCGGCCGCCTCCTTGATATGCGCCTCATCGACCAGCGCGAGCAGCAGCGCGCCGCGCGGCTCGGCGTAATCGCCCGGCAAGCCGGCCACTTCCCCGTCGAAGTTCTGGAAGCACAGGTCGATGCCCAGCGAGGCGGCGTAGTCGCGGAAGATCGCGCGCGCGGCATCGATCTCATGGGCTTCGTCGGGCGTCAGAAGCACGACGGCCGGCGTGTCGGCCAGCGGCAGGGGGCGTGAAACCGAGAAGCTCATACGCGCAGCAGCGATGAAATCCGGTGCGCCAGGCCTGCGCATGCGGGCCGTGCCGGGCGCTGCCGCTCGATGCGTGCTCGGGGGAGAGGGGCGGACGCTGCGGCCTGCATGGCGGCCACGGAGGAGTCGGTCATCGAGGAGGCAAGGTGCGCAAGAAGCTGCGGAAGACGCAGATTAGCAAAGTCCGGGCCGCAGCATGCATCGGGTTGTTGCTATACGCCCCGCTACGCTGCCCCTGCGCCCCGTGCTGCAGAAACAAAAAAAGCGCTGCCGAAGGGAGCGCCTTTGTGGATCCGGGGATGGGGATCAAGCCTCCGCGAGCAGTTTCTCGATCAGCTTGTGGAGTTCGGCGAAATCGGGCTCGCCCACGTAGCGCTTCACGATCTCGCCCTTCTTGTTGACCAGGTAGGTGGTGGGCGTGAGCTTCACGTCGCCCCAGGCCTGCGCCACGCTGCCGGTGTTGTCGATCGCCACCTTGAACGGCAGCTTGCGGGTTTCGGCAAAGTTGACGACGTAGCTCGGCGGGTCGTAGCTCATGGCCACTGCCAGCGTGTCGTAGCCCTTCGACTTGTACTTGTCGTAGGTGGCGATGACCTTGGGCATTTCAGCCACGCAGGTCACGCAGCTCGTGGCCCAGAAGTTCACCAGGGTGACCTTGCCCTTCAGGTCGTCGGTGCTTTTCTTGCTGCCGTCGAGCAGCACGAAGGTCGAGGCCGGTGCCGCGGTGGCGCCGGAGCCGAAGTACACCCCCACGCCAGCGGCCAATGCAAGGGCGACTGCGGCGACGGCGATGTATTTTTTCATGGCAGCGGATGGAGAGGGGCCGGGCGATTTTAGTTCCGCCGGCCGGATCGTGCCGGGGCGCCTCCGCGCGGCTCGATAATGGCTTTCCGATGCCATCGTCCGATTCCCGTTTTCGGCCCCTGCTGGCCGCAGCCGCCGCGCTCGTGCTTGCCGCCTGCAGCCCCACCTTCAACTGGCGCGAGGTGCCGGTTGCCGATGACGGCCTGGTCGTCCTGCTGCCCTGCAAGCCGGACCGCGCCGATCGCGCCTTGCCGCTCGGCGCCGAGTCCGTGCAGGTCGACATGGCGGGCTGCGAAACGGGCGGTGCGACCTTCGCCGTGGCCCACGCGTCCGCCAGCGGTCCGGCGCAGGCCGAGGCCTGGCTCAAGGCGTGGCGCGCTGCCACCCGCAGTCAGCTGGGCGAGGCGCAGATGACCGAAGCCCCCGCTGCACTGAAACGCGCGACCGCCGTGCCCGCACCGGTGCGGCTCGACGCCCAGCCGCCGCGCCAGGGCGCCGCACCGGTCCAGGTGCTCTGGTTCGCCCAGTCGAAGAAAGACGGCAGTGTCTCGCTCTACCAGGCCACCGTGCTCGGTCGGCCTTCTGCGCCCGAGGCGGCCAATACCTTCTTCGAGGGCCTGCGCCTCCCATGAGCGGCAGCCTGCTTGCCGGACGGCGGCGGATCGCCACCGTCTTCCTGGCCTTTGCCTTCGCCTATTTCTTCTCGACGCTGGTGCGTGCCATCACGGCCACGCTGTCGCCTGCGCTCACCGCCGAGTTCGGACTCGAATCGCGCGATCTTGGATTGCTCGCGGGCGGCTATTTCCTGGGTTTCGCGTTCACGCAGCTGCCCATGGGCACCTGGCTCGACCGCCATGGGCCCAAGCGCGTGATCGTCAGCTTCCTGTCCGCCGCGGTGGCCGGCTGCCTGCTGTTCTCGGTGGCCACGCATTTCTGGCTGTTGCTGGCGGCGCGCGTGCTGACCGGCGTCGGCGTGAGCGCCTGCCTGATGGCGCCGCTCACCGGCTATCGGCGCTGGCTGACGCCGCCCATGCAGCTGCGCAGCAACTCGTGGATGCTGATGGTGGGCTCCTTCGGCCTTGTCGGCGCGACCTTGCCGGTGCAGTGGCTCATGCCCTACCTCGGCTGGCGGCCGTTGTTCTGGCTCCTGGCGGCGGGCGTGCTCGTGTCGATGGCGCTGATCGCATGGGCCGCGCCGGCGTGGCATGGCACCGCCGCCCAGGAAAAGAGTCAGGACGAGGGCAGCTATGCGGCCGTATGGCGCGATCCCTTCTTCCGCAAGCTCGCGCCGATCGGGTTCTTCAACTATGGCGGCTTCGTCGCGATGCAGACGCTCTGGGTCGTGCCGTGGCTCACGCGCGTGGCGGGCCACACCCCGCAGGAGGCCGCCGGCGCCCTGTTCTGGATCAGCATCGCGCTGCTCGCGACCTATTGGCTCTGGGGCGTGGTCAATCCGCGGCTCGCGCACCGCGGCATTTCCGCCGCCCGGCTCCTGGGTTGGGGAATGCCGCTCGGGATGCTGGTGCTTGCTCTTGTTTTGATAGCTGGTCCCGCGGCGGGGACGGTGGCCTGGGTGATTTTCCTGTGCGTCTCCACCGTTGTCACGCTGGCCCAGCCCGCCGTCGCCCTGGCCTTGCCGACGGCGCTCGCGGGCCGCGCGCTGTCGGCCTACAACCTGGTGGTCTTTGCAGGCGTATTTGTCGTGCAGTGGGGCATCGGCTTGCTGATCGACCTGTTCGCCAGCGCCGGGCTCGATCCGGTGGCCTCGTTCCGTGCGGCCCTGTCCGTTTTCCTGGCCTGCTGCGTTATGTCGTATGTCTACTTCCTTTGGGCGCCCCCGCATAATCGGAGCGTAGTTCCCCGACCCGCATGAACAGCATCCTCATCATCGCCCACTCACCGTTCGCGCAGGCGCTGCGGCGGTGCGCGCTGCATGTGTTCCCCGATTGCGAGCAGGCCGTCGTCGCACTCGACGTGCTGCCCAACGTATCGCCCGAAGAAACGCTGGCTGCCGCCCGCATCACGCTCGCGCAGCAGCTCAATGCACCGCGCTCGCAGGTGCTGGTGCTGGCCGACGTGTTCGGCGCAACGCCCTGCAACGTGGCCCAGAAACTGGTGGACGGCGTCCGCTCGCGGCTGGTGGCAGGCGTCAATCTGCCGATGTTGCTGCGTGCGGTGACCTACCGCCACGAACCGCTCGAAACGCTGGTGCAGCGCGCCATCGCGGGCGGCACCGCGGGTGTCATGCAGGTGGCCGTCGCGGCACCCCAGAATCAGGCGAAGAGAAAGCACAGTGATCAAGAAATCCGTGACCATCAGCAATAAGTTGGGCCTGCATGCGCGTGCATCGGCCAAGCTGACCAAAATCGCAGGCAGCTTTCCTTGCGAGGTGTGGCTCTCGCGCGGCGACCGCCGCATCAATGCCAAGAGCATCATGGGCGTCATGATGCTTGCGGCCGGGCTCGGCTCGACCGTCGAGCTCGAAACCAACGGCCAGCAGGAGGAAGAGGCAATGGACGCCATCATCCAGCTGATGAACGACAAGTTCGGCGAAGGCGAATGAATGTGGCCCCCGCGCTCCCGCACCGCGTGTCGTCGCTGCCCCCCGAGGGGGCTCGGCCGCCTTGGGGCGGCCCGGCGGCGGCCGGTGTGCCCCCCACGCTCCGCACTGCGTGTCGTCGCTGCCTTCGGCGGCGGCCGATGACCTTCGGCAGGCGCCCATGACCTTCGCAGTCCACGGCCTCCCTGTTGCCCGTGGCATTGCCATTGGCCGCGCGGTGCTGGTGGTGTCGAGCCGCATCGACGTGGCCCACTATTTCATCAAGCCCGAGGAGATCGACACCGAGATCGACCGGGTGCGCACGGCCCGCAACGCCGTGGCCGACGAGCTCGCCAAGCTGCAGACCAACGTGGCGCTGATGGGCCCGAACGATGCGCCGCACGAGCTCGCGGCGCTGCTCGAAGTGCACCAGATGCTGCTGCAGGACGAAGCGCTCACCGGCGGCGTGAAGCACTGGATCACCGACCGGCTCTACAACGCCGAATGGGCCCTGACCACGCAGCTCGAAATCATCGCGCGCCAGTTCGACGAGATGGAGGACGAGTACCTGCGCGAGCGCAAGGCCGACCTCGAGCAGGTGGTCGAACGGCTGCTGCACCGCATGAAAGGCACGGCCGCGGTGCTCGCGCCGAGCCCGCCGCGCCGCAAGCGCCCCGCTGCCGAGGACGATGACGACCCCACCGCGGGCGACGGCATCGATGCGCCGCTGGTGCTGATTGCGCATGACCTTTCGCCGGCCGACATGCTCCAGTTCAAGAAGAGCGTGTTCGCCGGCTTCGTGACCGACGTGGGCGGGCGCACCTCGCACACCGCCATCGTCGCGCGCAGCATGGACATTCCGGCCGTGGTGGGCGCGCGCACCGCGAGCCAGCTGGTGCGCCAGGACGACTGGGTGATCATCGACGGCGATGCCGGCGTGGTGATCGTCGACCCCTCGCCGATCATCCTGGCCGAGTACGGCTTCAAGCAGCGGCAGGGCGATCTGGAGCGCGGCCGGCTCGCGCGGCTGCGCCACAAGCCCGCGGTGACGCTCGACGGCCAGCGCGTGGATCTGCTCGCCAACATCGAGATGCCCGAGGACACCGTCGGCGCCGTCAAGGCCGGCGCGGTGGGTGTCGGGCTGTTTCGCAGCGAGTTCCTTTTCATGGGCCGCGAGTCGCAGCGCCAGACCCGCCTGCCCGACGAGGAAGAGCAGTACCAGGCCTACAAGCGTGCCGTCGAGGGCATGCAGGGCATGCCGGTCACCATCCGCACCATCGACGTGGGCGCCGACAAGCCCATCGACGGCAAGGTGGCCAGCAAGCAGGAGCACCTGAACCCCGCGCTCGGCCTGCGCGCCATTCGATGGAGCCTGGCCGATCCGGCCATGTTCCTCACGCAACTGCGCGCCATCCTGCGTGCGGCGGCGCACGGCGAAATCCACCTGCTGATTCCGATGCTCGCGCACGTCAGCGAGATCCGCCAGACGCTGTCGCTGATCGACTTCGCGCGCTCGGAACTCGACAGCCGCGGTGCCGTGTACGGCAAGGTGAAGCTCGGCGCGATGATCGAGATTCCCGCCGCCGCGCTCACGCTCAAGACCTTCCTGAAGTACTTCGACTTCCTGTCGATCGGCACCAACGACCTGATCCAGTACACGCTGGCCATCGACCGGGCCGACGAAGCCGTGGCCCACCTCTACGACCCGGCCCACCCCGCGGTGCTGAAGCTCGTGGCCGACACCATTGCCGAATGCCGCCGCCAGGGCAAGAGCGTGGCGGTGTGCGGCGAAATGGCGGGCGACGTGGCCTTCACGCGCCTCTTGCTCGGCCTGGGATTGCGCAGCTTCTCGATGCATCCTTCGCGCATCCTCGCCGTCAAGCAGGAAGTGCTGCGCGCCGACACCAGCAAGCTCGAAGTCTGGGCGAAGGGCGTGCTCGAGTCGGACGATCCGGCGTCGGTCCTCGCCGGAAGTTAGTTCTTAGCTATTCAATTCGCTCGAAGGCAGGGCGGAATCGAAATAAAACGAAACACGCCGAAACTGCGGCGAAAGGACTTGCCGCGCCGCGGCAAGCACCATCAGGTCTCCTCTTCCACCACAGAAAGGCCTGATCATGAAATCTCTCTCCCTGACCCAAGTCGTTGCCATCGGCTCCTTCGCGCTGCTCGCTGCAGCCGGCGCCAAGGCTGAATCCTACGAAGGCGTCCAGCCGCTCACCTCGGCAAAGAGCCGCGCCGAAGTCAACGCCGAGGCCGCTCGCGAGGCTTCCGCACCGGACCAGAACGTCGTGCGCGGTTCGCGCGGCGCCGAGACCATGGCCGTTTCCAGGGACCGCGCGGGCGTCGTCTTCGAAGCCATGCGCACCGCCGCCGCACCCGACCAGAACGTGACCTCGGGCTCGCGCGTGAACAGCAAGGTCGTCTCGACCATGCAGAACCCCGTCGATGCACGTGCCGCAGCGGCCGGCAACAGCAACAAGCTCTAAGACCCACGCCCACAGGGCACCCCTGGGGCCGCAAGGAACATCATGAAACACTGGATCAAACGCACTCTCTTCGGTTTCGCCGGCCTTGCGGTGGTGGCGGGCAGCATTGCCGGCTGCGCCGGTCATCGACACGGCTGGGGCGGCGGCGACTCCGCCGAGTTCCGCACGAAGATGGTCGAGCGCGTCGGCAGCAAGCTGGAACTCGACGCTTCGCAGAAGCAGAAGCTCGCCGTGCTGTCCGAGAAGCTGCAGGCACAGCGCGAAGCCATGCGCGGTGCAGGCGGTTCGGGCGATCCGCGTTCGCAGTTCAAGGCGCTGTTCGCGGGCAACAAGCTCGACCAGGCCGCCGCCACGCGGCTCGTCGACGAGAAGACCGCGGCCGTGCGCAACGGCAGCCCGGAGATCATCGCGGCCGCCGCCGATTTCTTCGACAGCCTGAATGCAGCGCAGCAGCAGAAGGTGCGCGACTTCATGGATCGCGGCGGCCGCCGCTGGGGCCATCATGGCTAGGCTTGGCTCACTCCCAGGCTTTGCGCACTTCGTGTCGCTTCGCCAACCCCCTGCAAGGGGGCGATACCTGCGGCCCGGCGAAGCCGGTTCCGCGGTATCCCACGACCAGGCAGTGCCAGCGGCGGGCGGCGTGCGCATGCTGCTGCGTGTGGAAGGCGTGGTGGTGCTCGCCGCATCGCTGGCCGCCTACGCGCAGTTCGGTGCCGGCTGGGGTGTGTTCGCGCTCTGGCTGCTGGCACCCGATCTCGCGATGCTGGGCTATCTGGCCGGGCCGCGCATCGGCGCCGCCTTCTACAACGCCACGCATTCTTACCTCGGCGCCATCGTGCTGCTGGCCGTCGGCGCGCTCGCGGCCATCCCGTGGGCCGTGACCGGCGGCCTGATCTGGTGCGCCCACATCGGCCTCGACCGCGCGCTCGGCTACGGCCTCAAGTACGGCGCGGGCTTCGGCTCGACGCACCTGGGCCGCATCGGACGGGCCGATCCGTGGTGAGCGCAGCGAAGGCCGCGCGGTGGCGCGCCTTGCAGCGGACGGAAACGGCGGTGCAATGCCCGCGGGCCTGATCGTCAGCCAATTGTTCGCCAGGAGGCACAATCCCGCCATGCCGCGCATCCTGCTGATCGACGACGACGAACATCTCGCCGCGCCGCTGACCACCTACTTCGCCCGCTTCGGCTACACGCTGGAGAACGCGGTGCGCCCGAGCGAAGGGCTCGCCAAGCTGCGTGCGGGCCCGTACGACGCGGCGATTCTCGACGTGATGCTGCCCGAGATGGACGGCTTCGCGCTGTGCCGCGAGATCCGCAAGGAGAGCGACATTCCCATCGTGATGCTCACCGCGCGCGGCGAGGTGATGGACCGCGTGGTCGGCCTCGAGCTGGGCGCCGACGACTACGTGCCCAAGCCCTTCGAGCCGCGCGAGCTGGTGGCGCGCGTGCAGACCATCCTGCGCCGCCAGCGCAGCACGCCGGCGGCCGCCAACGGCAACGGCAACGGCACGCAGCACCGCGTGTTCGACGGGCTGTCGATCGACCTCGACCGGCGCCAGGTGCTGCGCCACGGCGAGCGCGTCGAGCTCACCGGCACCGAGTTCGAGCTGCTGGCGCTGCTGGCGGCCGAGCCCGGCAAGGTGTTCAGCCGCGACGACATCCTGAACCGCCTGCGCGGCCATGAAGCCGAGCTCTACACCCGGGCGGTCGACATCGTGGTGAGCCGCCTGCGCAAGAAGCTCGAGCCGCTGGATTGCATCAAGACGCTGCGCAACGCCGGCTATGCGCTGGCCGTGGCGCGCAGCGAGCCCGCATGAGGCTTCGGCGGCGGGGTTTCCGCGAGGCATTGCGCGAGATCGCATGCCGCCGCGAAGAGCTGCACAGGCAATGGCACGCGCAGTGGCACGAAAAGGTGCAGGGCAAGCGCCGCTGGCGCCGCTCGCTGCGCATCCGGCTGGTCATGATGTTCGTGATGCTGGCGCTGGTGATGGCGGCCGTGTTCATGGGCGGCATGAAGAAGTCCTTTTCCACCGGCTGGGCCGAGGCCGCCAAGCCGATGCTGGTCGACTATGCCGACCGGCTCGTCGCCGAGATCGGCACGCCGCCCGACGTCGCGCGCGCGCAGGCGCTGGTGAACCGGCTGCCGATCACGATCCGCATCACCGGTCCCAAGGTCAACTGGGACTCGAACCCCGGCGGCGTCCAGAGCCGCGGCGGCTGGATGCATGACCGCGACGAGGAGCCGTGGAGCGACAAATGGTTCATCCGCCCCACGGCCGACGGTCATCGCGTCATCTTCGGCTGGTCGCCCAGGCTCTGGCAGCTCGCGCCGCGCGTCGTCGGCTGGGCCACGCTCTGCGCGCTGCTGCTGCTCATGGTGCTGGGCTATGCCTATGTCAGCCGGCTGCTGCGGCCGCTGATCGACATCCGCGAAGGCGCGCAGCGCTTCGGCCGCGGCGAGTTCATGCAACCGATCCCGATCCGCCGCAACGACGACCTCGGCGACCTTGCGGAGCACATCAACACCATGGCCGACGACATCCAGGCCATGCTCGATGCCAAGCGCGGGCTGCTGCTGGCGTTGAGCCATGAGCTGCGCTCGCCGCTCACGCGCGCCCGGCTCAATGCCGAGCTGCTGCCGGTCACGCCCGAAAGCCAGGCCGAGCGCGAGGCGCTGCTGCGCGACCTCAACGAGATGCGCGACCTGATCAGCGACCTGCTCGAGAGCGAGCGGCTCGCGAGCCCCCACGTGGCGCTGCAGCGCGAGCCTGTGGACCTGGCGGCGCTGGTGCGCGAAGTCGCGGCCGAGATGCCGGGCGCCCAGCACGTGCATCTGGATCTTGCCGAGGGATTGCCCCCCCACGCCGTCGACCGCATGCGCATTCGCCTGCTGGTGCGCAACCTGCTGGACAACGCCTTGCGCTACAGCACCGATGCGCCCCGTCCGCCCTGCGTGGCGCTGCGCGCCGTGGTCGACGGGCCGGCGCAGGGGGTGGAGATCGAGGTCCGCGACCACGGCCCCGGTGTCGACGAGGCCCAGCTCGAACGCCTGACCGAGGCGTTCTACCGCACCGACGGCGCGCGCCAGCGTGCCACCGGCGGCGTCGGGCTGGGCATGTACCTTTGCCGGCTGATCGCGGAGGCACACGGCGGGAGCCTCGCGGTGCGCAACGCGAATCCGGGCCTGCGGATCGTCGTCCGTCTGGCCTGACCGGCCACCGGACCGGGCTGGGTGCCGGCGCGGTGCTGTCGCCTGCGCTACGGGCTGCAGCGCCGCGCGCCGCTAGCATGGCGCCGCAACAACGACCTTTCCAAGGAGACCTCCCATGGCCCCAACGCCCGTCAATCACCAGGTCAGGCTCGCCAAGCGGCCCGAGGGCGCGGCAACGCGCGAACACTGGCAGTTCACGACCGAACCGGTCGGCGAACCCGCCGACGGCGGCGTGCTGGTCAAGACGCTCTCGCTCTCGCTCGACCCCGCCATGCGCGGCTGGCTCAACGATGCCAAGAGCTACATCGCGCCGGTGGAAATCGGCGCCGTGATGCGCGCGGGCGGCATCGGCCGCGTCATCGCCTCGAAGAACCCGGACTTCGCGGTCGGCGACACGGTCTACGGCACGCTGGGCGTGCAGGAATACATGCTCGTTCCCAAGGAGGAGATCAAGCGCAGCGGACTCGCCAAGATCGACCTGCGCGCGGGCATCATCCACCAGTGGCTCAACGTGCTCGGCATGCCGGGCATGACCGGCTACTTCGGGCTGATGGACGTGGGCCAGCCCAAGGCGGGCGAAACCGTGGTCATCTCCGGTGCCGCGGGCGCCGTGGGGCAGACGGTCGGGCAGCTGGCCAGGATCAAGGGCTGCCGCGTGGTCGGCATCGCCGGCGGGCAGGCCAAGTGCGACTGGGTGGTGAAGGAGCTGGGCTTCGACGCCTGCATCGACTACAAGGCCGGCGCCGCTGCCGTGCGCGACGGCCTCAAGGCGCACTGCCCCAAGGGCGTGGACATCTACTTCGACAACGTCGGCGGCGAGATCCTCGACGCGGTGCTGGCGCGGCTCGCGCGCAAGGCCCGCGTGATCATCTGCGGTGCCATCAGCCAGTACAACAACGCCAACAGCATGCCCGCGGCCGGCCCGCGGAACTACCTGAGCCTGCTGGTGAACCGCGCGCGCATGGAAGGCATCGTGGTGTTCGACTATGCAGACCGCTTCCCCATTGCCGTGGCCGAACTCGCCGGCTACCTCAAGGATGGCCGCATGAAGAGCAAGGAGGATGTGGTCGTGGGGCTCGACACCTTCCCCGAGGCGCTGAACCGACTCTTCAGCGGCGAGAACTTCGGCAAGCTGGTGCTGCAGGTGGCCGAGGCCTGAGCGCAGGCGTCGAACGGCTGGCCGCAAGCCGGGCCCCGGCGACAACCCAGGTCTCTCTCCGGGGGGCGCTGCGGTTCAGCCTTCGTCGGGCCGCATCGGGATGTCGCCCATCGCATCGTCCTCGCGCAGGCTGCGCGCGGCCTTCAGCAGTTCGATCGACAGGCCGCCGCCCTGGCCGGCGAAGCCCTTGGCAACGCCTTCCAGCGCCGTTGCGAGGCCGGTTTCGCCGTCGGCGCGCGCGTCCATGCTGATGTTGAGCACCCGCGCCGCCATCTGGCGGTAGGTGATGGCGCCCGCGCCCTCGAGTGCGGCCACCAGGTCGAGGTACAGCGCCAGGTTCAGGTCGAACACCAGCTTGGGCGTGACCTCGAAATCTTCGTTCTTGTTCTTGTCTTCCATGAGTGGGGGCTCCTTTTTTCCTGAACCTCCACTCTAGCCATAAAAACGCGCGGCTCCGTCGGACAGGAACCACTCAGCGGGCGCGCGTGCCCATGACGGCCGCCGAGATGATGAGCAGGGCGGCCAGCGCGATGGTCCAGGTCAGCGGCCGGCCGGTCACGAGCAGCAGCAGCGCCGTCGAGCCCAAGGGAGTGAGATAGCTCAGGATGCCGATGCGCCGCGGGTCGCCGCGCTTGAGCGCCATGTCCCACACGAAGAAGGCCGCGCCGAGCGGGCCGAGGCCGCACAGCACGAGCAGCAGCCAGTCCTTGCCGGACAGCGCGACCGGCGCTTCGAGCACGGCATGGCAGGCCAGCGAGAGCACCCCCGAGACCAGCCCGAACAGGCCAATGGCCGAGGTCGGAAAGGCCGCCACGCGCTTCGTCCACAGCGAATAGCTGGCCCAGATGAAGGCCGAGCCCAGCGCCGGCAGGAAACCCCAGTAGCCTTGGAGCGCGCTTGTGCCGCCGCCGCTGCGCGTGCCGAGGATGGCGACCGCCGCGCCCGCGAAGCCCAGCAGGGCTGCCACCACGTGCAGCGGCCGCAGCGACACGCCGGGCAGCAGCACCGGCGCGAGCACCACCATGAACAGCGGCCACAGGTAGTTGACGAGGTTGGCCTCGACCGGCGGTGCGTGCCGCAGCGCGATGAACAGCAGGAAGTGGAAACCGAACAGGCCGTAGACGCCCAGGGCCAGCGCGCGCGGCGGCACGCGCCAGGCCGCGCGGTCGCGCAGCACCAGCGGCCAGCTCGGCACGCTGCCGATGATCAGCGCGAGCCCGGTCAGAAGGAACGGCGGCAAGTGCGAGAGGGCGGTGCCGAGCGAGGCGAGCGTGGCCCAGAGCGCGATCGCGAGCAGGGCGTGGAAGGTGGGCGACATGAACAAAGAGGCTAACCCGGCCGGCCGTCGCGCAGCGCCGGTGCGTCGTCGCGAAACGACGGTCTTGCCGTCAGGAGTCGAGCCGGCGCAGCGCGGCGGTGAGCGCCGAGGGTGAGCGGTAGCCCGTGCGGCGCGCGGTTTCCGCGACGCCGACGCCTTCGAGCCGCAGTTCGCGCGCATGCGCCAGCCGCAGCCGGCGCAGCCAGTGCATCGCGCTCATGCCCTGTTCCTCGCGGCAGCGCTGCGCGAGCTGGCTGGGGCTCAGGCAGGCGACCGTGGCCAGGTCGGCGACCGTGAGCGGCTCGTGCCACCGGGCCCTGGCCCACGCCGCGAGCGCCGGCCACTCGATGCGACGGCGACGCTTGTGCGGCAGGGAAGGCGCGGGGCTCCAGGCTTCCAGCAACAGCGCGGGGCCCTGCTGCAGCGCGAGCGCGAACTGCTGCGGCTGCTTCATGCAGTGCGCGAGATAGCGCGCCAGCGCATGCAGCTGCGGCAGGTCGGCCGGCGCGCGCTCGGCACACCGGGCCCAGCGCGCATGCGTGGTGTCGAGCACGAGGCACATGCTGCCGCTGCCGCGCGCTTCGAAGTCGTGCCGGTCGCCCGGCGCGACCACCTGCGCCTGGCCGGCGCCGACGCCGGCACCGCGGCCCTCGACCTCGATCTCCAGCACGCCCTCGAGGCCGATCAGCACCTGGAAGTGGTCATGCGCATGGCTGCCGCGCGAGGCGCCGTAGTTGCGCAGCGAAAGGGTGGGCGTGGCGGGCTGGGGCATGAAGAGGGGCTATTGTCCTGCGGCGCTCCCTGCCTGTCACCCCAGCCGCAGCAGCAGCGCCGAGGCCGCGCACACCAGCAGGAACGGGATGCTGATGCGATGGAACTCGCGCAGCCCGTGCGGCAACTTGGCCAGCCGCAGCGCGATCAGGTTGGCCAGCGAGCCCAGCACGCAGCCGAAGCCGCCCACGCTCACGCCGGCGGCGAGCGCGGGCAGGTCGCGCACATGGCCGTCGAGCAGGATTGCCGCGGGCACGTTGCTGATGAGCTGCGAGGCGACGATGGCGGCGAGGTAGGCGCGCCATCCTTCGGTAATGGGCCAGAGGTTCAGCAGCGATTGGACCGCCGGCAGCTCGGCCAGCTGGCGCAGGTCAACGAACATCAGCGCAATGATCGCGAGCAGCGTCCAGTCGATGTCTCGCAGGACGCGCGGATACGACACCAGGAACACCGCGAACACCACGCCCAGGCCTGCCAGCAGCCAGTGCCGGTCGAGCGCGACCACGAAGCCGACGAACAGAGCTCCCGCCAATGCCAGCAGTCGCGGCTGCACCGGCGCGGCTTCGGTCTCGGGCTTGAGCGCGATGGGCGTGCGCGGCACCAGCAGCCAGGCCGCCGCGAAGAGCCAGAACAGCATCACGGCCACGGTCGGCAGCATCATCCCCGTGAAGGCGACGAAGCTCTCGCCCGAGCGATGCCACAGATAGAGGTTCTGCGGATTGCCGATGGGCGTGAGCGCAGAGCCCGCATTGACCGCCAGCGCCTCGAGCACCACCAGCCGCGCGAGCGGCAGGTGGGCCTGGTTGGCGAGCACGCGTGTCAGCGGCACCAGCAGGAACAGGCTCACGTCGTTGGTCACCAGCGCGGACAGGAACGCCGCGCTGGCGGTCAGCAGCAGCGCCAGGCTGCGCTGGTTGTGCGTGCGCGCGAGCAGGCGCTGCGCGGCGGCCTGCAGCATGCCGCTTTTCTCCACCCCCTGCGTGATCGCGAGCAGTCCGGCCAGCGCCCCCACGGTCTGCCAGTCGACCAGCTTCAGCCAGTCCATCGGCGCGCGCGGGCGCAGGAAGGCGAACAAGAGCGCGACGGCAGCCAGCAGCCACAGCAGGCCGTTGCCGCCGCCCTGCTCGGACGGCGCTGCCGCCTGTGCTTCAGCGGCCGGCAAGTTCACGCAGTTCGCGCTTGAGCACCTTGCCGATGGCGCTGCGCGGCAGTTCGTCGATGAAGCTCAGGCGCGCCAGGCGCTGGGTTTTTCCGAGCTGGGCGTTGGCCCATCGCAGCAGTGCGTCGGCGGCGGTGCCGTCGCCCTCGCGGCGCACCACGAAGGCCACCGGCGTCTCGCCCCACTGCTCCGAAGGCACGCCGATCACCGCCACGTCGGCCACGGCCGCATGGCCGCGCAGCACCGCTTCGAGATCGCTCGGATAGATGTTGAAGCCGCCGCTGATGATCATGTCCTTCTTGCGGTCGAACAGCGTCAGGAAGCCGTCGGCATCGAAGCGTCCGACGTCGCCGGTGCGGATGAAGCGCTTGCCGGTGGCATCGAACCACTCGGCCTCGCGCGTCTTGTCGGGCTGGCGGTGGTAGCCGGTCATCATGCCGGCCGAATGGCCCACCACCTCGCCGGCCAGTTCGATGTTGCCGCGCGGGATCTCGTTGCCGTCCTCGTCGATCAGGCGGATGTCGCTGCCTTCGGCCGGGCAGCCGACCGTGTGCAGCTTGTTCGGGTACAGGTGCGCTTCGAGGATGCAGGTGCCGCCGCCCTCGGTCATGCCGTAGAACTCGATCAGCCCGCCGGGCCAGCGCTTGAGCACGTCGGCCTTGAGTGCGGCGCTGAAGGGCGCGCTGGTGCTGAACTTGAAACGGAACGACGAGAGGTCGTGCGCGTCGAAGCGCGGGTGCGCCATCAGGCGCTGGTACTGCACCGGCACCAGCATGGTGTGCGTGACGCGGCGCTGCTGGGCCAGCTGCAGGTAGCCGAGCGCGTCGAACTTGGGCATCAGCACCACGCAGCCGCCGAAGGCGAGGGTCGGGAAGAACACCACCAGCGTGGTGTTGGAATAGAGCGGCGTCGACAGCAGCGTGACGGTGTCCGGGCCATACCCGTACTTGGCGCCGCGCTGCACATGGGCCCAGCGCATGCCGTGGCCCTGCACGATGCCCTTGGGCTCGCCGGTGGTGCCCGACGAATAGATGATGTTGAAGGGCCAGGAAGGCTGCGCTTCGACGGCGCGCGGCTGCGTGCCGGCCGGGGCCAGCCAGCGCTCGAGGCCCTGCCCGGCGGCGGAGCCGTCGAGCGCCACGCGCGGGATGCCGCCTTCCTTCACGGGGCCGACGACCTCGGCCGCCGAGGCGTCGGTGAAGAGAATGCGTGCATCGGCATCCTCGATCATGCGCGCCAGGCTGGCCGGCGTGGACCCGGGCGCCAGCGGCGCGACCGCGACGCCCGCGCGCAACGCGCCAAGGAACACCGCCGCATAGTTCACCGAGGAAGCCGCGCAGACCGCGATGGCATCGCCGGGCTGGAGCCCGTCGCGCTGCAGGCTGGCCGCGACGCGGTCCATCAGCGCGTCGAGCGCGCCATAGTTCAGTGCCTGTTGCGCGTCCGCGAGCGCGGCGTGGCCGGGGGTGTGCTGCGCATGGAGGCGAACCAGGTCGGCGATGGCGCCGAAGCCGCGCTCCATGGCAGTTCGAATGGCAGGGTGCGTTTGCAAAATCGATCCTTCGTCTTGGCCAGACAGCAGGATAGCGAAGACCCCGGCCTGGCGGTGAGCCGCACGCGACGGGCGGGGCCCTACGCCGCGCGCAGGGTGCGGCGCGACCGCCGCGCCGGCTTGTCCTGGCGCGCCCACTCAGCCTGCTCGATCAGGCGGCCGAGCTCGACCACGGCCGGGCTGCGCTCCCCGGCATCGCCTTCGCTGTAGGCCAGAGTGAAGTCCAGCATCGGCAGCGCGGGCAGGCCGTCGCGCTCGTCCAGCACCGCCATGCCCGGGCGCAGGTTGTCGCGGGTGAACGTGGCTACCGCGAGGCCGCTCAGCGCGACCGTGCGCAGGTCCTGCAGGCTGTGCGAGCTGAAGGCGCCGTGCCAGGGGATGCCGGCCTTGTTCAGCGCATCGATGCTGACCTGGCGGCACACGCAGGGCGTTGGCGAATAGGCCAGCGGCAGCGAGGCATCGTCGGAGCGCTCGAAGCCCTCGGCCGCGGCCCACACCATCGGCAGGCGCCGAAGCAGCGCTCCTTCGACCGTGCCCGAGACCGACACCACCACCGCCAGGTCGAGTTCGCGCTCGCGCACCATCGTGGCCAGGTCGAGCGTCAGGCCCACGCTCACTTCCAGCCTCACGTTGGGGCAACTGCGCGAGAACTGGCGCAAGAGCTGCGGCAGGCCCTCGCTCATGAAGCTCTCGGGCACGCCGAAGCGCACCGTGCCTTCGATGGGCGAGCAGCGGAAGTGCCGCGTCAGCGCGTCCTGCGCCTGCAGGATGCGTTCGGCATGGCGCAGGAAGTCCTCGCCGTCGGCGGTCAGGCTGAGGCGCCGCGTGGTGCGGTGGAACAGCGGGCGTCCGACCCGTTCCTCCAGCCGGCGGATCTGGTGGCTGACCGCCGATTGCGTCAGGTGCAGTTGCTCGGCGGCGCGGGTGAAGCCATTGGCCTGGTGGACGGCGATGAAGGCCTGCAGGAGGCCGGTGTCGAAGCTCATGGCCGTCAGATTAATGAATTCGATCGTTGAATCAAAGGAATTTTCATCATTTGCGTAATGAAACAAGGGTCTTGAGAATGCCTGGAACCTCCCGTTCCCACCTTCTCTTTCACGACCCGCCGATGTCCTCTTCCGCCCCCCGCCATCCCACCCTCGCGCTGGCCGCCATCTGCCTGGCGGCGCTGATGTTCGGCCTGGAGATTTCCAGTGTGCCGATCATCCTGCCGGTGCTGGAGGCGCGGCTGCACGCCGATTTCCAGGACCTGCAATGGATCATGAACGCCTACACCATCGCCTGCACGACGGTGCTGATGGCCACCGGTACCTTGGCCGACCGCTACGGACGGCGTCGCATGTTCGCGTTCACGGTGCTGGCCTTCGGCATGGCCTCGCTGCTGTGCGGCCTGGCGCCCAGCACGCCGATGCTGATTGCCGCGCGCTTCCTGCAGGGCATGGCGGGCGGCGCGATGTTCATCTGCTCCATTGCGATCCTGTCGCACCAGTTTCCCGACGGCAAGGCGCGCGGCCGCGCCTTCGCGATCTGGGGCGTGGTGGCCGGCATCGGCCTGGGTTTCGGACCGGTGGTGGGCAGCGCGATCATTGCGCTGGCCAGCTGGCACTGGGTCTTCCTCGCGCATGCGCCGCTGGCGCTGCTGGGGCTGGCGCTGATCATGGCCGGCGTGACGGAGTCTCGCGATCCACTGGCCAGGCAGCAGAAGCTGGACCTGGCGGGCATCGTCACGCTGACCATCGCGGTGCTCGGGCTCACCTGGTTGATCACGCAGGGCGGCGGCCTGGGCTGGACCAGCCCGGCCGCGCTGGGCCTGATGGCCGTGTCGGTGGTGGGCCTCGTGGCCTTCGTCGCGGTCGAGCGCTTCCATCCGCACCCGATGTTCGACTTCGCGGTATTCCGCATCCGCGACTTCTCGGGCGCCATCCTCGGTTGCATCGGCATGAACTGCAGCTACTGGCCGTTCATGATCTACCTGCCGCTGTACTTCTCCGCCGGCCTGGGCTACGGCACGACCACCGTCGGGCTGGCGCTCCTGGTCTACACGGTGCCTTTCCTGGTGATGCCGCCGATCGCGCAATGGCTGCTGCTGCGCTACCAGGCGCGCTTCGTGATTCCCGCCGGGCTGTTCCTGATCGGCCTGGGCTTCATGTCGATGAAGTGGGGCAGCGGCCTCGCGCATCTGGGCGGCTGGACGGTATTGCCCGGTGCGCTGATCGCCGGCATCGGCCTGGGCCTGACCACCACGCCCGCGACCAACATGACCACCGCCTCGGTGCCCGCCCATCGCGCCGGCATGGCCTCGGGCATGGACGTCAGCGCGCGCCTCATCTCCCTGGCCATCAACATCGCGGTGATGGGCCTGGTGCTGGTGGCGGGGATCCTGGCCGCGCTGCGTGCGACGCTGGGAACGACGCTGGATGCGGCGCGGCTGCGCGCATTGGCCGAGCAGCTCGCGGGAGGGGACGTGGCGGGCGCGCAGCAAGCGTTGGCGACGCTGGCCCTGCCGGATGCCTCCGCTGCGCTCCTGCAGGCCGCCATGACCCATGGCTTCGGATGGGTCATGCTGTACGGCGGGCTCGGCGCCTGGCTGACTGCGGTGCTCAGCTTCGCGGTGTTCGGCCGCCGGCAGGCTCCGGCCGCGCGGGACGCCTCGCCTCGGATGGCCGGCGGGCGCTGATGGGCGTTGGTTCTCTCAGACGCCGGCGGCGTGCGCCTGCTGGTCCGCGTGGTAGCTCGAGCGCACCATCGCGCCCACGGCCGCGTGGCTGAAGCCCATCTTGTAGGCCTCTTCCTCGAACATCTTGAAGGTGTCGGGGTGCACGTAGCGGCGCACCGGCAGGTGCGAGCCCGACGGCGACAGGTACTGGCCGATGGTCAGCATGTCGATGTCGTGGGCGCGCATGTCGCGCATCACCTGAAGGATCTCTTCGTCGGTTTCCCCCAGGCCCACCATGATGCCGCTCTTGGTCGGCACGTCGGGGTGCAGCGCCTTGAACTTCTTCAGCAGGTTGAGGCTGAACTGGTAGTCGCTGCCGGGGCGCGCTTCCTTGTAGAGGCGCGGCGCGGTCTCGAGGTTGTGGTTCATCACGTCCGGCGGCGCGGCCTTGAGGATTTCGAGGGCGCGGTCGTCGCGGCCGCGGAAGTCGGGCACCAGGATCTCGATCTGCGTCATCGGCGAGAGCTCGCGGATGTTCCTGATGCAGTCGACGAAATGCTGGCTGCCGCCGTCGCGCAGGTCGTCGCGGTCGACGCTGGTGATCACCACGTACTTCAGGCGCAGCTTGGCGATGGTCTTCGCGAGGTTGAGCGGCTCGTCCTTGTCGAGCGGGTCGGGGCGGCCGTGGCCCACGTCGCAGAACGGGCAGCGGCGCGTGCACTTGTCGCCCATGATCATGAAGGTGGCCGTGCCGTTGCCGAAGCATTCGCCGATGTTCGGGCACGAGGCTTCTTCGCAGACCGTGTGCAGGTTGCTCTCGCGCAGGATCTGCTTGATCTCGTAGAAGCGCGTGGTGGGGCTTCCGGCCTTCACGCGGATCCACTCGGGCTTCTTGAGCACCTCGCCCTGCTGCACCACCTTGACGGGGATGCGCGAGAGCTTGGCCGCGGCCTTCTGCTTGGCCAGCGGGTTGTAGTTTTCGGCGCTTTGCGCGTCGCGGACGACTTCTGTGGTGCTCATTGGATTGCTAAGGCGCCAGGTAGGTGGTGAGCTTCTGGCTCAGGACCCGGGCGGCTTCTTCCCATGTGGTTTGGACCCCGATTGTAGAAAGATCGACCGTTTGCAGCCCCGCATAGCCACAAGGGTTGATGCGCGAGAAGGGTTCGAGGTCCATCTCGACGTTGAGCGCCACGCCGTGGTAGGTGGCGTGGCGGCTTACCTTGATGCCGAGCGCGGCGATCTTGCCGAGGCCGCGAAACGGGTCGCCGGCGGGCAGCGGGCCGGTCAGCGCGGCATGCGAAAAAGGGTCGTCGAGCCGCACGTAGATGCCCGGCGCACCCGCCACGCGGTGGCCCGTCACGCCGAAATGGGCCAGCGTGCGCAGCACCGATTCCTCGATGCGGTAGACGTATTCCTTCACGAAGTAGCCCGCGCGCCGAAGATCGATCAGCGGGTAGGCCACCACCTGGCCCGGACCGTGGAAGGTGACCTGGCCGCCGCGGTCGGTCTGCACGACGGGGATCGAGCCGGGGTTCAGGATGTGGTCCTGCTTGCCCGCAATGCCCTGCGTGAAGACCGGGGCGTGTTCGCACATCCACAGCGCATCGGGCGTCTCGGGCAGGCGCTCGAGCGTGAACTGCTTCATCGCGCCGTAGGTGGCGGCGTAGTCGGCTGGGCCGAGCCATTTCAGTTCGATGCCCGTGCGCATGGCGTGCTCGGCGCTCACTGCCTCAGAGAACGACCTTGACCATCGGATGGCCCGAGAGCGCGCGGTAGAGATCGTCGAGCTGCTCGCGGCTGGTGGCGGTGACGGTGATCGTCACGCCGAGGTAGTTGCCCGCCTTGCTGTCGCGCAGCTCGATGGTGGTGGCGTCGAAGACCGGATCGAAGCGTTCGGCAATCTGGGTGATGGCGTGCACGAAGCCATCGGCCTTGGCGCCCATGACCTTGATCGGGAACTGCGAGGGGTACTCGATCAGCGATTCCTTGCGCGGATCGGGAACGTGAACGGTAGCGGTTTCGATCTTGTCGTTGGTGTCGGTCATGCGGGAACTCCTTGCGTTTGCGCGTTGTGCAGCTTGGCCTTCTGGTAGGCCGCGTACAAGGCTTGATAGATGGGGCCGGGGCGGCCATTTCCAATCACCTGGCCATCGAGCGTCACGACCGGCAGCACCTCCTTGCTGGCTGACGAAAGCAGCAGCTCGTCGGCACCGAACACCTCGTCGCGGGAAATGCGGCGCAGCGCAAACGGGATGCCGCACTCGGCGCACAGGCGTTCGAGCAGGCCGTAGCGGATGCCGGTCAGCACCAGGTTGTCCTTGGGCGGTCCGACGAGGCCGCCGTCCTTGGCGATCCACACATTGCTGGACGATGCCTCGCTGAGCCATTCGTCCCTGAACATGATGGTCTCGGCCGCGCCGGCCTCGACGCTGATCTGCCGCGCCAGCACCGCACCCAGCAGGCTGGTGCTCTTGATGTGCGCCTTCTGCCAGCGGAAGTCGGCCGCGCTCACGCAGGCCACGCCCTTGGCGCGCACGGCATCGGCCACCGGCGGCAGCGGATTCACCATCACGAACACGGTCGGGCGCACACCCTTGGTCATGGCATGATCGCGCGGCGCAACACCGCGGGTAATTTGAAAGTACACGGCCTGGGGCGCATCGCCGCCCGGCTCGATGAGCCGCATCACGATGTCGCGCCACTGGGCGAGCGTGAGTGGATTGGCAATCTGCAGCTCGGCCAGCGAGCGATCGAGCCGGGCCATGTGTTCATCGAAGCAGAAGGGCTGGCCTGCGTAGACGGGGACGACTTCATAGACGCCGTCGCCGAAGATGAAGCCGCGGTCGAGGACGCTGACGCGTGCGTCTTTGAGTGCGGTGTATTCGCCGTCGAGGTAGCAGAGCGTGGAGGGGAGTGCGGCGGTAAGAGGGTGCATGCTGGAATTATGGTTGCGCGCGCCAGGTCGGGTTCTCGTCAGCCAACGAAGCCTCGATTTGCAAACGCGACAGCTCAGGCGGCCGGACGGGCTGGGTTTTTACTTATAATCAATGGCTTTGTAGAAATTCTGGGTCGTCATCCGGGCTTCATTCGAAATGAAAACAATCGCCCGAAAAGATGAGGAAGTCGCTGAAGACCTCGACGCAGAATACAAGCCGTTGACCGCCGATGAGGCGCGTGAACTGCGTGCAAGGCATCCCTCGATTTCCCCCTGGTGGGTCATCGCGGGGCAGTTGGTTGTCGGTCTGCTGGTGGCTTTGGCCGCCTGGGGACTGACGGGGAGGCAAAATCTGGGATGGTCCGCCGCTTACGGTGCGATCGCAGTGGTCATTCCTGCTGCGGTGTTTGCACGCGGGCTGACCGGCCGGTTTTCTTCCCTGAATCCGGGCACTGCGGTGGTTGGATTCTTCCTGTGGGAAATGGTCAAGATGGCCTTGTCGATTGCGATGTTGTTCGCAGCGCCAAGGCTGATAACGGCGCTGAGCTGGCCAGCAATGCTGATCGGTTTGGTGGTGACAATGAAGGCGGCCTGGTTGGCGGTGATGTTCTCGCCCCGGCGCCGGCAACATAGAGACGAGTAACTGAATGGCTGCTGAAAACGCTGCGGAACATGGTCAGACCGCGGGTGAATACATCATTCACCACTTGACGCACCTGCAAAGCTCCAAGCCTGGGGGTGTTGCGGATTTTTCGGTTTTCAATTTCGACTCGCTCTTTTTCTCGATCGCACTCGGCATTCTGGGTTGCTGGCTGCTCTGGCTGGCTGCCCGCAAGGCTACTTCGGGCGTTCCCGGCCGTTTTCAAGCGGCCGTCGAACTGCTGGTGGAAATGGTCGACCAGCAAGCCAAGGGCATCGTCCACAACGCCACCAGCCGCAAGTTCGTTGCCCCGCTGGCGCTCACGATCTTCGTCTGGATCTTCCTGCTGAATGCAATGGACCTGTTCCCGGTCGATTTGTTCCCGGCGATCTGGGCCAAGATCTTCGGCATCGCCGGCGAAGACCCGCACCATGCCTATCTGCGCGTCGTGCCCACGGCCGACCTCTCGGTGACAATGGGCATGTCGGTTGCCGTGCTGCTGGTCTGCCTCTACTACAACATCAAGATCAAGGGCCTGGGCGGCTGGGTGCACGAGCTCTTCACTGCGCCGTTCGGCAACCACTGGGCGCTGTATCCGTTCAACTTCGCAATGCAGATGATCGAGTTCGTCGCCAAGACCGTCTCGCACGGCATGCGGCTGTTCGGCAACATGTACGCCGGCGAACTGATCTTCCTGCTGATCGCGCTGATGGGCGGTGCCTGGTCGCTGTCGGCCACCGGCATCGGCCTGGCCATCGGCCACATCATCGCGGGCACGGCCTGGGCCATCTTCCACATCCTGATCATCACGCTGCAGGCGTTCGTGTTCATGATGCTGGCGCTGGTCTACATCGGCCAGGCCCACGATCACCACTGATCATCCGTTTTCGTTTTCGTTTTTTGTTTTCTCTTCAACCAAAGTCCTCTAGGAGTCATCATGGAAGTTATTAGCTTTGTTGCACTGGCCGCCGGCCTGATCATCGGTCTGGGCGCTGTGGGCGCATGTATCGGCATCGGCATCATGGGCAGCAAATACCTCGAGTCGGCCGCACGTCAGCCCGAACTCATGGGTGAACTTCAAACCAAGATGTTCCTGCTGGCTGGTCTGATCGACGCCGCTTTCATTATCGGCACCGGTATCGCGCTGTGGTTCGCAACGGCCAACCCGTTCCTGGCTCAGATCGCCAACCTGCCGAAGTAAGTCTTTCTCGTCGGACCCGTGTCGTCGTTCCCCTCTGTGGAATGGCTTCGCATTCAATCCCAAAGAGAGGGTGAAAAGTGAGCATTACCGGTACCCTGATCGTTCAGATGATCGTGTTCCTGATCCTGGTCGGGTTCACGATGAAGTTCGTGTGGCCGCCGATCGCGAAGGCGCTGGACGACCGCGCTGCGAAGATCGCCGAAGGCCTCGCTGCCGCCGACAAGGCCAAGTCCGAACTCTCCGCCGCCAACAAGCGCGTGGAAGCCGAACTGGGCCAGGCACGCAACGAGTCCGCGCAACGTCTTGCCGACGCCGAACGTCGCGCCCAGGCCATCGTTGAAGAGGCCAAGGCCCGCGCGACCGAAGAAGGCAACAAGATCGTTGCGGCTGCCCGCGTCGAAGCCGACCAGCAGGCACTGAAGGCGCGCGAAGCACTGCGCGAACAAGTCGCGGCACTGGCTGTCAAGGGCGCAGAGCAGATCCTGCGCAAGGAAGTGAATGCGGGCGTTCACGCCGATTTGCTCGCCCGCCTGCAGACCGAACTCTGATAGAAGCCATGGCAGAACTCGCCACCATTGCACGCCCCTACGCCGAGGCGCTTTTCAAGGCCTCGTCGTCCGACGTCGCCGGCACCAGCGTCTGGCTCGACAAGATGGCCGCCATCGCGGCCAATCCGCAGCTCCAGCAGTTCGCCGACAACCCCAAGGCCACGGCCGAGCAGGTTCTCGGCGTGGTCGCCGGTGTCTTCGGTGCGCCACTGGCCGCCCATGCCCAGAACTTCCTGGGTGCGCTCCTGGACAACGGTCGTTTCTCGGTGCTGCCGGAAATTGCGAAGCAGTTCCGGGCACTGGCCAACGCGAAGAGCGGTTCGTCCGACGCCGTGGTCTACAGCGCCTTCCCGATCGACGCCGCGGCCCTGGCCAGTGTGGCGGCCGCGCTCGAAAAGCGTTTCGGTCGCAAGCTCCAGGTCACGGTCCAGCAAGAGCCGGAACTGATCGGCGGCATTCGTGTGGTGGTCGGCGACGAGGTGCTCGACACCTCCGTCAAAGCGCGCCTTGAACAAATGAAAGTTGCGCTGGCGGCCTGACGGTCTTCAGCCCTCTACTTGTAGCCTCAAAGAAAGAAGGAAAGAGTCATGCAACTCAATCCCGCAGAAATTTCCGAACTGATCAAGAGCCGCATCGAGGGCCTCGGAGTCAGCGCCAACATCCGCAACGAGGGCACCGTGGTTTCGGTGACCGACGGCATCGTGCGCGTGCACGGCCTGTCCGACGCGATGCAGGGCGAAATGCTCGAGTTCCCGCCCACGGCAGACGGCACGCCGTCGTTCGGCCTGGCGCTGAACCTCGAGCGCGACTCGGTCGGCGCCGTGATTCTGGGCGAGTACGAGCACATCTCCGAAGGCGACACCGTCAAGTGCACGGGCCGCATCCTGGAAGTGCCGGTCGGCCCCGAACTCATCGGCCGCGTGGTGAATGCACTGGGCCAGCCGATCGACGGCAAGGGCCCGATCAACGCCAAGATGACCGACGTGATCGAAAAGGTTGCGCCGGGCGTGATCGCCCGCAAGTCGGTCGACCAGCCGATGCAGACCGGCCTCAAGTCGATCGACTCGATGGTGCCGATCGGCCGCGGCCAGCGCGAACTGATCATCGGCGACCGCCAGACCGGCAAGACCGCCGTGGCGATCGACGCGATCATCAACCAGAAGGGTCAGAACATGACCTGCGTCTACGTTGCGATCGGCCAGAAGGCTTCGTCGATCAAGAACGTGGTGCGCGCACTGGAACAGGCCGGCGCGATGGACTACACCATCGTGGTGGCCGCATCGGCCTCCGAATCGGCGGCCATGCAGTACGTGTCGGCCTACTCGGGCTGCACGATGGGCGAATACTTCCGCGACCGCGGCGAAGACGCGCTCATCGTCTATGACGACCTCTCCAAGCAGGCCGTGGCTTACCGCCAGGTTTCGCTGCTGCTGCGCCGCCCGCCAGGCCGCGAAGCCTACCCCGGCGACGTGTTCTATCTCCACAGCCGCCTGCTCGAGCGCGCAGCCCGCGTGAACGCCGACTACGTCGAAGCCTTCACCAAGGGGGCCGTCAAGGGCAAGACCGGTTCGCTGACCGCACTGCCGATCATCGAAACGCAGGCCGGCGACGTGTCCGCCTTCGTTCCGACCAACGTGATCTCGATCACCGACGGCCAGATCTTCCTGGAAACCAACCTGTTCAACGCCGGTATCCGCCCCGCCATCAACGCCGGTATCTCGGTGTCGCGCGTGGGTTCGTCGGCCCAGACCAAGGTCATCAAGGGCCTGTCGGGCGGTATCCGTACCGACCTGGCCCAGTACCGTGAACTGGCTGCGTTCGCGCAGTTCGCTTCCGACCTCGACGAAGCCACCCGCAAGCAGCTCGACCGCGGCGCCCGCGTGACCGAACTGCTGAAGCAGGCCCAGTACAGCCCGCTGCCGATCTCGCTGATGGGCGCCACGCTGTTCGCGGTGAACAAGGGCTTCATGGACGACCTCGAGATCAAGAAGGTGCTGTCGTTCGAACACGGCCTGCACCAGTTCCTGAAGTCCAGCCATGCTGCGCTGCTCGACAAGATCGAAAAGGCCAAGGCGCTCGACAAGGACGCCGAAGCCGAGCTGACCGCCGCCATCACGGCGTTCAAGAAGTCGTTCGCCTGATCGGCCGGACAAGGAGCACTCATGGCAGCTGGTAAGGAAATCCGCGGCAAGATCAAATCGGTGGAAAACACCAAGAAGATCACCAAGGCCATGGAAATGGTCTCGGTTTCCAAGATGCGCAAGGCGCAAGAGCGCATGCGTGCCGCCCGCCCCTACAGCGAGAAAATCCGCAACATTGCGGCCAACCTGGGCAAGGCGAATCCCGAGTACACGCACGCGTTCATGAAGAAGAACGAGGCCAAGGCCATCGGCTTCATCATCGTGACGAGCGACAAGGGCTTGTGCGGCGGCCTGAACACCAACCTGCTGCGTGCCGTCACCGGCAAGCTGCGGGAAGCGCAGGCTGCGGGCGTTGCCATCGAGTCGGTGGCCATCGGCAACAAGGGACTGGGCTTCCTGAACCGCATCGGTGCGCGCGTGGTGGCCCATGTCACCCACCTGGGCGACACGCCGCATCTCGACAAGCTCATCGGGCCGGTCAAGACGCTGCTCGACGCCTATGCGGAAGGCAAGCTGTCGGCCGTGTACCTGTGCTACACCAAGTTCATCAACACGATCAAGCAGGAGCCGCTCGTCGAGCAGCTGCTGCCGCTGGCCGCGGACTCGCTGCAGGTCGAGGCTGGCCAGCATTCGTGGGACTACATCTACGAGCCCGATGCGCAGAGCGTGATCGACGAGCTGCTGGTGCGCTATGTGGAGTCGCTGGTCTACCAGGCCGTGGCCGAGAACATGGCCTCCGAGCATTCGGCGCGCATGGTGGCCATGAAGGCCGCAACCGACAACGCCGGCAATGTGATCGACGAACTGAAGCTGGTCTACAACAAGACCCGCCAGGCAGGCATCACCAAGGAGCTGTCTGAAATCGTGTCCGGCGCCGCTGCTGCGGCCGGCGTCTGATCGCCGGGAAACTGGTCATACCAAAAGAGGGTGCCGGCCCGTCCGGCATTCTTGCAAAAGCGGCCCGCGATGGCACAAGGACGCTTCTGCAAGAACCTGTCGCAACATTATTGAGATCCAGAAGGAAACGCCATGGCTGAAGGAAAAATTGTCCAATGTATCGGCGCCGTGGTCGACGTGGAGTTCCCGCGTGACCAGATGCCCAAGGTGTATGACGCCTTGAAATTCGAAGGCGGCGGGCTGACCCTCGAAGTCCAGCAGCAGCTCGGCGACGGCGTGGTGCGCACCATTGCACTCGGTTCGTCCGACGGCCTGCGCCGCGGCCTGATCGTGACCAACACCGGCGCACCCATCACGGTGCCCGTCGGCAAGGCCACGCTGGGCCGCATCATGGACGTGCTCGGCCGTCCGATCGACGAGCGCGGCGAAGTGAGCCAGGATCTCACCGCATCGATCCACCGCAAGGCGCCTGCGTACGACGAACTGTCGCCTTCGCAAGACCTGCTGGAAACCGGCATCAAGGTGATCGACCTCGTGTGCCCGTTCGCCAAGGGCGGCAAGGTGGGCCTGTTCGGCGGCGCCGGCGTGGGCAAGACCGTGAACATGATGGAACTCATCAACAACATCGCCAAGGCTCACTCGGGCCTGTCGGTGTTCGCCGGTGTGGGTGAACGTACCCGCGAAGGCAACGACTTCTATCACGAGATGGCCGACTCCGGCGTCGTGAACCTCGAGAAGCTCGAGGACTCGAAGGTGGCCATGGTGTACGGCCAGATGAACGAGCCCCCGGGCAACCGTCTGCGCGTGGCGCTGACCGGCCTGACCATCGCCGAGTCGTTCCGCGACGAAGGCCGCGACGTGCTGTTCTTCGTGGACAACATCTACCGCTACACGCTGGCCGGTACCGAAGTGTCGGCTCTCTTGGGCCGCATGCCTTCCGCCGTGGGCTACCAGCCGACGCTGGCCGAGGAAATGGGCCGTCTGCAAGAGCGGATCACGTCGACCAAGGTCGGCTCGATCACCTCTATCCAGGCCGTGTACGTGCCGGCCGACGACTTGACCGACCCGTCGCCCGCCACCACCTTCGCCCACCTGGACTCCACCGTGGTGCTGTCGCGCGACATCGCTTCGCTCGGTATCTACCCCGCCGTGGATCCGCTGGACTCGACCTCGCGCCAGCTCGACCCGAACGTGGTCGGCGAAGAGCACTACAACGTGGCCCGCGCCGTGCAGGGCACGCTGCAGCGCTACAAGGAACTGCGCGACATCATTGCGATTCTGGGCATGGACGAACTGGCACCGGAAGACAAGCTGGCCGTGGCCCGCGCCCGCAAGATCCAGCGTTTCCTGTCGCAGCCGTTCCACGTGGCCGAAGTGTTCACGGGTTCGCCCGGCAAGTACGTGCCGCTGGCCGAAACCATCCGCGGTTTCAAGATGATCGTGAACGGCGAAGCCGACCACCTGCCGGAACAAGCGTTCTACATGGTGGGCGGGATCGACGAAGCGTTCGAAAAGGCCAAGAAGGTCGCTTAAGAAGGAATCACCATGGCAGGCACCATTCATGTGGACGTGGTCAGCGCGGAAGAGTCGATCTTCTCGGGCGAAGCCAAGTTCGTCGCGCTGCCCGGTGAAGCCGGTGAGCTCGGCATCTACCCGCGCCACACCCCGCTGATCACGCGCATCCGTCCGGGTGCGGTGCGCATCGAAACGGCCGATGGCGGCGAAGAGTTCGTCTTCGTGGCCGGCGGCATTCTCGAAGTGCAGCCCAACACCGTCACCGTGCTGTCCGACACCGCGATCCGCGGCAAGGACCTCGACGACGAGAAGGCCAACCAGGCCAAGGCGGCTGCCGAGGAAGCGCTCAAGAACGCCAAGACCGACATCGACATCGCGATGGCGCAGTCGGAACTGGCCGTGATGGCAGCGCAGCTTGCTGCGCTGCGCAAGTACCGCCAGAAAAAGTAAGCAAACAAGAGAGAAGAAGCGAATTCTTCGCTCCACGAAAAGCCGCCTCCGGGCGGCTTTTTTGCGTGTGCGCCCGGCATGGGCTCACTCTTGGAGGTGCAAGTCCTCCCGTAAGTTGATCATAGCGAACGAAGCGAAGCGCAACTGCGCAACTGCGCGAGGGCGACCGAGTGTGGAGAGGAAGCGTGGAGCGAAGCTGCGAGCCGATGGACAAGAACTGGATAGAAGGCGACGCCGAGCAGGGCGAGCGGGGACGTAACCGCGAAGCTCTCGTGATCAAGGCTCAGGCGGTGTAGATCCGGCGATTGTGCGGCGAAGGAGTGCGTTCTTACCTGGGGAGGCCTCGCCCTGCGGGTGAAAGCCCGACGCCGAATGGTGGAGCGAGGGGTCAGCAGAGGCCGTAGTAGTCGGCGGCCGCCCGCCAAGGGCGCAAACCCCGACGAAGGGCCAAACGAGAAGGAGTGTTGAGTCGACATGTCGATGCCGGCATCATCCCCTTGCCGCGACACTGTTCTCATCCAGACCGCCCGGTGCGGACCGGCATGCCGGGTGGTGTGGGAGGGGGCCGGTCTCTGTTGACCGGCCCCTATCCCGATCCGGCGTTCTCGCATAAAGCCATCTTCGATCTGAACTTGGTCGAAGTTCGGCCTTGTCCGGCTGAAGCTGCGCCCCTAGTATTCGCCTTCGCCCGGCCTGCACCCGTTGCGGGCGGCGGGCAAAAAGAATACCGGAGACAAAGCGCGTGGCACCCTGGAGTGGCATCACTGCGGACGAGATGCGGTTGCTGGAGACCACCTTCTGGTCGGCCGGCGGCTCGCGCCATGCCATGGCCGAGCAGCTCGGCTTCTCCAAGAGCAAGGCCAATGCGCTGATCGCCGGCCTGGTCGACCAGGGCCTGCTGGCCGAAGCAGGCCTGCAGCGCTCCTCGGGCGGCCGTCGCGCCGAAAACCTGCAGCTGCATGCCGGCCTGGGCGTGCTCGTGGGCATCGACATCGGCGCCACCAGCCTCGACGTCGCGGTGCTGCGCCCCGACCTCACGCTGCTCGCGCAGCACGATGAACCCGCCGACGTGCGCGAAGGCCCGGCCGTGGTGCTGGCGCGGGTGCGTGTGCTGATGCGCGAACTGCTCGAACGCTGCGGCTACGGCGCGAGGGACGTGATCGGCATCGGCATCGGCGTGCCCGGGCCGGTGAATTTCGAGATCGGCCAGCTCGTGAATCCGCCGCTGATGCCGGCCTGGGACAGCTTCTCGATCCGCGACTACCTGCGCGAGGACTACGCGGCGCCTGTCTTCGTCGACAACGACGTGAACCTGATGGCGCTCGGCGAGCTCTGGCGGCTGAAGCGCTCGCTGAACAACTTCCTCGTGATCAAGATCGGCACAGGCATCGGCTGCGGCATCGTCTGCCATGGCGAGGTCTATCGCGGCGCGGCCGGCTCGGCCGGCGACGTGGGCCACATCTGTGTCGACCAGGACGGCCCGCGCTGCCATTGCGGCAACGTCGGCTGCGTCGAGGCCATGGCCGCGGGGCCGGCCATCACGCGCATGGCCGTGCAGGCGGCCGAGGCCGGCGAAAGCGCCATGCTGGCCGAGTGCCTGCGCGTGCATGGCCGCATCGATGCCGTCGACGTGGGCCAGGCAAGCCGCGCCGGCGATACGGCCGCGAACGGCATCATCCAGCGTGCGGGCAACCTCATCGGCCAGATGCTGGCGTCGGTGGTGAACTTCTTCAATCCCTCGCATGTGTTCATCGGCGGCGGCATCACGCGCATCGGGCCGCTGTTCCTGGCGGCCGTGCGGCAGAGCGTGTACCAGCGCTCGCTCGCGCTCTCCACGCGGCACCTGGAAATCCAGTACACGCCGCTGGGCGTGCAGGGCGGCCTGGTGGGTGCCGGCGTGCTCGCGATGCACGAAACACTGAAGGTCCGTGGAGTGGCGCCATGACGGCGGAAGCACAAACCAAGGGAAGCGTCGCGGTCGAATTCGACGGCGTGGTGAAGGCTTTCGGCCCGGTGCAGGTGCTGCACGGCGTGAGCTTCTCGCTGGCGCCCGGCCATGTGTACGGCCTGCTCGGCGAGAACGGCGCGGGCAAGTCCACGCTGATGAAGATCCTCTCGGGCTACGAGCCGCTCACCGGCGGCACGCTGCGCATCAACGGCCAGCCGCAGCAGTTCACGAGCTCGCGCGACGCGGAGGCGCTGGGCATCGTGCTGATCCACCAGGAGTTCAACCTCGCGGAAGACCTGAGCGTGGCGCAGAACATCTTCCTGGGCCATGAAAAGAAGAAGGGCTGGCTGCTCGACGACGCCGCGATGGAACGCGATGCCGCCGCCGCACTCGCCGCCGTCGGGCTGCAGGTCGATCCGCGCACCAAGGTTCGCAGGCTCATCGTGGCGGAGAAGCAGCTCGTCGAGATCGCGAAGGCCATTGCACGCCGCGCGCGTCTTCTGATCATGGACGAGCCGACGGCCACGCTGACCCCGGGCGAAACCGAGCGGCTCTTCAAGCTCATCGCGCAGCTGCGCGCCGATGGCGTGACCATCGTCTACATCTCGCACAAGCTCGACGAAGTGGAGCAGGTGACCGACGAGGTGATCGTGATGCGCGACGGCCGCTTCGTGGCGCGCGCGCCCACGTCCGAGGTCACGCGCCACCAGATGGCCAATCTCATGGTGGGCCGCGAGCTCGCCGACCTGTATCCGCCGCGCGACCTGGTGGTGGCCGCCGATGCGCCCGCCATGCGCGTGCGCAACTTCAGCGTGCCAGGCTGGGCGCAGGACGCGAGCTTCGACGTGCGCCCCGGAGAGATCCTCGGCTTCGCGGGCCTGGTCGGCGCGGGCCGCACCGAACTGTTCGAAGGCCTGCTGGGTCTCAGGCCGGCGAGCGGCGAGGTGGAGATGCTTGGCAAGCCGGTGCCGAACCACAAGGGCTGGCGCAGTCCGCGCGACGCCGCGAAGCACGGTCTCACCTACCTCAGCGAGGACCGCAAGGGCAAGGGCCTGCACGTGAACTTCGGCCTGCGCCAGAACCTCACGCTGATGGCGCTCGAACGCTTTGCGAAGCCCTGGCTCCAGCCCGACGCCGAACGCGGCGCGCTGGCCGAGGCCGTGAAGGACTACGGCATCCGCACCGGCTCGCTCGACGTGCGCGCATCGTCTCTCTCGGGCGGCAACCAGCAGAAGCTCGCGCTCGCCAAGGTGCTGCAGCCGAAACCGAAGGTGGTGGTGCTCGACGAGCCCACGCGCGGCGTCGATATCGGCGCCAAGCGCGACATCTATTTCCTGATCCAGCGACTCGCCCGCGAAGGGCTCGCGGTGATCGTCGTCTCGTCGGAGCTGATGGAACTCATCGGCCTGTGCCACCGCGTGGCGGTGATGCGCGCGGGCCGCCTCGTTGCCACGCTGGACGCAGACCATTTGACAGAAGAGGAGCTCATCGCTCATGCCACCGGAACAGCAGACACCCATGCCGCAGCCTGAAGCCGCGCAACACCGCAGCCAGGGCAAGCCGCGCTGGGCCGAGCACCTGCACGGGCTCGGCCCGGTCATCGGCCTGGTGCTGCTGTGCATCGGCGGCACGCTGCTGAACAGCGATTTCGCGACCGTCGACAACGCCATGAACGTGCTCACGCGCACGGCCTTCATCGGCATCATCGCGGTGGGCATGTGCTTCGTGATCATCTCCGGCGGCATCGACCTGTCGGTGGGCTCGATGGCGGCGCTCATCGCGGGCAGCGTGATCATGTTCATCAACTGGGCCGGTCCCGCCTCGGGCTCGCCGCTGATGGCGGTGGTGATGGGGGCGGTGCTCGCGGTGGTGCTGGGCGCGCTGTTCGGCCTGGCGCACGGGCTCCTGATCACCAAGGGGCGCATCGAGCCCTTCATCGTCACGCTGGGCACGCTCGGCATCTTCCGCGCCTACCTCACGTACTTTGCCGACGGCGGCGCGCTCACGCTCGACAACGATCTGTCGGACCTCTATGCGCCGGTGTACTACGCAAGCCTGGCGGGCATCCCGGTGCCGGTGTGGGTGTTCGTGATCGTCGCGATCATCGGCGGCGTCATTCTGAACCGCACGGCCTACGGGCGCTACGTGCAGGCCATCGGCTCCAACGAGCAGGTCGCGCGCTATGCGGCGGTGGACGTGGACCGCGTGAAGATCCTCACCTACGTGCTGCTCGGCGTGTGCGTGGGCATTGCCACGCTGCTGTACGTGCCGCGCCTCGGATCGGCCTCGCCGACCACGGGCCTGCTGTGGGAGCTCGAAGCGATTGCCGCGGTGATCGTCGGCGGCACGGCGCTCAAGGGCGGCGCGGGCAGCATCACGGGCACGGTGATCGGCGCCATCCTGCTCTCGGTCATCAGCAACATCCTGAACCTCACCAGCATCATCAGCGTGTACCTCAACGCCGCGGTGCAGGGCTTCGTGATCATCATCGTCGCGTTCCTCCAGAGAGGGCGCCGCTAGTGCGTTCCCGTTCCGTTCCACCAACCACAAGGAGACATCCAGCATGACAAGCTTCACACGTCGCATCGCACTCACGGCCGTTGCGGCCGCGGCGCTCGCGAGCCTGCCCGCACTCGCCGCCGAAAAAGTGAACCTCGGCGTTTCGATTCCGGCGGCCACGCACAGCTTCATGGGCGGCATCAACTACTGGGCCAACCAGGCGAAGAAGGATCTGGAGAAGGAACACAAGGACCTGAAGATCACGATCAAGACCGCGGCCAACGCGCCCGAGCAGGCGAACCAGCTGCAAGACCTCTCGACCGTCACCAAGATCAACGCGCTTGTGGTGTTCCCGTTCGAATCCGCCGCGCTGACCAAGCCGGTGGCGCAGGTCAAGGCCAAGGGCGCCTACGTGACCGTGGTCGACCGCGGCCTCACCGACACCAGCGCGCAGGATGCGTACGTGGCCGGCGACAACACCGCCTTCGGCCGCATTCCGGCCGAGTACATCGTGAAGCAGCTCGGCGGCAAGGGCAACGTGGTTGCGCTGCGCGGCATTGCCACCACGCTGGACAACGAGCGCATGGACGCCTTCAACGCGGTGCTCAAGGGCAGCCCCGACATCAAGCTGCTCGACGCCAAGTACGCCAACTGGAACCGCGACGATGCGTTCAAGGTCACGCAGGACTACCTCACGCGCTTCAAGAACATCGACGCCATCTGGGCGGCCGACGACGACATGGCCGTGGGCGTGCTCAAGGCCATCGAGCAGGCCAAGCGCGACGACATCAAGATCATCTTCGGCGGCGCGGGCGCCAAGGGCATGGTCAAGACCATCATGGACGGCAAGGACAAGCGCATCGGCGCCGACGTGAGCTACTCGCCCAAGTTCATCTACGACGCGATCAAGCTCACGGCCGAAGCGCGGCTGAAGGGCGAGAAGCTGCCCGCGACGACGATCATTCCTTCGGTGCTGATCACCAAGGAAAACGCCAAGGACTTCTACCACCCCAATTCGCCGTTCTAAGGTGACCGAGATCGCTTCCCGCAAGCTGCGCTGCGCCATGGTCGGCGGCGGCCGCGACGCCTTCATCGGCGCCGTGCACCGCAACGCCATGGCGCTCGACGGACAGATCGAGCTGGTGGCCGGCGCGCTGTCGTCGAGCGCGGAGAAGGCGCGTGCCTCGGGGCGCGACCTGCACCTGGCGGACGACCGCAATCACGGCGACTGGCCGTCGCTCTTGGCCGACGAGCTGAAGCGCCCGCTGGAAGAGCGCATCGACTTCGTCTCCATCGTCACGCCCAACCACGTGCACTTTCCGGTCGCGCAGGCTTTCGTGGAAGCCGGCTTCCACGTGGTGTGCGACAAGCCGCTGGTGCACACGCGCGCGCAGGCCGACGCGCTGGTCGCGGCCGTGAAGAAGCAGGGCACGCTGTTCGGCGTGACCTACAACTACACCGGCTACCCGATGGTGCGGCAGGCGCGCGAGATGGTCCGTTCGGGCCAGCTCGGCGAACTGCGCAAGGTGGTGGTCGAATACAACCAGGGCTGGCTTGCGAGCCAGCTCGAAGGCGCCGGCAACAAGCAGGCCGACTGGCGCACCGACCCCGCAAGGAGCGGCGCGGCCGGCGCCATCGGCGACATCGGCTCGCACGCCGAGAACCTGGTCGCCAGCGTCACCGGCCTGGAGATCGAGAGCCTGTGCGCCGACCTGAGCGCGCTGGTGCCGGGCCGCATGCTCGACGACGACGGCAGCCTGCTGCTGCGCTTCAAGGGCGGCGCGCGCGGCGTGCTGATTGCTTCGCAGATCAACACGGGCCTGGAGAACGACCTGCGGCTGCGCGTCTCGGGCACGCTCGGCACGCTCGAGTGGCGGCAGGAGCAGCCGAGCCAGCTGGTGCACCTGCCGCACGACGGGCCGAAGCGGATCCTCACGCGCGGTTCGCCATGGCTGTGCGAGGCGGCGCAGCGCGCCAGCCGCCTGCCGGCCGGCCATCCCGAAGGCTTCATCGAGGCCTTTGCCAACATCTATGCCGGCATCGTGGCGGACATCCGCGCACGGAATGCGGGCCAGCAGGCCGATGCCATCGCGGCCGACTACCCGCGCGTGGAAGACGGCGCGCGCGGCGTGCGCTTCATCGAGCGCACGGTGGCGTCGGCCCAAAGCGAATCAAAATGGACGCCCTGGTAGGGCCGCGGGCTCGCTTGCGCGAGTTCCAGGCGCACCGCATCGGGCGTCCATGACATTTTCTTCTTTCGAGAACCCGCCGCTTTCGAATCCGCAGCCCTGGCTTCGCGCCCTGGGCCGGCGGTGCCGCGCGCTCTGGCCGCTGAAGCTGGTCGGCAACACGGTCGCGACCGCGGGGTTCTTCCCGCTGTATTTCTGGGTCATGAAGAACGCCGGCCAGCCCTGGACGCTGCCGCTCACCGCGTTCGACCGGCTGATCGCCTTCTGGCCGGCGCTGCTGTCGGTCTATCTTTCGCTCTGGCTCTACATTGCGCTGCCGGTGTTCCTTGCCAAGGACAGGCGGGAGCTCTGGAGCTTTGCGCTGGGCTGCGCCTTCATGACCGGCATTGCGCTCGTGGTGTTCTGGTTCGTGCCCACGGCCATCCCGAACTTCAGCATCGACACCAGCCCGGGCACCTCGCTGCATTTGCTGAAAACCGTCGATGCGGCCGGCAACGCGTTTCCGTCGCTGCACGTGTCGTTCTCCGTGTTTGCCTGCGTGGTGCTCGCGCGGCAACTGCGCGAGGTGGCTGCACCCGCGTGGATTCGCGCTCTCAACATCGCGTGGGCCGTGGCCATCGTCTATTCGACGATGGCGGTGCGCCAGCACGTGCTGGTCGACGTGCTCGGCGGGCTGGCGCTGGGCATCGGCTTCGGGCTGGCCTCGCGCCCCCGCAAGGCCGTGGCGGCGGCGGCGGCGGTGCAGGCACGGCCGGCGTAGGCCGATTGCGCTATTCCATCCGCGCGCCGCGTGCGGTAGAACCCGGGCATCGTTTTCTTCGAACCGACGCGGAGCCCGCCATGAAGATTCGCCTGTCCACCATTGCCCTCTTCATGCTGGCCTGCAGCACGACCGTGCCCGCGCTGGCCATCGACTATCCCGCGCGCAAGCCCGGCCTCTGGGAGATGAAGATGGGGGACGGCGCCGGCGGCGCCAACAGCGCGCCGGCGCAGACCATCCAGCAATGCATCGACGCCGCCACCGACCAGGCGCTGCGCGACATGGGGCAGGGCATGGGCAAGGACGCCTGCTCGAAGCAGGAGATGCGCAGGGAAGGCGGCACGCTGGTGATCGATTCCGTGTGCAGGATGGGCACGACCACCGCCACCAGCCACGCGGTGGTCACGGGCGACTTCGGTTCCAGCTACCGGATGGAAAGCAGCTCGACCTACAAGCCGCCGATGATGGGCAAATCCAGCGGGAGCTTCGTCATGGAGGCGAAGTGGGTCGGCCCGTGCAAGGCCGGGCAGAAACCCGGCGACATGATCATGGGAAACGGCATGAAGATGAACGTCGTCGACATGATGAAGGGCCAGCCGAAGAAATAGCTAGCCCATCAGGCTCACGTGCGCCGACACCACGCGCCAGCCCTCCGGCAGGCGCGCCCAGGTCTGGCTCTGGCGGCCCGTGCGGTCGCTGCCCGTGCGCCTGAACTCGACGTTCGCGACCGCAAAGTCCTGCCCGAAGGTGGTGATGGCCCTGGCGGTGATCTCGCGCTCGAGGTTGACCGCGGGCCGGCCCTGGCGGAACGCGCGTATCGCGTCGTAGCCGTAGAGGTTCTCGCTCGCGCCGTAACGCAGCGTGTGCGGCGAATCCCAGAAGAGCCTGTCGAGCACCGGCACGTCGTTGGTGACGAGCGCGCGCTCGTACTCGGCGAATGCGGACTCGACTTCGGCGAGCACGGCGGGCAGGTTGATGTCGGTCATGGAAACGGTCATGGCTTGCATTACTTTCCGCCCCAGTGCACGAAGCGCCGCTCCGCCACCAGGAACACGAGGTTCATCACGTAGCCGAGCAGGCCCGCCGCGAAGATCGAGGCGTACATGTCGGGCATGTCGAAAATGGTTTGCGCATTCATGATGCGCTGGCCGAGGCCATCGGTGGAGCCGATGAACATCTCGGCCACGATCACGATCACCAGTGCGATCGATACGCCGGAGCGCATGCCGACGAACACCTGCGGCATCGATTCGAGCAGGATCACGTCGGTCAGCACGCGCCAGCGCGGCGCGCCCATCACCTTGGCCGCGAGCTGGCGCTGCTTGCGTGCGCTCATCACGCCGTAGGCAACGTTGAACAGGATGGCCAGCGCCGCGCCGAAGGCCGCGACCGCGATCTTGGTGGCCTCGCCGACGCCGAACAGCACCAGGAACAGCGGGAACATGGCCGAGGCCGGCGTCGAGCGGAAGAAGTCGATCGCGAACTCGATCGATTCGTAGATCTTCTCGTTCGACCCCAGCACGATGCCGAGCGGCACCGCGATCACGAGCGCAAGGCCGAAGGAGGTGACGGTGCGCACGATGGTCTTGAAGAAGTCGCCCCACAGCGTGCCGTGCGCAAGGCCGTTCCAGAAGGCCGCGAGCGCCTCGAGCGGCGAGGGCAGCAGCACCGGGTCGACCGCGCGCGTCGCATGCACGAAGGCCCAGAGGCCGATCAGCGCGGCGATGCCGAACAGCGGGCGCAGGCGGGCGCCGAAGGCGTTGGCGCGATGGGCGAGGCTCATGGCTTGCGCACCTCCCGCTGGAACACGTCCAGCGCGCGGGTCTTGGTGGCGATGAAGGCCGGCGTGATCGTGGTGTCGGCCGTGCGCGGGCGCGCCACGTCGAAGGGCAGGTTCTCGGCCACGCGCGTGGGCCGCTTGGTCAGCAGCAGCACCTCGTCGGCCAGCAGCACGGCCTCGTCGAGGTCGTGCGAGACCAGCAAGGTGGTGGTCCGGCGTTCGACCAGCACCTTCTGCAGCCGCTCGCGCAGGAACATCACCATCTCGTAGTCGAGCGCGGAGAAGGGCTCGTCGAGGAACAGCACCTCGGGGTCGACCACCAGCGCCCGCATGATCGACACCAGCTGCTGCTGGCCGCCCGACATCTGGTAGGGGTAGCGCTGCAGGTCGAGCTTGACGTCGAAGCTCTCCATCAGCCTGTCCATGCGCCGCTGCTGCTCCACCTTCGACAGGTTCAGGTACTGCAGCGGGTAGCGGATGTTGTCGATCGCGCGCAGCCACGGGAACACCGCCTCGCGGTAGTTCTGGAACACGTAGCCGATGCGCGTCTCGCGCGCTTCCTTGCCCTCGAACAGGATCTGCCCGCTGTCGCACGGCAGGATGCCCGCGATCATGTTGATCAGCGTGCTCTTGCCGCAGCCGTTGGGGCCGAACACCGACATGATCTTTCCCTTCGGAATGTCGAGGTCGAAGTTGTCGTAGATGGTCGCGTCCTGGAAGCGCTTGGTCAGCCCGCGGATCGTGATGTGCGTGCCCTTCGGATACCAGCGGTGCGAGGCGCCGGCGTCCGCGGCCTCGGGCGCGGCGGTGCCGATCGGCAGATGGGTGCCCATGGTGCGCATCAGAAGGCCCGCACCAGCGCCTTGCCGTCGATCCTGTCCTTGACCACGCCCAGTTCGGTGCCGATGTCCAGGAACTTCTGGAAGTCGCCCACGTCGGCGGGGGCCATGTCCCTGGCCATCACGATGCGCGGCAGCGGCACGGTGGCGGCCAGCTCGGGCGGCACCTTCATGCCCTGCACCAGGTAGCCGCGCGCGCTGCTGTCGGCCTGCGCCTCCTTCACGCCGCGCGCCCACGCGGCGGCGAAGCGCCTGGCCACGTCGGGCTTGTCGGCCATGAACCTGCCCGACATCACGGCGCCGGCCGCGAAGGCCGAGGCGCTCTTGTTGCCCAGCAGGTAGGTGGAGATCACGCCGGCCTCGATGCGCTTGCCGATCTTCTGCGCGACCATGATGGTGGCCGACGGCTCGAGCGTGTAGCCGCCGTCGAAGTTGCCCGACTGCAGCGCGCCCAGGTGCACGCCGATCTGCTGCTCCTGGATCGTGAAGTCCTTGCCTTCGGCCAGGCCCACCTTCCTGAGCACCGCGCGCGCCGCGCCGATGTTGGCGGGGCCGGGCGCCGAGAACAGCTTGAAGCCGTTCCTGAAATCCTTCAGCGTCCGCGCCGGGCTGTCGGCCTTGACGACGAACTGCTCGATCACGTGCTGCGCGTTCTGCCCGTTGAGCGAGATGTACTTCAGCGTGTTGGGCCGGCGCGATTCCATGTTGGCGCCTTCGAGCGTCACCAGGTTCACCGCCGCGTCGATGCCGTTCGACACCAGCGCCTGCACGGTCAGCGGGTGGCTGGTCATGGGCACCTCCTCGATCTCCAGGTCGGCCTCCTTGAAGTAGCCGCGGTTCACGGCCACGTAGAACGGCAGCGCCGCGCTCGAGGGGAACACGCCGACCTTGATCCTGTCGGCCGCCTGGGCCGGCAGCACCGCGAACGCGGCGAGGACGAAGGCCGCGGCGCCGGCGAGGCGGGCGGTGGCGCGAAGGGGCGCGGCGAAGAAAGGCGCAGGGCGTGGCATCGTGGGAATCTCCGGAACGGGGTGGCGGGGTCAGGGCGGGGTCAGGGCAGGATAGGCAAGCGGATCGAAGAAGGAGCTGCCGGCGCGGTACACGCGCGCGGCCGACATGTCGGGCGGCGCGCCGTCTTCCACCGCGCCTTCGAAGGTGAGCTCGAGCTGCACGCCGCTCGGGTCGTAGACGAACAGCTGCCACAGCGTGGTGCCGGGCACGAGGAATTCGCGCCAGTCCAGCCCCGCGGCGCGAAAGCGCGCGACATAGGCGTGGTAGCCCGAGCAGGCCAGCGACACATGGTCGATGGCACCGCTGCCGTGCGGCACCTGGCCGCCCGGGCCCAGCGCCGGGCCGCCGGCATAGACGTGGATGATGGCCTGCCCGCCCGGCTGTCCGCAGGCCAGCCATGCGCCGGGGTAGCCGAAGTCGGGCCGCGCGATCTCGCGCAGGCCGATCACGCCGGTCCAGAAGGCGCGGGTGCGGCCGAGGTCGGCGGTCTTGATTGCGAGATGGAAGAGGCCGTGCGTGATGGCGGCGTTGGTTGCTGTCATGGCGCAGGCACCGGTTCGCGCTGGCCCAGCGACACGTCGCGGAACAGGGTGGAAAGGTCGCCGAGGAACGCGGGCCCGGTCTTCCAGCGCGTTCCGGCCACCGGATCGGCGCCGGCCAGCATGGTGTCGGTGGCCGTGATCGACAGCGCCATCGCGAAGCGGATGCGCTCGCGCCGCGCGGCGTCCACCAGCGCCAGCCAGCCGCGCGGCGCCCGGCGGCCGGCGCGGATCTCGCGCTCGAGGATCAGCGCGGCGGCGCAGGCGTCCTCCATGGCCTGGGTCGCGCCCTGGCCCAGCGTGGGTGCCATGCCGTGGGCGCTGTCGCCCAGGTACATCACGTTGGAATCGGCTTCGCCGAACAGCACGTCGGACTCCTGCATGCGGGCCCAGTGGCTGTGCGGCAGGTTTGCGCACATGGCGTCCATCAGCCATTGCACCTGTGCGCTCGGCGCACCCTGCGCGGGCTGGTAGGTGGCACGCATCGTGGCTTCGGTCTTCCATTCGTCGCGCAGCGGCGCGCCGGGTTCGACCGGGTAGGTCGCCGCGATGTAGACATGCCCCGGCGGCACGCGGAAGGCCAGCAGCCGGTGCGGGCCATTGAACCACTGGCCGTAGTCGTCGATCAGGCCGGCGCTGGTGTCGGGCACCAGCGTGCGCAGGATCGCCACGCCCACGTGGCGCGGCTCGGGCAGGCCCGAGAACGCGGCGCGGGTGGCGGAGTAGCGGCCGTCCGCGCCGACCAGCAGGTCGATGTCGTCGATGCGGTGCTCGACGCCGCCCTGGAGGTAGCGCACGGCGGTGCGTCCGCCGCCGCCCGTGGCCGCGGCGATAGACGCGATCTCGCAGCCATACCGGATCGCCGCGCCCGCGCCTTCGCGCAGCACGCGGTAGAGCGCCGACCAGCGGATGCGGATGCCGGGGTTGTCCGCCACCTGCGACAGCGGCAGGTCGAACAGCACCGTGCCGTCGGTCAGCGCGATCTGCCAGTGCTTCCACGGCAGGCTCGCGGCCTCGACCTCGGCGGCCAGCGCCGCGTCGCACAGGCGCAGCGCCTTGACCGCGTTGGGGCCCACGTTCAGGCCGGTGCCGGCCTCGGAGTGGTCGTCGGGGCCGACGCGCTCCAGGCAATGCAGTTCGACGCCGGGCAGCGCGGCGAGCCGGCGGGCCAGGATGGCGCCGGCCACGCCGGCACCGATGATCACGATCTTCATGCGGATGAGCTCTCGCTGAGAGGCGCCGCCGCGGCAGGCGCGCGACGCCGGTGTTGCCAGGAGCGGCGTTGTTCGAAGGCGTGGCCGGTGGCGTACATGGTGGGTGCGGGCACCTGCAGGATGCGTACCAAGTCCGCGCCGGCGTCGGTTTGCGGGCGTGCCGTCATGCCGCGTGCGCGATCACCGCGACCAGTCCGCCGCCGTCCGGCCCCTGGTGCTCGGCGCCCCCCGAAACGAAGATGCGCGCGTCGCCCAGCACACCGGCCACCATGCCGCCGACCGCGCCGCGGATGTGGCGCTGGGCATTGATGTCGGTGTCGTCGAGCATGGTGTGGCGCGCGCCGCGCACGTGGCCACGGCGGTCGGGCTCGCACTTGACGAACACCGCCGCCACCCGCGCCGCATCGGCCGCGCCCAGCTGGGGCGCCGCGTTCATGCCCAGCGGCCGCAGCGCCTCGGCCACCGCGCCGATGTCCAGCGCGTCGCGCATCGGTGCGCAGGCCATGCGCAGCGTGCCTTCCCATGCCGCGCTGTGGCCGAGCACGATCACCTCGTTGGCCTCGACCTCGACGCCCGACGAAATGCTCGCGCGGCGGCAGAAGCGCTCGAAGTCGACCAGCATCGCGGCTTCCAGCGCCGGGTCGTCGGGCAGCTCGCCCAGGGCGATCGCCACGCCGAAAGCGCCGGCGGCGCGCGCCGCCGCCATCGAGCGGCCCGAGTCGGCGGTCAGCACCGTGTGGCCGGCCGCGGCGGCCGCCTGGGCGCGCGCGGCCGTCACGCAGGGGCACTTGACCTGCACGAAGGCCACGTCCTCGGCGCGGGCGATGCCGGCGCCGCGCATCGCCTCGCGCACCGCGGCGGCCACCGACGCCACCTGCGCCCAGCGCCCGACATGCTGCGCGGGCAGCGGCGCGCTGACGGCCGTGCCGATCGCGAGCGCGCCCGGGCCGGGCCCGGCGGCCGCGTCCGCGGCGGGCCGCCCGCTGCGGGCGAACACCACGTAGTGCGGGCTCAGCACACCCTCGGTGCCGCCCGACAGGATGCAGGGCAGCTCGCGCAGCAGTTCGGCGGCCGGCCGGCCCAGGCGCGCGGCCAGCAGGCTCATCAGCGTCTGCGTGAAGTAGCCGCGCGTGAAGTCGTTGACGCCGCCATTGCCTTCGGTCTTGCCGATCACTGCCACCACCTGCGCGGGCTCGATCGCGCCCTCGTCGAACAGCGCGGCGAGCGCCGAGAGATCGCCCGGATGCGCCATCGGCAGCCGGTGCACGGCCAGGCGCGGGCGCGTGGCGGCCTGCGTCGGCGCGGTGCCTGGGGGGAGGAGGGTGGAGGCGTTCATGGATGCTGCGGTGCAACAGATGAGCGCAGTATGGGCAGCCGGGGTGCAAACCTCCAGCGCAATGTTTCGCTCGGACCGAGCGCAAATTGTGTGCAGTGGGCGATTCGCCGCGTTCGCGGCCGCGCGCCCGCAGGCCGCTCAGCCCGGCAGCGCCGCCAGCCGGTTGACCAGCGTTTCCATGAACGACAGCGTGGCGATCGGCAGCATGCGGCCGGCGCGCGCCGCCAGCACCAGCTGGCTGTGCGCCAGCGCCCGGTCCGACAGCGGGATCGACACCAGCTCGCCGCGCCGCACCTCGTTGAGCGTGCCGATCTGGAACTGGAAGCTGATCGCGCCCGTCTGCCGCGTGAACTCCTTGAGCGTCTGCACGGTGCTGGCCTCCAGCGCGACCTGCAGCGCGATGCGCGAGCGCGCCATCACGTCGTCCAGCAGCCGGCGGCTGCCGAACGACCGGTCGCCCAGCGCCACGGTGTACTTCTGGCAATCGGCCAGCCGCAGCGTGGCGCGCTTCGCCAGCGGGTGGTCGGGCCGCAGCATCGCGCACAGCGGCTGCGCGATCGCGCTGATCACGCGCAGCGTCTCCGACGGCTGCGGGTCGTGCACCAGGATCAGTTCGACATCGTCGGCCATCAGCGACGCGGCCAGGTTGCCCGTCACGCCCGAGACGATCTGGAACTGCACGCCCGGGTGCGTCTGCTGGTAATGCGCGATGGTGCCGGGGATCAGGTCGGTCGCGACCGATTCGGCGCAGCCGATGCGCACCGTGCCGCGCACCAGCCCGCGCAGCTGCTCGATCTGCGACTCGGCCGAGCGCATGTCGGCCATGCTGCGCCGCACCGCGGTGATCAGCACCTCGCCCGCTGCCGTGAGGCGCACGCCGCGCGGCAGGCGCTCGAACAGCGGCGTGCCGATGTCGGACTCGATCTCGAGGATCTTGCGGTTGAGCGCCGTCGAGGCCACGTGCAGCTTCTCGGCCGCCTTGCGGATCGACCCCGCGCGCGCGACGGCATCGAGGTAGACGAAGTGGCGAGGCGGATGCAGCATGGGTGTGGCGAAGATTGTTCCACAGGGCCTTCGGCACGCGGACTGTCGCGCCGGCCTACGATGTCGGGCCATGACCGCGCCGCTGCCCCACAGTTCCGCTTTGCGCCCTGGCGACCTCGTGGTGGCGCGGCCCGAGGGCCTCTACTGCCCGCCCGGCGACTTCTACATCGACCCCTGGCGGCCGGTGGCGCGCGCCGTCATCACCCATGCGCACTCCGACCACGCGCGCGCCGGCCACGGCCACTACCTCGCGCACACCGACAGCGCCGGCACGCTGCGCACCCGCCTTGGCGACGACATCGCGCTGCAGACGCTGCCGTATGGCGAGGCGATCGGGCACCACGGCGTGCGCATCTCGCTGCATCCGGCCGGCCATGTGCTGGGCTCGGCGCAGGTGCGGCTCGAACACGGCGGCCGCGTGTGGGTGGCCTCGGGCGACTACAAGACCGAGCCCGACGGCACCTGCGCGCCCTTCGAACCCGTGCCCTGCGACACCTTCATCACCGAGTCGACCTTCGGCCTGCCGATCTACCGCTGGCCCACGCAGGCGGCGCTGTTCGCCGAGATCGACGCCTGGTGGCGCGCCAACGCCGAGGCCGGCCGCGCATCGGTGCTGTTCTGCTATGCCTTCGGCAAGGCGCAGCGCATCCTGTATGGCGTGGACGCCTCCATCGGGCCGATCGTGGTGCACGGCGCGGTCGAGCCGCTCAATGCGGTGTACCGCGCCGCGGGCGTGGCCTTGCCGCAGACCCTGCGGGTGACCGATGCGGGCGTCGATGCCGCGCTGCTCAAGCGGGCGCTGGTGCTGGCGCCGCCCTCGGCCCAGGGAACGCCATGGATGCGCCGCTTCGGCCATCATGCCGACGCCTTCGCGAGCGGCTGGATGCAGCTGCGCGGCACGCGCCGCCGGCGCGGCGTGGACCGCGGCTTCGTGATGTCGGACCACGCCGACTGGCCCGGTCTGCAGCAGGCCATCGCGGGCACGGGAGCCGAGCGGGTGTTCGTCACCCACGGCAGCGTGGCGGTGATGGTGCGCTGGCTCAGCGAGAACGGATTGGAAGCGCAGGGCTTCAGGACCGAGTACGGCGACGAAGATGACGAGCAAACTCCCTCCCCTTCCCGGGGGAGGGCCGGGGAGGGGGCAAGCGGGCGCCCGATGCGGACGCGGCCAGCCCCCATCCCGACCTTCCCCCCGAAGGGGGAAGGAGCAAAGCCATGAAGGATTTCGCGGCGCTCTACCGCGAGCTCGACGCGAGCACCTCGAGCCTTGCCAAGCAGGCCGCGCTGCAGCGCTACCTGCGCGAGGCCGATCCGGCCGATGCGGCGTGGGCCGTGTACTTCCTGGCCGGCGGCAAGCCGCGCCAGCTCGTGCCCACCAAGCTGCTGCGGCTGCTCGCGCAGGAAGCGGCGGGCCTGCCCGAATGGCTGTTCGACGAGAGCTACGAGGTGGTCGGCGACCTGGCCGAAACCATCGCGCTGCTGCTGCCGCCGCCCACCGAGGCGCACGACCTCGGCCTGGCGCGCTGGGTCGAGGAGCACCTGCTGCCGCTGCGGGAGGCCGGCAAGGCGGCGCCCGACGAACTGCCCGCGCGGCTGCGCGCGCAGTGGCGCCAGCTCGCGGCCGAAGAGCGGCTGGTGTACTTCAAGCTCATCACCGGCGCCTTCCGCGTGGGCGTGTCGAAGCTGCAGGTCACGCAGGCGCTCGCGGGCGTGGGCGGCATCGATCCCAAGCGCGTGGCGCAGCGCCTCATGGGCTACACCCACATCGGCGGCCGCCCGCGGGCGGAAGACTACCGCGCGCTGATCGCGCCGGAGTCGGGCGCGGAGCAGGTACAGAAGACCAGCGGGCAGCCCTACCCGTTCTTTCTTGCGCATGCGTTCAACCTGCCGCTCGAGCAGTTCGATGCCGTGCTCGGTCCGCCGGCCGGCTGGATCGTCGAATGGAAGTGGGACGGCATCCGCGCGCAGCTGGTCAAGCGCGCGGGCGTCGCCTGGCTGTGGTCGCGCGGCGAGGAACTGGTGACCGAGCGCTTTCCCGAGCTGGCCGTGCTGGGCGATGCGCTGCCCGACGGCACGGTGCTCGACGGCGAGATTGCCGTCTGGCGCGACGACAGGGTGCAGCCCTTCGCGGAGCTGCAGAGGCGCATCGGCCGCAAGACGCTGGGCGCGAAGCTGCTGCGCGAGATCCCGGTGGTGCTGCTGGCCTACGACGTCCTCGAATGGGAAGGGCGCGACCTGCGCGCGCTGCCGCAGTCGCAGCGCCGGCTGCTGCTCGACGAACTCGTCACGCGCATGCCGCACCCGTCGCTGCTGCCGAGCCCGATGCTCACCGGCATCGAATGGAGCGACTTCGCACGCCAGCGCGAAGCGGCGCGCAGCATGGGCGTGGAAGGCATGATGCTCAAGCGCCGCGACGCGCAGTACGGCGTGGGCCGCACCAAGGACGTGGGCGTGTGGTGGAAGTGGAAGATCGATCCGCTCAGCATCGACGCCGTGCTTGTCTACGCACAGCGCGGCCACGGCCGGCGCGCGAGCCTCTACAGCGACTACACCTTCGCCGTCTGGGACGGCCCGCCCGAGCAGGAAGGCCGCAAGCTCGTGCCCTTTGCCAAGGCCTATTCGGGCCTCACCGACGCCGAGATGGCGCGCGTGGACGCGATCATCCGCAAGACCACCGTCGAGAGCTTCGGCCCGGTGAAGAGCGTCAAGCCCACGCTGGTGTTCGAGCTGGGTTTCGAAGGCATCGCGCGCAGCGCGCGCCACAAGAGCGGCATCGCGGTGCGCTTTCCGCGCATGCTGCGCTGGCGCGAAGACAAGCCGGTGGCGGAAGCCGACACCCTGCAGACGCTGGCCGCGCTGCTGCCGTCATGACCGCGCCGCCTGACCCCGCATTTCTCCCTCCCCTCCCGGGGGAAGGCCGGGGTGGGGGTAAGCGGCGTATCAAGAGCCAGCCGCCTGTGCTCGAAGGCCGCGAGCCCCCATCCCGGCCTTCCCCCGGAAGGGGAAGGAGCAAGGCAGCAGCAGTCAAGGCGGCGCTCGACGCGTGGTTTGCAGCGCGCGGCTGGAAGCCTTTCAAGTTCCAGCGCGACGTATGGAAGGCCGTGGCCGCGGGGCGCTCCGGGCTGCTGCATGCGACCACCGGCGCAGGCAAGACCTACGCGGTGTGGCTCGGCGCGCTGCAGGCGTTCTCGTCTGCGCCGCCGCCGCCCTCGCGCAGCGGAAAGACCACGCCGCCGCCGCTCACCGTGCTCTGGATCACGCCCATGCGCGCGCTCGCGGCCGACACGCTGCGCGCACTGCAGCAGCCGCTCGAAGCGATGGATGCCCAGGGCATCGACGTGCACCGCTGGAGCGCCGGCGCGCGCAGCGGCGACACCTCGTCGGCCGAGCGCAGCGCGCAGAACGAGCGCCTGCCGACCGTGCTCGTCACCACGCCCGAGAGCCTTTCGCTGTTGCTCGCGCGCGCCGATGCGGGCGAGGTGCTGGGCCGCGTGAAGATGGTGGTGGTCGACGAATGGCACGAGCTGCTCGGCAACAAGCGCGGCGTGCAGGTGCAGCTGGCGCTCGCGCGGCTCAGGCGCTGGAATGCGGGGCTCGCGGTGTGGGGCATGTCGGCCACGCTCGGCAACCTGCAGGAGGCCATGCACGCCTTGCTGGGCCGAGAAGATGGCCGTCAAGAGGGCGTGCTGGTGCAAGGCGCGGTGCCCAAGAAGCTGGTGGTCGATTCGCTGCTGCCCGGCCGGGCCGAGCGCTTTCCGTGGGGCGGCCACCTGGGTCTCACGATGCTGCCGCAGGTGCTCGACGAGATTGCCGCCAGCAGCACCACGCTGGTGTTCACCAACACGCGCTCGCAATCGGAGATCTGGTACCAGGCGATGCTCGAGGCGCGGCCCGAATGGGCCGGCATCATCGCGCTGCACCACGGCTCGCTCGACCGCGCGGTGCGCGAGTGGGTCGAGCGGGGCCTGAAGAACGGCGAGCTCAAGGCGGTGGTCTGCACCTCGAGCCTGGACCTGGGCGTGGACTTCCTGCCGGTCGAGCGCGTGCTGCAGATCGGTTCGCCCAAGGGCGTGGCGCGGCTGCTGCAGCGCGCGGGGCGCTCGGGCCATGCGCCGGGCCGGCCGTCGCGCATCACGCTCGTGCCCACGCACAGCATCGAGATGGTCGAAGGCGCCGCGGCGCGCGCGGCCATCGCGGCCGGCCACATCGAGGCGCGCCACACGCCGGTGCAGCCGCTCGACGTGCTGGTGCAGCATCTGGTGACCGTGGCGCTCGGTGGCGGCTTCGTGCCCGACGACCTGTATGCCGAAGTGCGCGGCACCGCCGCCTATGCGGATCTGTCGCGCGAGAGCTGGGCGTGGTGCCTGGCCTTCGTGTCGCAGGGCGGGCCTTCGCTGGCCGCGTATCCCGACTACCGCCGCGCGGTGCCTGATGCAGAGGGCGTCTGGCGCGTGCCGGACGCGCGGCTCGCGCGGCGCCACCGCATGAACATCGGCACCATCGTGAGCGACGCGAGCATGGCGGTGCAGTACATGGGCGGCGGAAAGATCGGCAACGTCGAGGAGAGTTTCGTTGCGCGCATGAAGCCGGGCGACTGCTTCCTGTTCGGCGGCCGGATGCTCGAGCTCGTGCGCATCCACGACATGACGGCCTGGGTGCGGCGCGCCACCGGCAAGCGCGCCGCAGTGCCGCGCTGGAGTGGCGGGCGCATGCCGCTGTCGACCACGCTGGCCGATGCGGTGGTGCAGCAGCTCGCGCTGGCCGGCGAGGGGCGCTATCCATCGCCCGAGCTGCAGTGCGTGCGGCCGCTGCTCGAGATCCAGCAGCAATGGTCGGCCCTGCCCACGCCGCAGACCCTGCTGGCCGAAACGCTCGCCACGCGCGAAGGCTCGCACCTGTTCCTCTACCCCTTCGCGGGGCGCCACGTGCACCTGGGGCTTGCCAGCCTGCTGGCCTGGCGCGTGGCGCAGCACGAGGCGCGCACCTTCTCCATCGCGGTGAACGACTACGGCTTCGAGCTGCTCAGCGCCACGCCGGTCGACTGGCCCGCGCTGCTGCCGCAGGCGCTGCGCCTGCTCCAGGGCGAGGATGCGCATGCCACGCTGCTGCACGAGGTGCTGGCCTCGCTCAACGCAGGCGAACTGGCGCAGCGCCGCTTCCGCGAGATTGCGCGTGTCTCGGGGCTGATCTTCCAGGGCTATCCGGGCGAGAAGCGCAGCAGCAGGCAGCTGCAGGCCTCGTCCTCGCTGTTCTGGGAGGTGTTCCGCAAGTACGACCCGGCGAACAAGCTGCTGCTGCAGGCCGAGCAGGAGCTGCTCGCGCAGGAACTCGAAATCGGCCGCCTGAGTGCCGGCCTCGCGCGCATGGCCACTCAACAGCTGGTGCTGAAGCCGCTCGAGCGGCCCACGCCGTTCTCGTTCCCGCTCATGGTCGAGCTGTTCCGCGAGAAGCTGTCGAACGAGAACGTGGCCGACCGCATTGCGCGCATGGTCGAGCAGCTCGAAAAGGCCGCCGGCGGCGTGGTCACGGCCGGGGGGGTGGAGCGCGTGAAGAGCACGCTCGCGTTCGGGCAGGAAGGGCCCGGCAAGCCGCCGGCCACGCCGCGCCGGGAGCGCAGGTCGCGATCACGGCCGTCACGGCCCTTGCCGCCGCTGTGAGCCGTTCAGTTCAACCCGCGCCGTGCGCCTTGACCCAGCGCACGATGTCCGCCGCGCCCATGGCGCCGGCCTGGCGCGCCACTTCGCGGCCGCCGCGGAACAGCGCCAGCGTCGGAATGCTGCGGATGTTGAAGCGCGCGCCAAGGGTCGGCACCGCCTCCGTGTCGACCTTGGCCAGCCGCACCTGCGGTTCGAGCTGGGCCGCGGCCTGCTCGTAGCCCGGTGCCATCTGGCGGCACGGGCCGCACCAGGGTGCCCAGAAGTCCACCAGCACCGGGATTTCATTGCGTGCAATGTGGCGGTCGAAGGTCTTTTCGTCCGGCAGCGCGGTGGAATGGCCGGTGAAGAGCGCGCGGTGGCAGTTGCCGCAGTCGGGCGCACTGCCCAGCTGCGCCGCGCGCACGCGGTTGGTCGTGTGGCAGTGCGGGCAGACGATGTGCAGCGAAGGCGTTTCGGTCATACCGGGGAACTGGGGCCTGCGGGGTGAATTGCAAGACGGCCGCCCGCCCGCGCTTCTTTTGCGACACTCGTTGCCCGTGACTGCTTCGAATCTTCTTTCCGCGTCGGCGCTCCCGGTCCAATGGGCCGGGGAACTGTTGCATCTGTTGCCCGAGCACGCCGTCTGGTGGCCCGACGGCCGCGTGCTGTTCATTGCCGACCTGCACATCGGCAAGGCCGCGACCTACCGCGCGCTGGGGCAGCCGGTGCCGGGCGGCACCACGCAAGAGAACCTGGCGCGGCTCGACGCGCTGATCGCGGCCCATGGGCCGCAGCGCATCGTGTTCCTTGGCGATTTCCTGCATGCGGCGCAGGCGCGCACGCCCCGGGTGCTGGCGGCGCTTGCCGCCTGGCGCGCCACGCATGCCTCCATCGGCATGGTCCTGGTGCGGGGCAACCACGACAGCCGCGCGGGCGATCCGCCCGCCGCACTCGGCATCGACGTGGTCGACGAGCCTTATCTGCTCGGGCCTTTTGCCTGCTGCCACCATCCGCAGGCGCATGCCACGCATTTCGTGCTCGCGGGGCACCTGCATCCCGTGTGCAGGCTGCATGGACCGGGGCGCGACAGCGTGCGGCTGCCGTGTTTCGCGAGCGACGCGCAGCAGGCGGTGCTGCCGGCTTTTGGCGAGTTCACGGGCGGGTGGCTGATGGAGCGCGCACCGGGGCGGCGCTTCTATGCGGTGGGCGGAGAAAGCGTGTGGGCGCTGCCGCCATCGGAGCAAGAGGTTTAGCTCCTTCCCCTCCGGGGGAAGGTTGGGATGGGGGCTGGCAGAGCGTGCCCAATGCCAACGCCGCTTGCCCCACCCGGCCTCCCCCGGAAGGGGAGGGAGAAATTCAAAGGACGACGGGCTCGTCGGGCAGTTCGTTGGTGTCGGGCTCGTTCTCGGCCAGCGGAAAGTGCGCCACCAGCAAGGCCGACATTTCTTCCAGCGCCTGCGTGAGCCCGTCCTCGAAGCGGCCTTCGCGGAACGCCGCGCCCATGCGCTGCGCCATCGCGGCCCACTCGGCATCGTCGACGCGCGCATCAATGCCGCGGTCGGCCACGATCTCGATCGCATGCTCGGCCAGCAGCAGGTAGACGAGCACGCCGTTGTTGTGCGCGGTGTCCCACACGCGCAGCTTGCCGAACAGCGTGACGGCGCGTTCCTTGGGAGCCGCATGGCGCCACAGGTAGGACAGCGGCAGGCCGGCCTCGACGCAGAGGCAGATTTCGCCGCTGTGGCGGCGCTCGCTTGCGCGCACGCGTTCGGCCAGGCGTTCCAGTGCATCGGCGGGCAGCGCGCGGCGAACCGCGGCCTCGTCGACCCAGCTGTGGCGCCAGATGCGGCCGAGCTTCGAGAGGAAAGTGGGGGCTGCCATGTTCACCAGTTCCCGGAGGCACCGCCGCCGCCGAAATTGCCGCCGCCGCCGGAACTGAAACCACCGCCGCCACCGCCCCCGCCGCTGCTCCAGCCCCCGCCGCCGCCGCCGCCACTGCTCCAACCGCCTCCGCCCGGCCGGACTGCGCCCGAAAGGAACGAGACCACGAGCGCGACCAGCCCGGCGATCACCGCGATGGCCACGCTGGTGGTGAGGAAGAAGGCGATCACGCCGATGCCGCCGCCCATGAGGACCGAACCCAGCTTCTTGCCCACGATGGCGCGAACGATGGGCGCGCCCACGAAGACCGCGACGAACAGGAAGATCGCGAGGTTCTCCCAGTCGAAGTCGCCGCCCTGCGAACGGCCGCTGTTGCCGCTGCGCGCAGGCTCGGGCAGCGGCTCGCCGTCGACCAGGCCGATGAGCCGGTCCACCGCCGCATTCAGGCCGCCCGCGAAATCGTTGTTGCGAAAGCGCGGCTTCATCTCTTCGTCGATGATGCGGCTTGCCGCGAGGTCGGGCACCGCGCCCTCGAGCGCCTTGGCGGTCGCGATGCGCATCCTGCGGTCGTCCTTGGCCACGATCACGAGCAGGCCGTCGCCGACGTTCTTGCGGCCGATCTTCCAGGCATCGCCGACGCGCTGGGCGTAGCTCTCGATGTCCTCGGGCGCCGTGGTCGGCACCATCAGCACGACGATCTGCGAGCCCTTGCGCTGTTCGAAGGCGGCGAGCTTGGTGTCGAGGCCTGTTCTCTGCGCCGCGTCGAGCGTGCCGGTCTGGTCGATCACCCGCGCCGTGAGCGCGGGCACCGGCAGCAGGCCCTGCGCCCATGCCGTTGCCGCAAGGCCGCCCCATGCGGCCGCCGCCAGCAGGACGGTGGCCAGCGCGCGGCGGAAGAGGGCAAGGGCCATCAGGGGGCGTCTTACTTTTTAGGTGTACTGAAATCGACCGTCGGCGGCGTCGAGATCTGCGCTTCGTTCTGCACCGAGAAGTTGGGCTTGGGCTGGTAGCTGAAGATCTTGGCCGTGATGTTGGTCGGGAAGCTGCGGGTCAGCACGTTGTACTCCTGCACTGTCTGGATGTAGCGGTTGCGCGCCACGGTGATGCGGTTCTCGGTGCCTTCGAGCGTCACGCGCAGGTCGCGGAAGGCCTGGTTGGCCTTCAGTTCCGGATAGCGTTCTGCCACCACCATGAGCCGCGAGAGCGCCGAGGAGAGCTCGCCCTGCGCCTGCTGGAACTTGTTGAAGGCCTCGGGGTTGTTCAGCGTCTCGGGCGTGACCTGGATCGAGGTGGCCTTGGCGCGCGCCTCGATCACCTTGGTGAGCGTGTCCTGCTCGAAACTGGCCTCGCCCTTGACGGTGGCCACGATGTTGGGCACCAGGTCGGCGCGCCGCTGGTACTGGTTGAGCACCTCGCTCCAGGCCGATTTGCTGGCCTCGTCGAGCGACTGGAACTGGTTGTAGCCACAGCCGCTCAGCGACAGGACGGCCGCGAGAATCAAGAGCCAGCGCTTCATCATCATTTGCATTACCTCCGCAGAAGAGCCGGAAGTTAGCATAGATGTCTTCATGCCCCTTGATCCACTTCAAGCCCTGCAGGCCGCAAACCGTGCGGTGCGGCCCGTTGCCGCGGCGGTGAACGGCACGTTGCTGATCGCGGGTGCGACCGGGGCCCTGGGGCAGGAGCTGCTGCGGCGGCTCGCGGGCCACCACCGTTTCGCCCATGCCCGCGTGCTGGCCCGCGAGCCCATTCGCGACGGCCTGCGTGGCGTGGAGACTTTCCTGTGCCCGGAGCTGCCGATCGCGCAGTGGGCGCTGACATCGGCCGACACCGCCGTCGTCGCCTTCGACCCGCCGCGGCTCTACCACGACCGCGAACGCGCGCTCTGGGTGCCGCAGCCTTCGGACCTGCCCGAGCTCGCGCGCTGGCTGCGCGCCTGCGGCGTGCGGACGCTGGCCATCGTGCAGCCGCACGACCAGGGCAAACTGCCCGAGGCGCTCAAGCGCGGGCTCGCGAGCCTCGACGAGCAGGCCGTGGTCGCCAACGGCTTCGACCGCGTGATCCTCGTGCGTTCGGCGCGCAAGCCGCTCCATGCGAAGTTCGCCAACCCCGCCGAAAGACTCGCGGCCTGGATGCTGTCGATCGCGCGCTTCATGGTGCCGAGCAGCGAGCAGCCGGTGCGCGCATCGAAGGTGGCCGAGCTGGTCGACCTGGCGCTGCGCATCGCGCCGCCGGGCGTGCACGTGGCGGCGCCCGAGCTGGTGTGGGAGTCCGCGCAGGGCGACATGCAGGCCGTGGCCCGCCGCTGGCTCCAGCCCGAGGCCCCGGCCCCGCAGCCCTAGCCGAAACGCAGCGAGCGCAGCCCCACGGTACGGTCGACCCAGACGACAGCCACCAGCGTGACCACGATGCTCACCGTCGACACGGCCGCAGCCGTCGGGTCGAAGTCCCAGCGCAGGTAGTCGAACAGCTGCAGCGGCAGTGTCGTCATGCCGATGCCCTTGAGCAGCAGCGACATGTTGAACAGGTCGAACGAGATCACGAATGCGAACAGCGCGCCCGTGATGATGCCGGGCTTGATCAGCGGCAGCGTCACGCGCACGAAGGCCCGCCACGGCGAAGCGCCGAGGCTGCGCGCGGCCTGCTCCAGCGAGCCGTCCTGGTTGTAGAGCGACGACGCGACGTTGGTGAACACGTAGGGCAGCGTGACCAGCACGTGGCCCACCAGCAGCCCGAACATCGTGCGCGTGCCGACGCCGCTCGCGTACAGGAAGAACAGCAGCGCGATCGCCGTGAGGATCTCGGGCAGCATGAGCGGCAGCATCAACAGCATGCGCAGGCCCTCGCGCAGCCGCGTGGCATGGCGCACCACGTAGAGCGCGCCGGCCACGCCGATCACGGTCGAGCACACGGTCGCGATGGCCGCCACCTGCAGCGAGGTGCCGATGGCGCGCATGAAGGCCTCGTTGGCGAACAGCGCGCCGAACCAGCGCAGCGAGATGCCCTGCGGCGGAAAGGTCAGGAACTCGCCTGCGTTGAGCGACATCAGCACGATCACCGCGATCGGCAGCAGCAGGAACACGTAGACCGCGCCGACGTACGCCAGGCCCACGGCATCGGCCGCGCGCGTGGCCAGGGGTTTGCGCTTCGTTCTCATTGCAGGCCTTTCATGAAGCGACCGGTGAGGCGGGCATAGACCCACACCGCCACCATGCCGCAGGCCGAGAGCACCAGCGCCTGCGCCGCGCCGGCGGGCCATTGGAAGTTGTCGATCAGGTTCTGCACCACCAGCACCGACATCGTCTTGACCTGCGCGCCGCCCAGCATCACCGGCGTCACGTAGGCGCTCAGCGTGAGCACGAACACGAGGACGGTGCCGGCCTGGATGCCGGGCCACGACATCGGAAGAACGAGCCGCCAGAACACCTTGAGCCGGGAGGCGCCGAGCGAGCGCGCGGCCTGCTCCAGCGTCGGGTCGATGCTCTGGATCACGCCCACCAGCGGCAGGATCATGAACGGCAGGAACACATGCACCAGCGCGATGGTCACGCCCAGGCGGTTGTTCATGAGCTGCAGGCCGGTCTCGACCAGCCCGAGATCGATCAGCACGCGGTTGATCACGCCGTTGCCCGACAGCAGGATCAGCCAGCCGAAGCTGCGCACCACCACGCCCACCAGCAGCGGCGACAGCACCAGCACATACAGCAGGCTGCCCCAGCGCGAACGCGAGCGCGCGAGGTGGTAGGCCACGGGGTAGCCCAGCAGCAGGCAGATGGGCACGGTCGTCGCGCCGAGCACAAGCGTGTCGGCCAGCACGCCGAGGATGTAGCCGTCGCCGAGCGCATGGGCGTAGTTGGCGAGCGTGAAGCCCGCGCCATAGGGTGCCCCCGCGGCCGTGGGCCGCAGGCTCATGGCGATGATGTTCAGGTAGGGCAGCACCAGGAACACGCCGATCAGCACCAGCGCGGGTGCGATCAGCCAGAACGCGCCGCGTCCCGGGCGCGCCTTGCGCCGGGCGCTGCTGCGCGGCGGCGCTTCGGCCGTCATCACGGCGCTCATGGCGCGGCCGAGATGATCCAGGCGTGGCCCGGGTCGAAGGCAAAGGCCGCCTGCGCGCCGGCGTCCATGCGCCGGCCCGGCGAGGTCTGCACCAGCAGGCCCTGGCCACCGGCGCACTGCACCGTGTGCTCGACCGTGCTGCCGAGGAAGTAGGCCGACTGCACGCGTCCTGCGTAAGGCCCGTCGTTGCGGAAGCGGATCGCCTCGGGGCGGATCGTCACGTGCACCGGCTGCCCTGTCGCAAGGGGCTGGTCGTGGCTTGCCGGCACGCTGCCGAGCGCGGTGCTCACGCGGTAGGTGGGATACGGACCGGGTTCGTCGGTCAGGCCTTCGACGCTGCCTTCGATCAGGTTCGAGCGGCCGATGAAGCGCGCCACTTCCACGCTGCGCGGGCGCATGTAGATCGCCTCGGGAACGTCGAACTGCAGCAGCTTGCCGCCGAGCATCACGGCCACGCGGTCGGACATCACCATCGCTTCCGACTGGTCGTGCGTGACGTAGAGCGTGGTGATGCCCACGCGCTTCTGCAGTTCGCGGATGAACACGCGCATGTCCTCGCGCAGCACCGCGTCGAGGTTCGCGAGCGGTTCGTCGAGCAGCAGCAGGCGCGGCTCGATCACCAGCGCGCGCGCCAGCGCCACGCGTTGCTGCTGGCCGCCCGAGAGCTGGCGCGGATAGCGCTCGGCCAGGGCGGTGAGCTGCACCATCGCGAGCACGTCGTCGATGCGGCGCCTGCACTCGGCCTTGCCGATGCCGCGCATCTCCAGGCCGAACGCCAGATTGCGCCACACCGTCAGGTGCGGAAACAGCGCGTAGTTCTGGAACACCATGCCGATGTCGCGCTTCTCGGGCGGCAGGTCGGTGATGTCCTCGTCGTTCAGGCGCACGCGGCCTTCGTCGGGAAACTCGAACCCGGCCACGCAGCGCAGCGTGGTCGTCTTGCCGCAGCCGCTCGGGCCCAGCAGAGAGATGAATTCGCCTTCCTCGGTCTGGAGGTCGAGGTGCGCGATGGCCGGCGCGGGTGCGTTGTCGAAGTGCTTGCGCAGACCGTCGAGCGACACCCGCGTGGTGCGGCGGCCCGTGGCAGCACGCGCGAGGGTGGCCTCGCTCACTTCATCTCCCGGTTCCAGCGGTCGGTGATGGCCGCGACCTGCGGGTTCACCTTGGCCCAGTCGAACTGGAAGATCGACTTCATGCGGTCCCCGCTCACCGGCACGTCCTTGGCGAGGTCGGACGGGAGCTTCGAGCGGGTGTTGGTCGGCGAGGTGAAGAACTCCTTGGCCATCATTTCCTGCACGTCGGGGCGCAGGATGAAGTCGAGGTACTTGTAGGCCTCTTCCTTGGCCGGCGCATTCTTCAGTACGTTGAACGACTGTTCGAAGGCCAGCACGCCCTCGGTGGGCACCACCATCTCCACGGGCACGCCCTTTTTCTGCAGGGCCACGATCTCGGGGAAGTCGATCACCGCCACCGTCACGTCGCCGCGCGTGAGCATGGTCGACAGCGTGCCGCTCCAGTCGGCCTGCGTGAACGGCAGGAGCTTCTTGATCTCGGTGAAGGCGCGGTCGATCGCGTCCTGCGAGCCGCCGTAGAGCTTGGCCGTCATCAGAAGGAACAGCATCGCGGCCGTGTTGCCGATCTGGTAGAGGCCGATCTTGCCCTTGAACTCGGGGTTGCTCCACAGGTCCGACCACGACTTGGGCGGCGTCTTCACCAGGTCCTTGCGGTAGCCGATGCCGATGGTCGAGACAATGCCGCGCACCCCGTTGTCCTCGGCATTGCGCAGGATCGGGTACACGCTTGCGAGGTTGGGCACCTTGGCCGCGGGAATGGGCTCGAAGTAGCCTTCGGCACGCACCAGGCTCGCGATGTTCTCGTTGACCATCAGGATGCTGTAGGGCGGCTTCGCGACGCCGGCTGCGCGCAGGTTGGCCACGAAGTTCTTGCCCAGGCCCACGTCGAGCGTGGTTTCCACGCCGGCCGCTTTCATGAACGTGGGCATCAGGTCGGAGCGCCAGAATTTTTCCCAGCGGCCGCCGTAGGTGTTGACGACGAGGTTCTGCGCGGCGAAGGACATGCCCGGCATCGCGAGCGCGGACATGCCGGCTGCGGCGGCCATGGCTTGCAGGCAGTCGCGGCGGGAGAAGGCTTTCATGGTGAGTCCTGGGAAGAAAGGAAATGAAGAAGAGGCTGGTCAGGCGTTCGCCGGCTTGCGGTAGGCGTAGTTCTTGTCGAGCCGCTCGAGCAGGTACTCGCCGTAGGTCACCGGCTCGTAGCGGGGCGGATGCTGCGCGTCGGTGCAGGTCGGCAGGCATTCGATCAGTGCGTCCATGCCGGGGTCGAGAAAGTAGGGCAGCGAATAGCGGTCGCCGCCCGAGCGGTTGATGACGCGGTGCGGCGTGGACACGAAGCGGTCGTTGGTCCAGCGCGCGAGCATGTCGCCGACGTTGAGCACGTAGGTGTCCGGAATCGGCGGCGCCTCGATCCAGTCGCCGCCGCGCGGGCGCACCTGCAGGCCCCCGGAGTCGTCCTGCGCGAGCAGCGTGACGATCCCGTAGTCGGTGTGGGGAGCCGAGCCCATCTGGTCGTCTTCGACCGGCGGCTGCGGGGGATAGTGCAACGCGCGCAGGAAGGTGGTGGGGTGGTCGAAGTGGTGGTCGAGCGCGGTGGCCTCCAGGCCCAGGCTCATCGCGACCAGGCGCACGATGTAGCGGCCGAGCGCGTCGACCTCGCTCACGTACTGCGTCATGGCAGGCTTGAAGCCCGGCAGCCACCCGGGCCACTGGTTCGGCCCCTGCATCGGCAGGCCGGCGAGAAGGCCCGCGTCGTCCGGCGGCAGCTCGTGCATGAGCATCAGCGACTCGCTCATGTTGGGCCGGGTGACCCTGGCCACCGAAGAGGTCACGATGGTCGAGGTGGCCATGCCCATGTAGCCGCGATGGAAGGCGTTGATCGCGAGGGAGCGCTTCTGCTCGAGGGTGGAGGCGTGGAACTCGCGCGAGGCCGCAAAGGCCGCATCGCGCGTGGCGCGCCGCACGGTGTGGCCCGCGATGTAGGCAAAGCCGATGGTGCTCAGCGCTTCGTGGAGCTGCAGGGCCGCCTTCCTGGCAGCGGGGACGGCCGGGTCGAGGTTGCCGCCGAGGTCGACAAGGGGAATGGAGTTCAGCATCGGGTGTCAGCGAGTCGGGTTGACGGAAGAACGGAGCTCGCCGCGCCATCGGCCCAGCAGCTCGTGCGAGTCCATGACCAGCCCCAGATGCAGCGACACCATCGCGAGCGCCGCGCCTTCCAGGTGCGCATCGGTGCCGCGCACCAGGTCGCGCAGCACGATCACGCGGTAGTTGCGGTTGTTGGCGTCGAAGGCCGTGTTGAGCACGCAGCAGTCCGTGAAGCCGCCGTTGAGCACCACCGTCTCGATGCGCTGGTTGCGCAGCAGGAAGTCGAGGTCGGTCGGGTAGAAGGCCGAGAGGCGCCGCTTGCTGTCCACGCGCATGTCGCCGGGCGCCACGCGCGTGACCCATTCGGTCCACTTCGAGCCTTCGATGGCGTGCGCGTCGGCGTTCGGAATCGGGCCCACGTGCAGCGGAAAGGTGCGGCGCCAGGCGGACGGAATGCCGTGGACGTCGTCCACGCCGCCGGGCCGCAGCACCGACCTGATGTGCACGATGCGCACGCCCAGCGCGCGCGCCGAATCATGAAAGCCGTCGATGGGCGCCACCACGTCGCGCGCCCGCGGGGCGGGGCAGGGGCAGTCGGGGCTGTCGTCCAGGTGGCCGCGGTGCATGTCGATGGACACCACCGCGGTGGTGGCCGGGTCCAGGTAGTCGGCGAACTGCACCGCGTCGAGCTCGCGCTCCTCGTTGTAGACCCAGGCCTTCATCGGCGTTCTTCCCGCACATAGGGTTGGCCCAGCGCACCGGGCTCTTCGTCGGCGCCGCGCCGCGAGAGCGCGACCCACACCATCACCCCGAGCGTCACCGCATAGGGCGTCATCATCACGAAGTACTGCGGCAGCTGCACGCCGGCCGCCGCGAGCTGCGGGATCAGCGCCTCGATGCAGCCGAACAGCAGCGCGCCCACGAGCGCCTTCCACGGCGACCAGCGCGCGAAGATCACCAGCCCCACCGCGATCCAGCCGCGCCCGCCGGTCATGCCCGCGATCCACAGCTTGGTGCTGACCACCGAGATGTAGGCGCCTGCCAGTCCCACCAGCGCCGAGCCCGCGAGCACCGCGGCCAGCCGCCACACGGTGACGCGGATGCCGGCCGCATCGGCCGCCTGCGGGTTCTCGCCCACCGCGCGCAGCCGCAGCCCGGCCGAGGTGCGCGAGAGAAACCACGCCACCGCGAGGAAGATCGGCAGCGTGAGCCAGACCATTGCGTTCTGCTCGAACAGCCGGCCGGCGCCGGGCAGGAGCGACAGCGGCCACAGCGCCATCGCGCCGATGCCTCCGGTGGCATGGTTGGTCCATTCGGCGAGCGAGCCGACCAGCGCCGTGAGGCCCTGGCAGAAGAACACCAGCGCGAGCCCCGCGATCACCTGGTTCACGCGCAGCCAGATCACCATCACCGCGAACAGCAGCGACACCGCGCTGGCCGCGAGCATCGCCAGCACCAGCGACACGGCCGGCTGCCCCATGGCGATCTGCGCGCCGATGCCCGCGAGCGCGCCCACGAGCATGAGGCCTTCGGCGCCGAGCGACAGCACGCCCGCGCGCTCGCTGATGATCAGGCCCAGCGCCGCGAGCGCATAGGGCACCGCGAAGTCGGGCGTGCTCGCGAGCCAGTTCAACACGATGCCGCCGCTCATTGCACTGCCTCCCCACCCACGCGGCGCAGCCGATGGCGAATGAAGAAATCGCTCGACGCCACGCACACCACGATGATGGCCTGGATCAGCTGCACCATCGAGAACGGCACCTGGTAGAACACCTGCAGGCTGCGGCCGGTGACGAACAGGGCCGCCACCAGCAGCGCCACCACGGTGGCCGCGAGCGGGTTGTTGCGCGCAAGAAAGGCAATCAGGATGCCCGAGAAGCCGTACCCCTGGTAGAAGGCCTGCGTGAGCCGCCCTTCCTGCCCGGAGGCCACCGCCAGGCCCGCGAGCCCGGCCATCGCGCCTGAGAGCAGCACGGCGCCGTAGATGGTGCGGCGCACCGGCACCCCATTGGCATGCGCCACGCGCGGATTGGCGTCGACGAAGCGCAGGTACAGCCCGGCGCGGCTCACGCCCACCAGCCACCATGCGAAGAGCGCCACCACGGCCGCGAGCACGATGGCGCTGCTCACGCCGGCGCCCAGTTCGGGCAGCCGCTCGAAGATGCGGAACTGCGGCGAGTAGGGGAAGTTGTCCTTCGGATCCTTCCAGCTGCCATAGACCAGGTGCAGCAGGAAGTTGGCCGCCATGTAGTTGAGCATCAGCGTGGAAATGATCTCGTTCACGCCGAGCCGGATCTTCAGCCACGCCGGCCCCAGCACCCAGAGCAGCCCGCAGCCGATGGCGGCCGCGAACATCAGCGGCAGGCGCAGCGGCTCGGGTCCGATCTGCCACATCGAGACGGCCGTCGCGCCGATGGCGCCCCAGATCATCTGGCCCTCGAGCCCCAGGTTCCAGAAGCGCGCGCGAAACGCCAGCGAGCCGGCCAGGCCCACGAGGATCATGGGTGCGGCCTGGAACAGCACGGCGCGAAAGTTCTGGCCGTCGAAGAAAGTCTGCATCACGAACTCGTTGGCGAGCTCGTCCGCGGGAACGCCGGCCGCCACCAGGATGGCGGCGGAAATCGCAAGGCCCGCAAGGAGCGCCGCCGCAAGGATCAGCGCCTGCCGCCGCCATCCCATGTGCTGGCGGATCTCCAGCGCATAGCGCCGGCGCGCCAGCGGCTGGCGCCGCGCCCGGAGCGCGGCATCCGGATCGGTCTGCGCCGGCTGCGCGATGGCCGCGAGCGTGGCGTCAACCATGGTCCACCATCGCCTGCCCGATCGCCTGCCGGTCGGCGGGCTGCGCGAACTCGCCGGCAATGCGCCCGCGCGTCATCACGCCCACGCGGTCGGCCAGCTGCAGCACCTCGTCGAGGTCTTCGCTGATCAGCAGCACCGCGGCGCCGCCGTCGCGCGCGGCGCGCAGGCGCGCATGCACCTCGGCGCTCGCGCGCACGTCGAGCCCGCGGCTCGGGCTGTGCGCGAGCACCAGCGAGGGCGCCTTGCCGAACTCGCGCGCGAGCACCAGCTTCTGCGCATTGCCGCCGGACAGCAGCGCGGCCTTCTGCGCCACCGAGCGCACCCCCAGCACATCGAAGGCGCGCACCGCTTCCTGCGTGTCGTCCTGGATGCGCCCGCGCCGCAGATGCCAGGCCGGGCCGTAGCGGCCGGTGTGCACGCGGCCGATGGCGTAGTTCTCGGCCACCGAAAGGCCACCGGCCAGCGCGAGCCCGTAGCGGTCGGCCGGGATCGCGGCAATGCCCACGTTGCGGCGCTCTGGTGCACTCATGGCCTTGAGGTCGCCGTGGCCGCTCAGGTGGATCTCGCCTTCGAGCGCACCGCCGGCATCCGGCAGGCCCATGATGGCGCCGGCCAGCTCGCCCTGTCCGTTGCCGCCGACACCGGCCAGGCCGTAGATTTCGCCCGCATGCAGTTCGAGCTCGACGCCGTCGAGCACGCGGCGGCCCTCGGGCGATGCCGCCGAGCGCAGGCCGCGCACCGTGAGCCGCACCGGGCCGCGCGGCGACTTCGCAGCCTGAAAACCCTGCGTGGCAATCGATTCGCCCACCGTGAGCTTCACGAGTTCGGCCACCGAGGTGGCGCCCGGCTCCAGCGTGGCCACCGTGCGGCCGCCGCGCATCACCGTCACGCGGTCGGCGTAGGTCTTCACGTCGGCCATCTTGTGCGTGACCAGCACCACGGCAGAGCCGCCGCGCGCGAGGCCTTGTACCGTCTGCAAGAGGCGCGCGGCCTCCTGGTCGGTGAGCACCGCGGTGGGCTCGTCGAGAATCAGGATGCGCGCGCCCGCCAGCAGCACCTTGAGAATCTCGACGCGCTGCTGCTCGGCAATCGAGAGCGCGTCGATGCGCTTCGATGGATCGATCTCGAAGCCCAGCTCCGAGGCCTTGTTGCGGATGTCGCGCGAGATCTCGCGCAGGCGCTCCCCGTGGCTCTGGAACTCGGCCGGCACCGGCGCGGTGAGCAGGATGTTCTGCGCCACCGTGAACGGCCGCACCAGCTTGAAATGCTGGTGGACCATGCCGATGCGGTGCCTGGCCGCATCGCGCGGTCCGGCAAAGCGCACCACGTTGTCGTCCACCAGCAGCCGGCCTGCCTCCGGCGCATAGAGCCCGGCCGCGATGTTCATCAGCGACGACTTGCCCGCGCCGTTCTCGCCCAGGAGCGCATGCACTTCGCCCCAGCGCGCTTCGAAGTGCGCGTCGGTCAGTGCCGCAAAGCCGTCGAAGGACTTGCGGATGCCGGTGAGCTCGAGCGCGTTGGGCATTGGCGTTGCCTTCTTTTCTTACTTCTGCGTCACCACGCCCTTGACGAACCAGTCCATCTTCCAGAGATCGGCATCCGACAGCACCGCGCCCTTGGCCACGCGCTCCTTGCCGTCGCGGTCGGCGAGCGGACCGGCGTAGACCTGCTTGCCCTTCATGATGGCGTCGCGCTCGGCCGTGATCTGCGCGGCCTTGTCCTTGGGCACCGCGGGGCCGAAGCCCGCGATGTCGGTGCCGCCGTCCTTCATCTCGATGAAGGCGCCGTACTGGCCGGGCTTCCAGTTGCCGGCCATGATCTTCTTGAGCTCGGGCGTCAGAAAGCGGTCCCACACCCACACCGACGAGCACAGCGTGGCCTTGGGCGCGAACTGGCGCAGGTCGCGGTGGTGGCCGGTGCCGTACACGCCGCGCTCCTGCGCCACGATCTGCGGCGTGGGCGAGTCGACGTGCTGGCCGATCACGTCGGCGCCCTGGTCGATCAGCGCGGCCGCGGCGGCGCGTTCCTTCACCGGGTCGTTCCAGGCGCCGGTGTAGATCACGTTGACCGTGGCGTTGGGGTTCATCTTCTGCGCACCGAGCGCGAAGGCGTTGATGGTCCAGTTCACCACGCCGAAGGGGTTGGCCGCGACGAAGCCGAGCTTGCCGGTCTTGGAGGCCGCGCCCGCGGCCATGCCGCAGAGATACTGGCTCTCGTAGGTGCGGCCGTAGAAGGATTCGAGGTTGCTGCCGTTGGTGGTGCCCGAGCCGTTGAGAAAAGCCACGCCGGGGTACTTGGCGGCCAGGTCCTTGAAGCTGTCGGAGTATCCGAAGGCGGTGCCGATCACGATGTTGGCGCCGCGCTGGATGAACTTCTCGGCCGCAGGCTTGATGGCCGATGCGTCTTCGGGCACGTTCTCGACGAACTGGATCTTCTGGCCGATCTCCTTCTCGACCTTCACGCGCGCTTCGTCGAAGGCCTGCGTCCAGCCGCCGTCGTTCTTCGGGCCGAAGTAGAGCATGGCGATCTTCGGCTTGTCCTTGAGCGTGAAGCCGTCGGCGGCCACGGCGGGCAGCGTGAACAGCGCGCCGCCGGCCGCGAGCGCCATGGCAAGGCCGGAGGTGAAGCCGTGAGTGGGAATGCGCAGCATGGAGCGACCTTTCGTGGGAAGCGTGTCGAGGGAGAGGGAAGGAAGAAGGAAGGGCGCGCCGCGTGCGTCACATCATGAAGTTGATGCGAAACACGTTGCCCTCGGGGTCGAGCAGCACCGACTGGTACCAGTTGTAGTAGGTGACGTACGGCGGCTTCACCAGCGTGGCGCCGGCGTCGAGCGCGACGGGCACCATGCGGTCGACGTCGTCCTTGCTGTCGACGTCGATGTTCAGCAGGAACTTCACGCCGGGTGTGTCGGAAAATTCGGCCAGGTGCAGCAACTCGTAGGCCTCGAGCGCGTTGAAGCCGAGGCTCGACTTGCCGGTGTCGAGCCCGCGAAAGATCGGCGATCGAATGGCCTCGATCTCTGGGAAGCCGAACACGCGCTGGTAGAAGCCGCTGAGCGCGACCACGTCCTTCGCAAAGACGTTCACGTAGGAGAGATGGGCCATGCTCAAGCCACGGCCTTGGTGCCGCCGAAGGTCGTCTGCTTGACGAATTTCGACGTGAGATGGTCGCCCGATGAAATGGGCGCGTACTTCGGCTGCTCGCCCGGTGCCAGGCAGCTCGGCAGGCACTCGACCATCGCGTCGTAGTTGGGCTGGTGAAAGAACACCAGCGACTGGCGGCGGTTGGTGCTGGCCACCTCGAAGGGCGGGTTGACCACGCGGTGCAGCGTCGACACCCACTGGTCGTTGGTCCACTGCATCATCAGGTCGGCAATGTTGACCACCAGGCCGCCCTGCACCTGCGGCACGTCGACCCACTGGCCCGCCTTGTTGAACACCTGCAGGCCCTTGTCGTCGGGCAGCACGATGGTGAGGCTGCCATAGTCGCTGTGCGCGCCCGCGCGCAGCTGGCCCGGCAGCGGCGCTTCGCGCTGCGGCGGATAGCTCAGCACGCGGAACATGCTGATGTGCCGGTCGATCTTGTCGTCGAAGAACGGCTCGGGCAGCGCAAGGCCGAGCGCGAAGATGCGCATCAGCGAGCGCGAGAGATCGCTCATCGCCTCGAAGTAGCTTTCATAGGCCTCGCGGAAACCGTCGATCGGCGGCCAGCTGTTGGGCTCGAAGTGCGGGCCGGCGGCAGGGCCGCGGTGGTAGTCGTCGTCCGGCACGTGGGAGGGGCCGATGGAAAACGATTCCTTCAGATCGCCGGGCGCGGCTTCTTCCAGGCTGTACGAAAGCCCTTCTTCGCCGACCGCGCTGTAGCCGCGCACCGCGTCTTCGCGCGGCCGGTCGACCTTGCGCTTCTCGGCCAGCGGCATGTCGAAGAACTGGCGCGAGAGCTGCGACACGCGCGCGATCAGCTCGGCGGGAATGCCATGGTTGGTGATGACGAGAAAGCCGATGCTGCGGCAGGCCTCGTCGACCTTTGTCGCAACCCCCGCCTTGCCTTCGGCCGTGCCGGCGAAGTAGGGCGCGAGATCGATGATGGGTACGGACAGCAGTGTGGTCATGTGTCGGTCCTCGTGCTTGGCATGCCTTTCGCCATGCAACGTCTGTGCCAGTTGGACCAAATGGACAAAACGCGTTGGCCGCGTCAGCATGGTGCGTGCCGGCGGCGCCCCGAGGCCGTCCTGGCGCAACGCGATGCACCGCGGCCTTACAGTGGTGCGCGTTGAAAGAATCAGCAATCGACGAAGCGAGGGAAGATGCCGAAGACCAAGGCGCTGGCCGCAGCCAGCAGCACGAAGAAGATCCCGGCCAAAAAAAGCCCGGTGACCATCCCGGTGAAGAGCCCGGCGCGCAAGCGCGCCAAACCCGCCGTGCGCAGCGCATCCGCGGTGAGCCGCAGGCTGCGCCAGATCGAGGACAAGCGCAGCGCCATCCTCGGCGCCGCGCTGGGCCTGTTCTCGCGCTTCGGATTGCATGGCACTTCGATCGACCAGGTGGCGGCGCGCGCCGATGTGTCCAAGAGCAACCTGCTCTACTACTTCGCGAACAAGGAGGAGCTGTACGTCAACGTGCTGCGCGACCTGCTCGCACTGTGGCTCGAGCCGCTGCGCGGCTTCAGTGCCGAGCAGGACCCGGGCGAAGCCATCGGCGGCTACATCCGCCGCAAGCTCGTGGTCTCGCGCGACCGGCCCGATGCATCGCGCCTGTTCTGCCTCGAAATGATCCAGGGCGCACCGCTCCTGCGCGACGAACTCGACCGCGAGCTGCGCACGCTGGTGGAGCGCAAGTCGGAGGTCATCCGTTCATGGATCGCAGCCGGCAAGCTCGCCCCGGTCGATCCGCACCACCTGATCTTCGCGCTCTGGGCCATCACGCAGCACTATGCGGATTTCGGCGTGCAGGTGCAGGCGCTGACGGGGCATACGCTGGAAGACGCGGCCTTCTTCGAGCAGACGGTGGAGAACGTGCAGCGCATCGTGCTGCAAGGAATCACGCCGCGTTAGGGACTTGCTCCCTCTCCCTCCGGGAGAGGGGAGAAGACGGGAGAGAGGGAAAAAAGAAGAGTCAGTGCGGCGGCGCCGCGATCTCGTGATACCGCCGATCGAAGTAGATGAGACTCTGCGCCGCGCCACCCATGGCAATCGCCAGCGCCTCGCAAAACAGCACGTCATGCGTACCCGCACTCGTAGCCTGCACCACGCGGCAGTCGAACGAGGCCGCGGCATCTTCGAGCACCGGCGAGCCCGTGGCCTTGCGGCTCCAGCGGCCCGCGGCAAAGCGCTCGTCCATCGGCGTCTTGCCGCCGAACAGGCCCGAGAGCGCTTGGTGCCCTGCGGCCAGCACGTTCACGCAGAGCACGCGGTTGGCCGTGAACGCGGGGTACACCGAGGCCGAACGGTTCAGGCACACCAGCAGCATCGGCGGCTCGTCGGTCACGCTGCACACGGCCGAGGCCGTGAAGCCGGCGCGGCCGGCCGGGCCGTCGGTGGTGATGATGTTGACCGCCGCGCCCAGCCGCGCCATGGCGTTGCGGTAGTCGGCCTTGGGCAGCGCGGGCGGCGCGCCGCTCGGCATGACGTGGTTGGATGCCATTGCGTTCAGCAGCATGAGGAGAAATTTCCGTGACGGGCTTCAGGCCAGGATGCAGGCTTCGTCGAAGGCGAGCCGCGGCAGGCGGCCGAACACCTTGGCCGGATCGCCATGGCCGAGGTTGATCAGGAAGTTGGCGCTCCAGTCGGTGCCCTCGAAGAACGCGGCGTCGACCTTCGCCTTGTCGAAGCCCGACATCGGCCCGGCGTCGAGCCCCACCGCGCGCGCGGCGAGCAGCAGGTAGGCCGCCTGCAGGCTGGCGTTGCGAAAGGCGGTTTCGTGCGCGGCCTCGGGGCTGCCGGTGAACCAGCTGCGCGCGTCGGCATGCGGGAACAGCGTGGGCAGCTTGTCGTAGAACCTGCGGTCCCACGCGGCAATCACCGTGACGGGAGCCGCCATGGTCTTGTCGAGGTTGCCCTTGGAAAGCGCCGGCGCGAGGCGCTGCTTGCCTTCGGGCGTGCGAACGAACACGAAGCGCGCGGGCGAGCAGTTGGCCGAGGTCGGTCCCATGCAGGCCAGCGCGTAGATCCGGCGGACCTGCGCGTCGGTCACGGGCTCGGCAGTCCAGCCGTTGTGGCTGCGCGCCTCGGTAAAAAGAAGTGCCAGTGCGGCATCGTCGAGGGCTGGGGTCTTGGTCATGCGAGAACGCCGGGTGCGCTGACCCGGGTGAGAAAGTCGAGCAGGCTGCGGTTGAAGGCGCCGGCCTCGGTCACGCTGTGCGCGTGGCCGCCGTGCGGCATGAAGTGGAGCGTGACGTCGTGCAGGCCATCGGCCAGGCGCTGCGAGCAGGTCCACGGCACCAGGGCGTCGTCCATGGCGGCGGCCACCAGCGAGGGCACGGAGATGTCGCCAAGGCGCGCGTCGACGTCGAAGGCACGCAGCGCGCCGATGCGTGCGCGCATGTTGGCTTCGCCCGGGAAGTGCGCAAACGCATGGTCGACCTCGTCGGCCACGCGCTGCGCATGTTCCGCGCACCAGGCGGCGGGGTACAGGAAGATCGGCTGCGCTTCGACATACGCGCGCGGGCCGCAGGCATCGAGCAGCGCGAGCCGCGCATCGAAGCAGCGTGCCGAATGCGGATTGGGCTTCGACCACGCATTGACCAGCACCAGGCTTGCCACGCGCGAGGGCTCGTCGAGCGCCAGCTGCAGGCCGACGAGCCCGCCCAGCGCATGGCCCACCAGGTGGCAGCGCGGCGTCGACGTGGCGTCGAGAATCCGCACCACGTCGCGTGCCATGTCGGCGATGGCGTAGCCCGCGTTCAGCGCGGCGGGGCTGCGGCCCGTGCCGCGCTGGTCGTACGCAATCACGCGATGGCCCGCTTCGACCAGCGCGCCAAGCTGCGGTTGCCAGAAGGCGGCCGAACCGCCGAGGCCCGACGACAGCAGCACCGCCTCGCCGTCGGCCGGCCCATGCACTTCGTAGTGCAGCGGCATGCTCAGGCCTTGTTGCCGACGTGGGCGATCGACGCGATCTCGACCAGCGCATCGGGCTTCACCAGGCCGCACTGGATGCAATAGCGCGCGGGCTTGGTGCCCGGAAAGAACTCGGCGTACACCGCGTTGACCTTCGCGTAGTCGGCCCAGTCCTTGATCATGATCATGTTGAAGGTCACGTCGTCCATGGTGCCGCCGGCCGTCCTGATCACGTTCTGGATCGTCTCGAGCACGTGGCGCGTCTGCGCGGAGGCGTCGCCCACGTGGACCACGTTGTTGTCCTTGTCGAAGGGCAGCGTGCCCGACACGTAGACGATGCCGTCGGCCATGGTGCCGGGCACGAACGGGGCGATCGGGGTGGTGGTTCCGGCCGGGATGATGGCTTGCTTGGGCATGGGAGCTCCTTCCTGTGGGTTGAACGATGGAATCAGGCGGCGAGCGCAAGGCTCGGCGCGGGCTGCCCGGCGGCGGCCGGCGCGAAGCTGCGCACGAAGTCATCGACGGTGGAGACCCAGCCGAAGAAGGTCTCGACGTTGTAGACCGATGCCTTCTGGATGGCCGCGCCGCCAAGCTCGTGCGTGGCGTCTTCCAGCATCACGGCGAAGTACTCGAGGTGGAAGGCATCGCGCAAGGTCGACTCCACGCACACGTTGGTCGCGATACCGGTGAACACCAGGTGGCGGATGCCGCGTGCGCGCAGCGTGCTGTCGAGCGTGCTGTTGAAGAAGCCGCTGTAGCGCGTCTTGGGCACCACGATGTCGCCGGGCTGCGGCTTCATCTCGGCAATGAGCTCGTAGTCCCAGCCGCCCTTGGCGAGGAACTTGCCCTGCAGCTCGGGCCTGGCGCGCATGGTCTTGAGCGCGTTCGACTTGTGCCAGTTGGGCGAGCCCGGCCCGCCGGCTTCGACGTAGGCGGCGTCCCAGCCGTTCTGCAGGAACACCACCAGCATGCCGGCCGCACGCGCCGCCGCAATGGTGCGCGCGATGTTGGCAATGGTGCCCTGCGCACCGGAAATATCGAAGCCGGCCGAATCGACATAGCCGCCGATCGAGGCATAGGCGTTCTGCATGTCGACCACGATCAGCGCCGAGTCGGTGGCATGCAGCGCGAGCGGCTCGGGCCGCGCGGGCAGCACCTGCGGTGCCGGGGCGCCGGGCAGGCGCGGCGCGCCGACGGGGGTGTTCGATGTGAGGGTGGTGTTGCGTGCTGGAGTGCTCACGTGACGCTCCTGCTCAGGCCGCAAGGCGCTCGGGTTCGGCCTGCGACGGCACGGGGCTCTGCACGTGCGCGCGGCTTCTCATCAGCGGCTGGATGCGTTCGCCGAAGGCCTCCACGCCCTGCACGAAGTCGTCGAAGGTCAGCAGCACGCCCTCGGTGCCCGGCACCTCGGCCATCTCGTCGAGCAGGCGCGCGACGGTGGCGTAGGAGCCGACCAGCGTGCCCATGTTGATGTTGACGGCCGAGGTCGGGTCGGTCATCTGGCGCACGTTGGTGTCGGCGCCCGACTTGGTGTCGGCCGCGCCCTGCTGGCCCAGCCAGGCAATGGCCTCGTGGTCGGCGCCGGCCTTGTAGTGCTCCCACTTGGCCCGCGCGGCCTCGTCGGTTTCGTCGGCAATCACCATCATCAGCACGTAGGTGGTGACGTGGCGGCCCGTTTTGCGCGTGGCCTCGATGAGCTTCTCGGCCGCGGGCGCAAAGGCCTTGGGCGTGTTCACGCCCTTGCCGAAGCAGAAGTTGTAGTCGGCGTACTTGGCCGAGAAGTCCATGCCCGCATCGCTCTGGCCCGCGCAGATCACCTTCATGTCGGCCTGCGGCCGGGGGCTCAGGCGGCAGTCGTCCATCTTGAAATGGTCGCCCTTGAAGTCCGACTGGCCGGTGCCCCAGAGGTCGCGCAGCACCTGGATGTATTCGGAGAGGTACTGGTAGCGCGTGCCGAAGAACTGGTCGCCAGGCCACATGCCCATCTGCGAATACTCGGGCCGCTGCCAGCCGGTGACGAGGTTGAGGCCGAAGCGGCCGTTGGAGATGGAATCGATGGTCGACGCCATGCGCGCGACGATGGCCGGCGGCATCACCAGCGAGGCGGCGGTGGCAAAGAGCTTGATCTTCGTGGTCACCGCCGCGAGCCCGGCCATCAGCGTGAACGATTCGAGGTTGTGGTCCCAGAACTCGGTCTTGCCGCCAAAGCCGCGCAGCTTGATCATGGAAAGCACAAAGTCCACGCCGTAGCGCTCGGCCGCCAGCGTGATCTCCTTGTTGAGTTCGAAACTGGGCTTGTACTGCGGCGCGTTCTCGGAGAGCAGCCAGCCGTTGTTGCCGATGGGAATGAAGATGCCAACGTTCATGCAGAAGCTCCTGTTGCGGGTTCGCAAAGCCCTATGCATGGCCCGTGCCAATTCAGGAAGTCGTTTGAAATCAACAACTTGACTGTATTTGAATGTTTTAGTTTGACCATTTGGTCCAAAGTGGAGCAAGCGAACCGTCCGCCCTGCGGCAGCACGGTGCGCCGCAAGGCCAAAGCGGTGCAGCCCCCGCGTCATGGATCGCGCGGCAAAATCACCCCATGTCCAAGACTCCACTCCGCGCCGCCGCGGCCATCGGCGGCACTGCCGACGACATCGAAGCGGCCTTCTACGAAGCGCTGCAGCGCGGCGACATCGATGCCCTGATGGCGTGCTGGGCCGACGAGGACGAGGTGTTCTGCGTGCATCCCGGCGGCCCCCGGCTGGTGGGTGCCACCGCGATCCGCGCGGCCTTCGAGCAGATGTTCGGCAACGGCGCCATCCATGCGACGCCGGCGCGCGTGCGCAAGATCGAGTCGCTGGCGAGCGCGGTGCACAACGTGCTGGAGCGCATCGAGGTGCTCACGGCCGAAGGGCCCAAGCATGCCTTCGTGCTGGCCACCAACGTCTATCACAAGACCGTCGAAGGCTGGCGCCTGGTGGCGCACCATGCAAGCCCCGGCAGCGCGCGCGAGCCCAGCGAGGCGAACGATCTGCCCCAGACCCTGCACTGAAGCGACGCAATGCCCGCCGCCGCCTCATCTTCATCCACCTTGCATGCGGCCATGGGCTACATGGCGCCGCGCTGGCTGCCCGGCGGTAACCTGCAGACCATCTGGCCGGCGCTCTATGCCCGCCGTTTCGACGGGTCGGCGCCGGCGTACCGCCGCGAGCGCTGGACCGCGCCCGACGGCGACTTCATCGACGTCGATTTCGCCGATGCGGCCTTGCCCGGCCCGCAGCCGCTGCTGGTGCTGTTCCACGGGCTGGAGGGCTCCTCCCGCAGCCACTATGCGGAAGCTTTCGCGGCCTTTGCCGCCGGGCAGGGCATGGCCTACGCGGTGCCGCATTTCCGGGGCTGCAGCGGCGAGATGAACCTGGCGCCGCGCGCCTACCACTCGGGCGACTACGAGGAGATCGGCTGGATCCTGCAGCGCATGCACGACCAGCACGCGCTCCATGGCGGCGGCCCCGTGCTGGCCGTGGGCGTCTCGCTCGGCGGCAATGCGCTGCTGCGCTGGGCCTGCGAGGCCGGCGACACGGCCCGCGACTCGGTGAATGCGGTGGCCTCGGTGTCTGCGCCGCTCGATCTGGCGGCCGGCGGCGCCGCCATTGGCCGCGGCTTCAACCGGCTGGTCTACACCCGCATGTTCCTGGCGACCATGAAGCCCAAGGCGCTGGCCAAGCTGGCGCAGTTTCCCGGCCTGTTCGACCGCGAGCAGCTGCTTGCGGCGCGGGATCTCTACGCCTTCGACGACGTGTTCACCGCACCGCTGCACGGCTTTCGCAACACCGACGACTACTGGGCCCGGGGCTCGTCCAAGCCGCACCTGAGCGCGATCCGCGTGCCCACGCTGGTGGTGAATGCGCTCAACGATCCGTTCATTCCGGCATGGAGCCTGCCCGGCCCCGACGAGGTCGGCCCGTACGTCACGCTGTGGCAGCCCGCGCATGGCGGCCACGTGGGCTTTCCGCTCGGGCTGCCGCCCGGCCATGTGCGCGACATGCCCGAGCGCGTGGGCGGCTGGCTGGCCGGGTTTGCACCATCCAATCCGCCGCAGGCGCGAGCACAATAGCTTTCATGGACGACATCGTTAAACAGGCGCTCGCCAAGTGGCCCAACGTGCCGCACTGCTACGGCTGGCTCGGCCTGGACGCGCGCGGCAACTGGTACATGCGCGACGACGGCACGCAGGCCGAGGGCCCTTTCCCCACGTCCAAGGGCTCGATGCTGCGGCACGAGAAGCTGATCGACTTCATCCAGCGCAACTACGACCACGACGACGAGGGCCAGTGGTTCTTCCAGAACGGCCCCCAGCGCGTGTACGTCGAACTGGAGGCCGCGCCTTTCGTCTGGCGCATTGCCGACGACAACGGCTTTGCCGTCACGGCCCACACCGGGCAGGCGGCGGGCGACATCTCGGCCTGCCTGCTCGACGAGCAGGGCCGCCTCTTCCTTGCCGCGCCCATCGGGCTCGGGCTGGTCCATACGCAGGACGTGGGCCTTGCCGCCGAAGCCGTGGAGCAGGGCCTGTGGACGCCCGAGCCGGTGCACGCGGGCGACCTTCCGCAGCGCTTCGACCATGTGCTGAGCCCGGCGGCGAGCCGGCTTGCCATGCTATTAAAAGAATAGCTGAGTTGGCGGCGGACATGAAAAAGCCGGCTCGAAGCCGGCTTTTTCTTTGGGCGTGGCCCGGTTACTTGCTTGCAGCCGCTGCGGGCGCCGAAGCGGCGCCGTCGGCGGGTGCCGCTGCCGCTGCGGGACGCTCGGGCACCGCGAACTTGGCGCCGCCGGCATTGGCCATGTAGACCACGGCACGGCCGATTTCGAGGTCTTCGAAGTCGCCGCCGCCCTGGGCCGGCATGGCGCCCTTGCCATGCAGGGCATGGTCGAGCAGCGTTTCGTAGCCCTGGCCGATGCGCGGGCCCCAGGCTGCGGCGTCGTTCAGGTGCGGAGCGCCGGGAATGCCGGGCGCGCCGTGGCAGGCCGCGCACTGCGCCTTGAAGACGGCATCGCCGGCAGCGAGCGGGCGGTTGGCGTCGCGGATCTCGATGGCGCCGACCTTCTTGAGCCGTTCGGCCACTTCGCGGTCGCGCGTGTCCTGCGACACGCCGTAGAGCGACATGTTGTCGCCCTCGGACGTGCCCGCGGGCTTGTTGGCCGAAACCACATAGGCCACAAGGCCCACGATGATCAGGATGGGTGCGACGAAGGAGAAAAATACCGCCAGCAGCAGTTGCTTCGGGTTCTTGATCGGGCCGGTGTGGGCGTCTTCTGTGGCCTGGTAGTGCGGGTCTGCGCTCATTGGCGTCCTCAATAACGGGGGCTCGTCGGGGGGCTTTTTCGAATCAACCGGCGATTATAGAGAGGCCCTCCGCCCAAAGGACGCAAGGCCGCTCTCCGTCCGTCGCGCGAAAGCCTCAGCCCTTGCTGCCCGGGGTGGCCCAGCCGCCGCCGAGTGTCTTGTAGAGCGTGACCTGGTTCTGCAGCTGCAGCAGGCGCGTGGTGACCGCCGATTGCTGCGCCGTGTAGAGCGAGCGCTGCGCATCGAGCAGGTCGAGCGCGCTGGCAATGCCGTTGCGGTAGCGCATGTCCGAGAGCCTGAAGCGCACGGCCTCGGCATCGGCCTGCGCGCGCTGCGCACGCACCTGCTCGCCCAGCGTGGCGCGGCCGGCCAGGGCATCGGCCACTTCGCGGAACGCGGTCTGGATCGACTTCTCGTACTGGGCCACGGCAATCTCGCGCCCGGCCTTGGCCGAGTCGAGCGTGGCCCGGTTGCGGCCCGCGTCGAAGATCGGCAGCGTGACCGACGGCGCGAACGACCAGGCCTTGGAGCCGCTGTCGAACAGGCCCGAGAACTCGCTGCTCGCGGTGCCCAGCGTGGTGGTCAGCGAGACGCGCGGGAAGAAGTTCGCGCGTGCCGCGCCGATGTTGGCGTTGGCCGCAATCAGCTGCTGCTCGGCGGCGCGGATGTCGGGCCGCTCGGCCAGCAGGTCGGAGGGCAGGCCCGCCGGCACGTCGGGCATCGGCTTGACGCTGTCCAGCCCCTTGATGCCGCCCGCGGTGGCGTCGGCCGGAACCGGCGCGCCCAGCAGCAGGGCGAGCGCGTTCTCGTCCTGCATGCGCGTGCGCTGCTGCTGCGCATACGAGGCGCGCGCGGTTTCGGCCAGCGAGTTCGCGGCCTGGAAGTCGAGCTCGGACGACACGCCGTTGTCGAAGCGCATCTTGGTCAGGCGCACCGATTCCTCGCGCGTGACCAGCGTCTGGCGCGTGAGTTCGAGCAGCTCGTCGTCGGCAATCAGCGTGAGCCAGCCGGTGGCCACCGCCGCGATCAGGCTCACCTGCGCGGCCTTGCGCGATTCCTCGGTGGCCAGGTACTGCGCCAGCGCCTGGTCCTTCAGCGCGCGGATGCGGCCGAAGAAGTCGATTTCCCAGGCGGTGACGCCCAGGTTGACGCTGTACTGCGACGACACGCTGCCCGCGCTGCTGTCGAAGGCCTGGTACGGGTTGGGGCTCGAGCGCGAGCCGCTGCCCGTGAGGCCCAGCGCCGGGAACAGCGCCGAGCGCTCGATCTGGAACTGCGCGCGCGCCTGCTCGATGTTGAGCACCGACACGCGCAGGTCGCGGTTGTTCGCGAGCGCGGTGCGGATCAGGCCGTTCAGCCGTGCATCGGTGAAGAAGTCTTCCCAGGCCACGGCCGCCGCGGCCTGGCCGGCCGGCTGCGCCGGGTCGCCCGGGTAGGTGGTGGGCACCGGCGCCGCCGGGCGCTCGTAGGTCGGAATCAGCGAGCAGCCGGCCAGCAGCATTGCCGCGGCCAAGGCTGTGGGAATCAGTTTCTTAGTCATGTGCTTTTTCTTCCGTGATGCCGGCTGCTTCCGCGTGCCGCTTGTCGGCTTCATGCTGGCGCGCACTGCCCTTGAACAGGCTGCGCACCACCACGAAGAACACCGGCACGAAGATCACGGCCAGCGCCGTGCCCGTCACCATGCCGCCGAGCACGCCCGTGCCGATGGCGCGCTGGCTGGCCGAACCGGCCCCCGAGGCGAGCACCAGCGGCACCACGCCCAGGCCGAAGGCCAGCGAGGTCATGATGATCGGGCGGAACCGCAGGTGGGCCGCGGCCAGCGCCGATTCGATGATGCCCTTGCCCTGCGCCTGCAGGTCCTTCGCGAACTCGATGATCAGAATCGCGTTCTTCGCCGAGAGGCCGATGATGGTGATCAGCCCCACCTGGAAGTACACGTCGTTCGAGTAGGCGCGCAGCATCGTCGCCAGCAGCACACCCAGCACGCCCAGCGGCACCACCAGGATCACCGACAGCGGAATCGACCAGCTCTCGTACAGCGCGGCCAGGCACAGGAACACCGCCAGGATCGCGAAGCCGTACAGGATGATGGCCTGCGAACCCGCGAGCTTTTCTTCGCGCGACTGGCCCGTCCATTCGAAGCCGAAGCCCTGCGGCAGCTGCCCGGCGAGCTTTTCCATCTCGGCCATGGCGGCGCCCGTGCTGAAGCCCGCGGCGGCGTCGCCGCTGATGCGGATTGCGGGATAGCCGTTGTAGCGCACCGTCTGCGTGGCGCCCTTGACCCACTTGGTGGTCGCAAAGGCCGACAGCGGCACCGGCTGGCCCTTCGTGTTGCTGGCGTTCAGCTTGAGCAGGTCGTCGGGCTGCATGCGTGCCGGCGCATCGGCCTGCACCACCACGCGCTGCAGGCGGCCGCGGTTCGGGAAGTCGTTGATGTAGCTCGAACCCAGGCCCGTCGACAGCGTGGCGTTGATCGCGTCGAAGGTCACGCCCAGGGCGTTGGCCTTGTCGCGGTCGATGTCGATCTGCAGCTGCGGCGCGTCTTCCAGGCCGTCGGGGCGAACCTGCGACAGGATCTTGCTCTGCCCGGCCATGCCCAGCAGCTGGTTGCGCGCGTTGATCAGCGCCTCGTGGCCCGCGCCCGCGCGGTCCTGCAGCCGGAAGCTGAAGCCGCTGGCATTGCCCAGTTCAGGAATGGGCGGCGGGCTCAGCGGGTAGATGAACGCGTCGCGGATGCCCGAGAGCGCACCGAAGGCGCGGCCCGCCAGGGCGCTGGCCGAATGGGCCGGGTCCTTGCGCTCTTCCCAGTCCTTCAGCGTCACGAAGGCAAGGCCCGCGTTCTGCCCCTGGCCCGAGAAGCTGAAGCCCATCACGCCCACCATGCTCTGCACTTCGGGCTGCTTCAGGATGAAGCCCTCGACCTGCTGCATGACCGACAGTGCGCGCTCCTGCGTCGCGCCCGGGGGCAGCTGCACATTCACGATGATGTTGCCCTGGTCTTCCGCCGGCAGGAACGAACTCGGCAGCCGCAGGTAGGTGAACACCACCGCGCCGATGATCGCCAGGTAGATGATCAGGTAGCGCGCGGCGCGACGCAGGATGCGCGCGACCACGCTTTCATAGCCCTTGGCCGTGCGCGTGAAGCCGCGGTTGAACCAGCCGAAGAAGCCGGTCTTCTCATGGTGGTGGCCGGCTTCCACGGGCTTGAGCAACGTGGCGCACAGCGCCGGCGTGAGCGACAGCGCCATGAAGGCCGAGAAGGCGATCGAGGTCACCATCACCGCCGAGAACTGGCGGTAGATGTTGCCCGTGGAGCCCGCGAAGAACGCCAGCGGCACGAACACCGAGATCAGCACCACGGTCACGCCGATGATGGCGCCCGAAATCTGCTTCATGGCCTTGCGCGTGGCTTCGAGCGGCGACAGCCCCTCTTCGCTCATGATGCGCTCGACGTTCTCCACCACCACGATGGCGTCGTCCACCACGATGCCGATCACCAGCACCATGCCGAACATGGTCAGCACGTTGATCGAGAAGCCCATTGCGAGCAGCATGGCGAAGGTGCCCAAGAGCGCAATCGGCACCACGATGGTCGGGATGATCGTGTAGCGCCAGTTCTGCAGGAACAGGAACATCACCACGAACACCAGCGCAATGGCTTCCAGCAGCGTCTTGACCACTTCGGTGATGGAGATCTGCACGAAGCGCGAGCTGTCGTACGGAATGTCCCACTTCACGCCCTGCGGGAAGAAGCGCTGGAGCTCCGCCATCTTGGCGCGGATCGCCTTGGCCGACTGCAGCGCGTTGCCGTTGGGCGTGGGCTGCACGCCAATACCCACTGCCGGCACGCCGTTCAGGCGCGCCGACGTGGCATACGACTGGCCGCCGAGTTCCACCCGCGCCACGTCCTTCAGCCGCACGGTCGAGCCGTCGGTGTTGGCGCGCAGCACGATGTTCTGGAACTGCTCCACGTTGGCGAGCTGGCCGTTCACCACCACCGTGGCCGCAATGGCCTGGCCGGGGATGTTGGGCAGGTCGCCGAGGGTGCCCGAGGACACCTGGGCGTTCTGCGCGCGAATCGCGTTGTTCACGTCCGTGGCCGACAGGTTGAAGCCCTGCAGCTTGTTCGGATCGATCCAGATGCGCATCGCGTTTTCAGAGCCGAACAGCTGGGCCTGGCCCACGCCGACCACGCGCTGCAGTTCGGGCACCACGTTGCGCGCGGCATAGTCGCCGAGCGCCACCGGGTCGAACTGCGGATTGTCCGAGGACAGCATCACGAACATCAGGAAGTTGTTGCGCGACTTGTCCACGCGCACACCCTGCTGCGTCACGGCGGCCGGCAGGCGCGGCGTGGCGCGGGAGAGCCGGTTCTGCACGTCCACCTGCGCCAGGTCGGGGTTGGTGCCGGCCTCGAAGCTGATGGTGATGGTGCCGGTGCCGTCGGCCTGGGCCACCGATTCCATGTAGATCAGGCCCGGCGAGCCGTTCATCTCGCGCTCGACGACGGACAGCACGCTGTCCTCCAGCGTCTGGGCCGAGGCGCCGGGGTAGGCGACGTTGATCACGATGGCCGGCGGTGCCACCGGCGGGTACTGCGAGATCGGCAGCTGGGTAATTGCCACACCGCCCATCACCAGGATGAACAGCGCGATCACCCAGGCGAAGATCGGTCGGTCGATAAAGAATTTGGCCATGCGGGCGCGCTCCTGATTACTTCTTCTCGGCCGTGGCAGGCGCCGGACCGCTCGCTGGCGCCGCCGCGGCAGACGCCGCCGGCGCTGCCGGTTGTGCCGCGCCGTTGGGCGCGGGCTTCTTCCATGGCACCGCCTTCACCGGCGTGCCGGGCGGCATCATCTGCAGCTTCTGGAAGCCGTCGACCATCACCTGCTCGCCGGCCTTCAGGCCATCGAGCACCACCCACTGGTTGTCCTTGGCGGCGCTGATCTTCACCGTGCGCTGGCTGATCTTGCCGTCGGCGCTCACCACCGACACCGTGTCGCCCTGCTGCGTGCGCGTGACGGCCTGCTGGGGAATCGTGATGGCGTTGCTGGCCTGCGCCTGCTCCAGCCTCACGCGCACGTACAGGCCGGGCAGCAGCTCGCCCTTCGGGTTGGGCACCTCGGCGCGCAGCGTGACCTGGCCGGTGGTCGAATCCACCGTCAGGTCGGAGAACAGCAGCTTGCCGGGCAGCGCGTAGTCGGTGCCGTCTTCCAGCACCACGTTCACGCTGGCCGCTTCTTCGCCGCTGGCGCGCTTGTACTGGCCGGCAGCCAGTGCGCGGCGCAGCTTCAGCACGTCGGACGCCGATTGCGTGAAGTTCACGTACACCGGGTTGATCTGCTGCACCACGGCCAGCTCGGTGGCGTCGCCCTGGCCCACCAGCGCGCCCTCGGTCACCAGCGCGCGGCCGATGCGGCCCGAAATGGGCGAGGTCACGTCGGCGTAGCCCAGGTTGATCTTGGCCGTCTGCACCGCGGCGCGGCCCGCGGCCACGTCGGCCTCGGCCGTCTTTTGCGAGGCCACGGCCGTCGCGTATTCCTGCTTGCTCACCGCATTGGCCTCGACCAGCGGCTTGTAGCGGTCGGCCAGTGCCTTCGCCTGCACGGCGTTGGCCTCGGCGCGCGCCAGCGTGGCCCGCGCGTTCTGCGCGGCGGCCACCAGCGGTGCCGGGTCGATGCGGAACAGCAGCTGGCCGGCCTTCACGTCGCTGCCTTCGCGGAATTCGCGCTTCAGCAGGATGCCCGAGGCGCGGGCGCGAACCTGCGCCACGCGCGAGGCTTCGAGCCGGCCCGGCAGTTCGGTGACCAGGCCCACGTCGGTGGGCGTGGCGACCACCACGCCCACCTCGGGTGCGGGCCGGGCGCCGCCGCCGGCCGCGCCACCCGGGCCGGCCGGCGCATCGCCCTTGGAACAGGCCGCGAGCACCAACACCACAGCAGCGGCCACGATCGCGAGGCGCGGCGAGAACGACGATTGACGCGAAACATGCAGGAGAGGCATGCGAATCCTTTGAAGCAAAGACGGGAGATGGCGCGTTCGCGGAGCGAACACAGAAAGCCAGCATAAACAGCCGGGCCATCGGGGAAGCCCGGTAGTTTACATACATTCATGGATGTATAGTGACAGTATCGAATGGCCCTACGCATCGGAAAGGGCTTGGCTTTACAAATTGGGAGACTGGGTGGCACGTCGTACGAAGGAAGAGGCACTGGCCACGCGGAATCGGTTGCTCGATGCCGCGGAGCTGCTGTTTCAGGCGCAAGGCGTCTCGCAGACCTCGCTGCAGCAGATTGCGCAGCAGGCCGGGGCCACGCGCGGCGCCATCTATTGGCACTTCAAGGACAAGGCCGACCTCTTCAACGCGATGATGGAGCGCGTCATCCTCCCGCTGGAGGCCGGCCCCAGGGCCGCCGCCGCGGCGGCGGGCATCGACGACGACCCGCTGGCCGAGATCGAGGAGGGCATGGTGCATGCCCTGACCCTCATGACCACCGACCCCCAGGTGCGCCGCGTGTTCGACGTGGCCACCCACAAGGTCGAATACACGCACGACATGGCCTCGGTGCAGCAGCGCCACCTGGATGCGCGCAACGCCTGCGTGAGCGATTTCGAAAAAGCCCTGCACCTGGCCGCGCGGCGCGACCACATCAGGCTGCCCGTGCCCGGCGACGTGGCGGCCCAGGGCCTGCACGCCTTGCTGAGCGGGCTCATCCAGAACTGGCTGCTCGACCCCACCGCCTTCGAGCTGGTGTCCGCCGGCCGGCGCACCTTCCGCGTTTACCTGGCCGGGCTGGGCTTTGTGCGGAACTCGCCGGCGGGCATCGGGAACGAAGCCGAAGAAATCGCCGCCTGATGGGCGATAATGCGAGGCTCCGGTTCTGCCGGAGCCCAGATTTCTCGCTGTATTTCAACGGATAGAATTCGGCCCTCCGAAGGCTGAGATCCAGGTTCGATTCCTGGCGGCGGGACCAGATAGCAAGCCGGACACTTTCAAAGGTGTCCGGCTTTTTTTGTTTTCTCCTCTGGGGAATGTGGTTCTGTTGCCCGATTGGTACCGAGGAAACTTGACTCAATCCGATGGTGGTTGGGGTGCCGATGAGGTAGGGGGCTCGGCCGATTCCTCCCCATCTTCTGGCGCGGTGTCGGATGCCGAGCACCAGGAGGCGCATCGAGTTCGAGACCTGGAGACGCAACGATGGCGAAGGGATCTCACAAGCGGTCGGGCGATGAGTTGGGTTTTCTTGTCGAGCATGTCTCGGGCCTCAGGGCCACGGAGAAGATGGCACACAGCGAACGCGCCGTCGAGAAGCAGGCCGACGAGTTCGCCAAATTCTTCTATGGCCAGGACCATCGCGACTTCGGTGAAATCCGCGCAAGGCAGATCGTGCTCGAAGAGGCTCGGTTCGACGAGGTTCCGCGTCACGCGGTGTGGACGCTCGGCTCCAGGCTTCGGTGTCTGCGGCTGACAAAGGAAAGTACCGCAACCGCGTCGAGCCACGCGCTGAAGCTCATGGAGCTTGGCGGGAAACTGATCCGCGGCAGCTTGAGGAATGACGAGCACGCGGAGCTGCTGATCTCCGCATTCGTGCAAGGCGTGGCCCTGGGGCTCTACCGGCTGGCGAAGATCGACATCTCCACCGTGTTGGAGGGCGTGGGTTTCTGGCGACGCTGCGAGCTGGCCAGCATCCACCAGGTAGGCGTTGATCGCGGCCAGCGGATTCGTGCGCAGGGTGATCGAAAGCCGAGTTGGTAGCTCGTCTGCGGCGCAGGCCAACGACCCGTCCTCAATCAAGTACCCCTGCGCTCATAGCCAACTCCTTCCGCCACTGATCCAGCAGCCGGGCATCCAGCCGGCCAGAAGAAGACGCGCCGCAACACTGCGTTACATTGGTGCCCAAAGAGGTGGAGGTGACGTATGGCGGGATGGTTGAGCACGCTGAAGAAAGAACTCACAGGCGAGACCGGCGAGGTGGCCCATGCGCCCCAGCGGGCGTGGTCGCCTCAGGTATTCGAGGACATCGAGTGGCGCCGCTTCGAGGCGTTGTGCGAAACGCTGTTTGGGCAGGCCGGCGTACGTACGGAGAGCCAGTCTCATGGCGCGGACGGCGGCGTCGACATCTGGCTTTATTCGGCACACAGCCCGAAGCCAATGATCGTTCAATGCAAGCACTGGCGCCGCAAGCCAGTCGGCGTCCAGCAGTTGCGCGAGTTCTTCGGTGTGCTCAAGGCCAACGACCTGCAGTACGGCACCTTCGCCACAAGCTCGACATTCACTGACGACGCGTTGGTCTTCGCCAAGGCCAATGGCATCAACGCACAAGATCAATCAGGTCTGCTGCGCCTCATTGGCACGCGCACGCCCGAGCAGCAGCAGGCACTGCTCGCAGTTGCCTACGAAGGCGAGTACTGGAAACCGACCTGCGTGAACTGCGGCGTGAAGATGGCGGAGAGAAAGCCCAAGGAGGGCGGCACACCGTTCTGGGGCTGCATGAACTACGGCAAGACGCGTTGCCGCTTCAAGCTCTACACGGTGTCCGCTCGGTAGCTGAATGACAGGGCTCGCATTGCGCGAGCGAGGTGGCTTCTGACCTGCCCGCCTATCCTTTCCCCCCCTTGCGCCGCCCCGCCCGCACAGGCACCTCATCCACGATGAGCTGCGACGCCTCCACGTCCTTCCACAGCTGGTCGCGCCGCGCCAGCGCCTGCGACACCGCCTCGTGCCGCAGCTGGGCCACGGCGGACACCAGCGCATTGCAGACAAAGAACGCCGCGGTGTAGGAATCGAACGGCGATGCGTTGGACGTGCGCACCTGCACCCGGTGGTGGGCCAGCGCGGCCAGCGGCGCGGTGGCGCTGTCGGTGATGGCCAGCACCTGCGCGCCCGCTTCTCGAAAGCGCCGCGCCACGTTCACCGGCCCGCTGGAATAGCGGCGGATGCTGAAGGCCAGCAGGGCGTCTTCGGGCTGGATCCACAGCAGCTGGTCGGTGGCGGTGACTGCGCCCGCGCCCAGCTCGTGCACGCCGGGGCGGCACATGTTGAGGTGCAGGGCCAGCCAGGCGGCCACGGGCGCGCTGTTGATCTGCGCCAGCACGAAGAGGCGACCCTTGCCTTTGGCAATGCGCGTGGCCATGGCCTCGAACGCCGCCATGTCCAGGCCGTCACGGGTGGCGGTGATGTTGTGCTGGTCGTGCAGCAGGGCGTCGTCCACGCACTGCTGCAGGCTGCGCTGCGTGCCGATGGTCACGGGGGCGCGCTGCCCGGCCGTCTGCAGCAGCGCGGTCACTTCCGCGCGCGCTTCGCGCTGCGCCTCGGCATAGCTCGCGTAGCCCAGCTTGGCGAACAGCCGCACCACGGTGGAGGCGCTGGTGCCGTTGTGCGCGGCCAGGGCGGTGGCGGATTCCAGCAATGCGTGCGGATAGTCGCGCCCCAGGGCCTCGGCCAGGGCGCGTTCGCTGGCCGTCAGCTCGCGGCCCTGGCGGGCCAGGCGCTCGGTGAGCAAGCCTGTCGATTCTTGCAATGATAATTTCATTGATGCCTCTTTTATGAAAAAAGTATTGCAAACACCGGCAACGCGTGCAACACTGCGGCCCAAATTTCACCCCGGCGCCGCGGGGTTCATGGAAGGACGAAGATGCAGGATACCCTTGAAGAGAGCCGCTCGCAGCTGCGAGCCCGCCTCCTGGACTGGCTGGCCGGCCAGGGGCAGGCCATGCAAGATCTGTTGCAGAAAGTGGTCGACATCGACAGCGGCAGCCGCAACGAAGCGGGCGTGACCGCCGTGGCCACGGCGCTGCGCGAGCGCCTGGAGGCGGCCGGCGTGGCCGTGCAGTTCGAGCCCGTGCCGGGCTATGGCGTGCTGCTGCATGCCCAGGTGCCCGGGCCCGCCGAGGGCGCGCCCATCCTGCTCATGGGGCACATGGACACCGTGTACCCGGCCGGCACCGCGGCACGCCGGCCCTTCCGCGTGGAAGACGGGCGCGCCTACGGTCCCGGCGTGGCCGACATGAAGTCGGGCCTGGTGATGAACGTGTTCGTGGCCGAGGCCTTCGCGCGCTGCGGCGGGCTGAAGGCGCCGCTGCAGCTGTTCTTCTCGTGCGACGAAGAGATCGGCTCGGCCGCCACGCGCGACCGCATCATGGCCAAGGCGCGCGGCGCGCGGGCGGTGCTGAACGCCGAGCCGGGCCGCGTCAGCGGCAATCTCGTCACCAGCCGCAAGGGCTCGATGGTGGTGGAGTTCGAGGTCGAGGGCGTCGCCGCCCATGCGGGCATCAACCACGCGGCCGGCGCCAGTGCCATCGAGGCGCTGGCCCGCAAGATCCTCGCGCTGCATGCGCTGACCGATCCGGCCACGGGCGTGACCGCCAACGTGGGCGTGGTGCACGGCGGCATCGTGCCCAACATGGTGGCGCCGCATGCCAAGGCCGAGCTGGACATGCGCTTCACGTCGGAAACGGACCCGGACGAACTGCTCGCGAAGGTGCGCGGCATCGTCGAGGAAGAGTCCGTGCCGCGCACCAAGGGGCGCGTGACCGGATCGCGACGCACCATGCCCATGAAGCCCACGCCCGACGAGCTGCTGGCGCTCTACCAGCACGGTGCCCGGGCCCTGGGCTTCGAGGTGCAGGGAGAGTTCACGGGCGGCGCGGCCGACAGCGGCCTGACCGCCTCGGTGGGCGCGCCCACGCTGTGCGGCACCGGCCCCGTGGGCGGGCACGCGCACACCGAGCGCGAGTACTGCGAGCTCGCCACCTTCGTGCCGCGCGCCCAGGCCGTGGCGCTGGCCATCCTGGACCACCCCTGATTCTTTTGCCTTCGAGAGCCGATTCCATGCACCCCACACAACCCACTCGTCGCCACATCCTCAACGCCGGCCTGGGCCTTGGCCTCGCGGGCCTGGCGCCGCTGGCGGCACACGCCGACGACAAGTTCCCCTCGCGCCCCATCACGCTCGTGGTGCCGTTCCCTCCGGGCGGGTCGGTGGACATCATGGCGCGCCAGTATTCGGAGCCGCTGTCGAGCGCGCTGGGCGTGCCCATCGTGGTGGAGAACCGCGCCGGTGCGGGCGGCTCGGTGGCGTCGCAGATGGTGGCGCGCGCCAAGCCCGACGGCTACACGCTGGTGGTGTCGTCGCAGAGCAGTCACCTGGCCAACCCGCTCACGCAGCCCAAGGTGGGCTATGACCCCATCAAGGATTTCGAGAACATCGCCATCCTGGGCCGCCAGCCCAATGCGCTGGTGGTGCATTCGAGCCTGCCCATCAAGAGCTTCAAGGAGTTCATCGACTACGCGAAGAAGAACCCCGGCAAGCTCAACTACGGCAGCGGCGGCGTGGGCAGCATGGGCCAGCTCAACGTGGAGATGCTCAAGGCCGCCACGGGCGTGTTCACCACGCACATCCCCTACCGCGGCGGCACGCCGCTGATCACGGCCGTGCTGGCCAACGAGGTGCAGTTCATTCTCGACAACCTGGTCATCATGCTGCCGCACGTGCAGGCCGGCAGGGTGCGCGCGCTCGCCGTGGCGGCCGACAAGCGCCTGCCGCAGCTGCCCGACGTGCCCACCATGGCCGAAGTGGGCTACCCCCAGCTCAACCTCACGTCGTGGACGGGGCTGGCCGCCCCGGGCGGCACGCCGGACGCCATCGTGCAGACGCTGTACAAGGCCGTGCGCCAGGTGGCCACGTCGCCGGCCATGCAGGCCAGCCTCAAGGAGCGCGGCGTGATCGCGCCCGAGGAAATGACGCCTGCCGCCTTCGAGAAGATGATGTCCGAGCGCCTCGTCAAGTTTGGCGAGGTGGTGCGCAAGGCGGGGATCACGGCCGAGTAGCCAGCAAGCCCGCGAGCCGGGGGCGCGGCGCTACGCGTCGAGCGCTCCCGCGTGCGCCCCGCGCCACCTGAAGCAGGCCTCGCGCACCTCGTCGACCAGCGCCGCCAGCGGCTTCGGCGCCGCGCTCCCTTCGGCGCGCTGGATCACGAAGCGCGCGGGCGGCAGCGGCGGCAGAAAGCTGCCCGGCGGAATGGAGCGCAGGATGGGCGGCATGCCCGAGGGCGTCAGCACGGTGATCGCCAGGCCGGCGGCCGCGGCGGCCACCAATGCGCCCGAGCCCTGCGCGGTCAGCACGACCTGCCAGTTCGTCGTTCCGTGCCCGGCCAACGAGGCAAGCGCGGCTTCGCGGAACGGACAGGGCTCCGAGAGAAAAGCCAGCGGGGCGGGCGCGTCGGGGTCGAGCAGCGCCTTTGTCGAAAAAGCCCAGACCAGCGGCTCCATCCAGAGCGTTTCGGTGTCGCTTCCGGCGTCGCAGACCGTTCCGACCATCAGGTCGAGCGAGCGCTGCCGCACCTGTTTGGCCAGCACCGTGCTGATGCCGCAGGTGATTTCCACATGCACGTCGGGCCTGCGCTGGCGAAAGCCCGCGAGCGCGGCGAACAGCCATCCGCTAGGGAACCCCTCCGAGCATCCGAGGCGCAGCGTGGCCGGCGCATGACGGGGCGCCGCGAGCCTGGAGACCGCCTGCTGCTGCAGGTTGAGGATGCTCCTGGCATAGCTCAGCAGCACGCTGCCCTGGGCTGTGAGCTGCAGCGACCGGGTGGTGCGGTCGAAGACGCGGCAGCCCAGCTGCTCTTCGAGCCGCCGGATCTGCGCGCTCACGGCCGATTGCGTCAGGTGCATGGCGTCGGCCGCCCGGGTCACGCTGCCGTGGTCGGCCACCGAGACGAAGGCGCGCAGCTGTTGGGAGTCGAGCATGGGTTTCAGTGAAGTTTGTTCTGAATGGCTGCAAATTATGTTGCTTGTGTGCAGGGTCTGTGCTGCCTAGCCTCGGCGTTCCGAACCACTCACCCCCGCACGCCATGAAAGAACTGCTTTACATCGAGACCTCGCCCAGGAAGACGCGTTCCGCCAGCATCGAAGTGGCCGGCGCCTTCATCGACGAAGTGACGCGCATCCACCCGGCCTGCCATGTCACCACCCTGAACCCGTGGACCATGCAGCTGCCCGAGCTGTCGCAGGACATGCTCGACGCCAAGTACGCCGGCATCAACGGCGTGCCGTTGAGCGACGCCCAGCAAACGGCCTGGGACGAGGTGCGTCGCGTCGCCGCGCCTTTTCACGCCGCGGACCACATCGTGCTGGCGATGCCGCTGTGGAACTTCGGCATTCCCTACAAGCTGAAGCACCTGATCGACGTGGTGTCGCACAAGGACGTGCTGTTCCGCTTCGACGCCTCGGGTCTCTCGGGCATGCTCCAGACCCGGCGGGCGACGGTGGTGTGCGCGAGGGGCCTGGACTACCCGCTGGGAAAAGACGGCTCCGCGCACGCGCTCGACTTCCAGCTGCCCTACATCGAGACCTGGCTGCGCTTCATCGGCGTGCGCGAGGTGCGCTCCGTGGTGGTCGAGAAGACGCTGATGGGGCCGGAAGTCGATGCCGATGCGAGAGCCGAGGCCAGGCGCCGCGCTGTGGAGCTTGCCGAGGGGCTCTGAGGGGCTCTGGGCGGCCGGTTGCAGGGCCATGCGGACCCTGACACCATGGCCGCATGACCACCTACCAACTCCACTACTGGCCCACCATCCAGGGCCGCGGGGAATTCGTGCGGCTCGCGCTCGAGGCGGCCGGTGCGGACTATGTCGACGTGGCGCGGCTGCCCGAATCGAAGGGCGGCGGGGAGTCCGCACTGGGCGACCGGCTCGACGACCCCGACATCGTCCGCCCCTCCTTCGCGCCGCCGTTCCTGATCGACGGCGACATCGTCGTGGGACAGACCGCGGCCATCCTGCTGTACCTCGGGCCGCGGCTGGGCCTCGCGGGCGTCGGCGAATCCGACGGCCTGTGGACGCACCAGCTGCAGCTCACCATCGCCGACGTGGTGGCCGAGGCGCACGACACGCACCACCCGATTTCCACCGGCGCCTACTACGAGGACCAGCGCGATGCGGCCGTGCAGCGCGCGCGGGCCTTCCGCGAGGAGCGGATTCCCAAGTTCCTGAACTGGTTCGAGCGCGTGCTGCGGCGCAACCCCGCGGGGTCGTCGCACCTGGTGGGTGATGTGCTGACCTATGCCGACCTGTCGCTGTTCCAGCTGGTCGAAGGCCTGCGCTATGCGTTCCCGAAGGCCGCGGCCCGGGCGCTGGCCGCCACGCCGGCGGTCGAGAAGCTGCACGACAACGTCCGGCGCCGCCAGCGCGTGCACGACTACCTGCAAAGCCCGCGCCGCATCGCGTTCAACGAGTACGGGATCTTCAGGCGCTATGCGGAGCTGGATGGCTGAGGGTCACGCGGGCTTGCCGCTCGCGCCGACGAACGGAATCGCGTGCTCGACGGTGTCCCAGATGAAGCGGCCCGAGGGACTCTGCTGCTCCTCGACGATGTGCGCCACCAGCCCCGCGGCGCGCGAGATCACGGCGAAGCCGCGCATCACCCCGGTGGGCACGCCGATCTCGCCCAGCAGCGCGGCCACCGCGCCGGTCGCGTTGATGGTGATGGGGCGCCCGGCCATGGCATCCACCGCGGCGGACAGGCGCTCCAGCGCCCGCACCTTGTGGCCGGCCAGTTCGGGCTCGGCGCGCGCCATGTCGAGCAGCTTGTAGGCGCGCGGGTCCACGGGCTTGTGCAGGTGGTGGCCGAAGCCGGGCACCGGGCTCCTGAGACCTTTGTAGTGGCGCGCGATCTCCATCGCCTCGGCATCCGGGTCGGCGGCGGCGCCGATGCGGTCGAGCAGCCCGGCGCAGTTCTCCATGGTGCCCACGAACGAACTGCCCACCGCCAGCAGCCCGGCCGAGACGGCGCCCTGCAGGTTCTCGGGCGCGCTCATGTAGATCAGGCGCGTGGCAATGGCGCTGGGCGTGAGGCCGTGCTCCATCAGCACCACCAGCACCGCATCGGTGATGCGCAGGTCCACGCCGCGCGGCGTGCGGTTCAGGATCTGCATCAGCATCACCTCGGTGAAGGTCTTCTTGCCGAGCAGGTCTTCGACCAGGTCGGCCTCGCGGTAGTGCAGGCTGGTGAGCGTGTGGGTGCACAGGCGGGTGACGGGCGTTCCGGAGGTGGAAGTCATGGCGTGGTCTCTTTCGTTCAGGATGTGGCGGTGGCCGCCGTGGCGAGTTCGCGCACGGCGCTCTTGAGCACCTTGCCCACGGGTGAGCGCGGCAGGGCCTCGTGGAAATGGATGTGCTTGGGCGTCTGCACGGGGCCCAGGCGCTCGCGCACGAAGGCGATCAGCTCGGCCTCGGTGGCGTGGCGGCCGGGGCGCAGCTGCACGGCGGCCTGCACCGCCTCGCCCCACTTGTCGTCGGGGACGCCGAACACGGCGCACTCGTGCACGGCCGGGTGCTGGCCCAGCGCGTTCTCCACGTCCACCGGGTACACGTTGAAGCCGCCCGTGATGACCATGTCCTTCAGGCGGTCCTTCAGGTAGAGGTAGCCGCGCTCGTCGATCAGGCCCCGGTCGCCGGTGTGCAGCCAGCCGTCCACCAGCGTCTCGGCGGTCTTTTCGGGCAGGCGCCAGTAGCCGGTCATCAGCAGGTCGCCGCGCGCCACCACTTCGCCCACTTCGCCAGCGGGCAGCAGCCGGCCGTCCGGCGCCATGATGGCCACGTCGCTGAACCAGGCGGTGCGGCCCACGGCGGCCCAGTTGCGCTCGTCCTCGAAGTCCTCGGGAAGCATCACGGTGAGGATCTGGGGTGCCTCGGTCTGGCCGTACGTGGTGCCCAGCACCGGGCCGAAGAATGCGCGCACCTCGCGGATCTTTTCCGAAGGCATCGGCGCGCCGCCATAGATCAGCCGGCGCAGGCGCGGGAAGTCGGCGCGCGATGCGCCCGGCAGCGCCATCAGCATGTAGACCAGCGTGGGCGGCATGAAGCAGGTCGTGCCGCCGCGCTCGCGGAAGGCCGTGCGCACGGCCTCGGCGCCGGCCGCGGGCAGCACCACGTGGCAGCCGCCCTGCGCGAGGATGGGCAGCACGTAGGTCGACGTGCCGTGCGTGATCGGCGCCGCCACGACATAGCGCTCGTGCGCGTCGAAGCCCCAGGCGTGGATCTGGTTGGCGATGTTGGCCAGCCATGCGCGGTATGGCTGCATCACGCCCTTGGGCGCGCCGGTGGTGCCGCCGGTGAACTTGATCGCCTGCGTGGCGTCCGGCGGCAGCGCGAATGATGGGCGCGGTGCGCCCGCGTGCCGGGCCGCCAGCGCCGCGATGGTGGCTTCGTGCTGCGGCGCCGTGCCGGTATGGATGCGCGCGCCGGGCGCACCGTCGAGCAGTTCGGCGCAGGCGCCGTCGAGCACGAGGATCGAGGGTTCGGTGGCATCGACGATGCGGCGGATCTCCGGCCGCGTGCTCTGCGGATTCAGCGGCACCCAGACCTTGCCGCAGGCCAGCACCGCGAGCAGCGCGGCGATGTGCTCCGCGCTGTTCTTCGCGCAGATGGCCACGCGGCTTTGCGGCGCGGGGTCGAGTGCGACCAGCGCGGCCGCCAGCGCCGCCACCTGGGCGGCCAGCGCCTCGTAGCGGAGGGTGCCCTCGGGGGCGTCGATGGCAATGTTGTCGGGCCAGCGCGCCGCGGCGCGCCAGAAGAAGTCGATGGGAAACATGGGTCGGTGTGCTCCTGTACGGGCTCTCTTGTCGTCGTCACTCGGCCTTGGCGCCGGACGCCTTCACCACGTCGCGCCAGCGCGTGATCTCGGCCGCGGCAAAGCTGCGCATCTGCTCGGGCGTGCCGGGTTCGGGCGAAGCGGCCAGGTCCTGCAGGCGCTGGCGCACGTCGGGCGCGGCCAGCACCTTGCCGAGCGCGGCATTCAGGCGGTCGATCACGGGGCGCGGCGTGCCGGCGGGGGCCGCCAGGCCGAACCACGACTGCACGTCGAAGCCCGGATAGCCCGACTCGGCCAGCGTGGGCACGTCGGGCAGCAGCGGCGAACGCCGGGCGCTGGTGATCGCGAGCGCGCGCAGGCGCCCGCCTTGCACGTGCGGCAGGGCCGACGGCGTGTTGTCGAACATCGACTGCACCTGGCCGCCCAGCAGGTCGGTGACCGCGGGCGCGCTGCCGCGGTAGGGCACGTGCAGCATGTTGAGCCCGGCCTGCATCTTGAACATCTCGCCCGACAGGTGGATGGAGGAACCGCTGCCGGACGACGCGAAGGTGATGCCCTCCTTCGACTCCTTGGCGAAGCGCACGTACTCGGCGACGTTCTTCACGGGCAGCGACGGATTCACCACGAGGATGTTGGGGATCTTCGCGATCAGGCCGATGGGCTCGAAGTCCTTGACCGGGTCGTAGCCCAGCTTGCCGTAGAGCGAGGCGTTGATGGTGTTCGCGATGGTGTAGACGTAGAGCGTGTAGCCGTCGGCGGGCGCGCGGGCGACGTACTCGGCGCCCACGTTGCTGTTGGCGCCCGTGCGGTTGTCCACCAGCATGGGCTGGCCGAGCTGCTCGCCCAGCTTGATGGCGACGAGGCGCGCGATCACGTCGGTGGCGCCGCCGGCGGCGTAGCCGACCACGAGCTTCACGGGCTTGGACGGCCAGGGGGCGCCGGGCTGCGCCTGCAGCGGCAGCGCGGCGCTGCAGGCGAGGGCGGCGGCAAACGCCAGCCACTGCCGGCGGGGTGCGGAATACGAGGTCACTTCTTGTCTCCAGTTGGTATGCAATGCCTGTCGCGGGCCGCGTCCTGCCGTGCTGCGGCACACTGCGCGATGGCTCCGTCGACCGAGAAATTCTTCCGCATGCCTTCCCGAACCGTGAACAAGAACGTCCGCCAGCCGGACGTTTCGGCCGGCGCCGTGGCCGCGCGCACCCCCGGCACCGAGCCCGGCGACGACCCCGGCAGCCGCACGCTGCGGCGCGGCCTGCAGCTGCTGGACGCCGTGCTGGCCAGCGGCCGCGAAGGCCTGCGCGTGGTCGACCTGTGCCGCGCGGCGGGGCTGGAGCGCGCCACGGTCCACCGCCTGCTGGCCACGCTGGTGGAGAGCGGCTATGCCGCGCAGCGCGGGCGCTTTCGCTATGTGGCGGGGCCGCGGCTTGCGGCCATGGCACAACCCGCCGGCATGCCCAACATGGCGATGCGACTGCGTCCGGTGCTGGAACGCGTGAGCGCGGCCTGCGGCGATGCGGCTTTCGCCATCGTGCGCGAAGGCCCCGCGTCGCACTGCATCGCACGCCATGTGGGCACGCATCCGGTACAGATCCTGGTGATCCAGGTGGGCACGCGCCAGCCGCTCGGCGTGGGCGCGGCGGGCCTGGCGCTGCTGTCGGCGTTGCCCGATGACGAGGTGAATGCCGCCGTCGCCGCCAATGCGCTCGTCCTGGGCCGCTACGGCGGCATGACGCCCGAGCGCATGGCGCTCCTGGTGCGCGCGACGCGCGAGCGCGGCTGGTCGGTCATCGGCAACCATGCCACCGACGGGGTGCTGGCGGTGGGCATGGCGGTGCGCAGCAGCGAAGGCGAGCCCGTGGCCGCGATCAGCGTGGCATCGACGCTGGATCGCATGCCGCGCGAGCGCCAGCAGCTGATCGCGCGCTGGATGCGCGAGGCGCTGGCCGCGCTGCTGCCGGGCGGGCTGTGAGCCTGGCGGCTATGCGCCGCTCTCGTCTTCCTCGTTGCCGTCGTCATTTCGAATGCGCAGCGCCGTTTCATACAGCGCATTGCGCGGCGCGCCGCTGATCTCGGCCGCGAGCCGCACCGCGGTCTTCACGGGCAGCTCGGCCAGCAGCAGGCGCAACACGCGTTCGCCTTCGGCACCGTCGTCGGCGGCCGCGGCCACCGGGTGCAGCACCAGCGCGAATTCGCCGCGCGTGCGGTCGCGGCCGGCGGCGAACCAGCCCGGCAGCTCCGCGGCGGCGACGGTCGCGATCTCCTCGAATTGCTTGGTGAGTTCGCGGCCGACGGTGATGCGGCGCTCGCCCAGCGTCGCGAGGGCGCGCGCCACGGCCTCGATGCGGTGCGGCGCTTCCAGCAGCACCACCGCGCGCCGCTCCTGCGCGAGCGCCTGCACGGCCGCGTCGCGCTCGCCGGCCTTCGTCGGCAGGAAGCCCGCGAACACGAAGGCGCTGCTCTCGTCGCCCGCCGCCACGAGGCCGGCGGCGCCGACCAGCGTGGTGACGCTGCTTGCGCCCGGCAGCGGCAGCACGCGCTGGCCGGCGGCGCGCACGGCCGCGACCAGCCGCGCGCCCGGGTCGCTCACGCCGGGCGTGCCGGCGTCGCTCACGTAGGCGATGCGCTCGCCCTGCGCGAGCCGCGCGACCACGGCCTGGGCGGCCTCGGCCTCGTTGTGCTGGTGCACGGCCAGCAGCTGGGCATTCGGCCGGTCGATGCCGTAGGCGCGCAGCAGGCTCTGCGTGTGGCGCGTGTCCTCGCAGGCGATGGCGTCCACCAGCTGCAGCACATGCAGCGCGCGCAGCGTGATGTCGGCCAGGTTGCCGATGGGCGTGGCCACCACGTAGAGCGTGCCCTGCGGATAATGCTGTGCACCCGAGGCATCGCGCGCGGCCGCCAGGGCGGCGCCGAAGGAAGCGGGTGCGAGTGAAGCCAAGGGGTTTCTCCGTAGGAACAAAAAAGAAAGCCGGCAGGGAGCCAGCATGAAGACCATCACGACCAGGCATCGCGGCGATGCGGCGGAAGACGCCGCGCTCGACCACCTTCAATGCGCCGGCCTGGCGCTGGTTGCGCGCAATTATCGAACGCCCGGACGCGGCGGCGGCGAGATCGACCTGATCATGCGCGATCCGCGCGACGCCACGCTGGTGTTCGTGGAGGTGCGGCAGCGCAGCAGCGGCACGCATGGCGGCGCCGGCGGCAGCATCACGGGCGTCAAGCAGCGGCGCATCGTGTTCGCGGCGCGCCACTACCTGAACGGCCTGCGCACGCATGCCGCCATGCCGTTTCGACGTGGTGCTGGTCGAGGAGCGCATCACCTGGCTGCAGGGCGCATTCGACGCGGGCGGGAACTGAAAGCGCGCCGCAGGCTCCACCCATACATCGAACGCAAACGTCTTGTTTCATCGCCCCCCGGTATCATCGCGCCCCATGCTCGAGCAACGGATTCAGCAACACTTCATCGATAGCGCCGACCTCAAGTACCAGGCCGGCCCAGTCCTCAGCAAACCCATTTCGCAGGCAATGCAGGCCATCCTGGCGTGCGTGACCAGCGGCGGCAAGGTGCTGGCCTGCGGTGCGGGCGTCTCGGGCCTGCTGGCGGCGCAGTTCGCGGCGCAGTTCGTCGGCCGCTTCGAGCGCGAGCGCCCCGAGCTGGGCGCCATCGCGCTGCCCGGCGACACCACCGACCCGGCGGCCGACAGCGCCAACGCCATCGACGCCGACCGCTTCGCCCGCCAGGTGCGCGCGCTCGGCCAGGCCGGCGACGTGCTGCTGGCGCTCAGCGCCAGCGGACAGTCCGCGGCGGTGCTGGCCGCGGTCATGGCGGCGCACGAGCGCGACATGACGGTGGTGGCGCTGCTCGGCAACGCCAGCGCCGGCCAGCCGGCATCGCCCGGCGTGGGCAGCAGCGGAACCGGCGGCGCGATCGGACGCGCACTGCGCGAAACGGATGTCCAGATCGGCGTGTCGCATGAACGTGCGGCGCGTATCCACGAAGTCCACCTGCTTGCACTGCACTGCCTGTGCGACGGCGTGGATGCCCAGTTACTCGGAGAACAGGAAGCTTCCACATGACAACGACACCGTTCCAACGCCTCGCCATTGCTCTTGCCTCGGGGACCGTGCTGGTTGCCGGGCTTTCGGCCTGCGTGCCGCTCGTGGTCGGAGGGGCCGCGGCGGTGGGCGTGGGCATGGTGGCGACCGATCGCCGCAGCTCCGGCGCCCAACTCGACGACCAGGGCATCGAGCTGCGCGCGGCCGCCCGTGTGCGCGAGATCGCCAACGACAACATGTACGTGAGCGTCACCAGTTTCAACCGCCAGGTGCTGCTGACGGGCGCCGTGGGCAGCGAGGCCGACCGCCGCCGCGTCGAGGAGGTGGTGCAGCGCGTGGACAACGTGCGCTCGGTGGTCAACGAGCTCACCATCGGCCAGTCCAGCACCTTCCAGGAACGCTCGAACGACGTGTTCATCAGCGGCAAGGTCAAGGCCTCGCTGCTCGACGCCAAGGACATCTTCGCCAATTCGTTCAAGGTGGTGACCGAACGCGGCGTGGTCTACCTGATGGGCATCGCGACGCGCCGCGAAACCGACCGCGCGACGGAAATCGCGCGCGGCATCTCGGGCGTGCAGAAGGTGGTGCGCGTGGTCGAGGTGGTGAGCGAGGCCGAGCTGGCCAGCCAGGCGCAGCGCGGCGGCACGGGGGCACCCGCCCCTGCACCCGCGCCGTCGTCGGCACCCGGGACTTCTTCTTCGTCGCGCGTACCGCTGCCGCCGATGGAGCCGCTGCCGCCGGCCCAGCCCGGCGGCGCGACGACCACGCCGGTGCGCTGATCCCGCAAAACAAAGCCCGCTTGCGCGGGCTTTGTTTTTACTTGAGCCGGATGATCAGGCTCGACGTGTCCCAGCGCCGGCCGCCGGCCTGCTGCACGTCGGCATAGAACTGGTCGACCAGCGCCGTCACGGGCAGGCGCGCGCCGTTGCGCTTGGCCTCGTCGAGCACCAGGCCCAGGTCCTTGCGCATCCAGTCGACGGCAAAGCCGTAGTCGAACTTGCCGTCGATCATGGTCTTGCCGCGGTTGTCCATCTGCCAGCTCTGGGCGGCGCCCTTGCCGATCACCTCGAGCACCAGCTTCATGTCGAGGCCGGCGCGCTGGCCGAAGGCAATGGCTTCGGAGAGGCCCTGCACCAGGCCCGCGATGGCGATCTGGTTCACCATTTTTGCCAGCTGGCCGGCGCCGCTTGCGCCCAGCAGCGTGACGGCGCGCGCAAAGGCGTCCATCACCGGCTTGACGCGCTCGAAGCTCGCCTTGTCGCCGCCGCACATCACGGTGAGCGCGCCGTTCTGCGCGCCGGCCTGGCCGCCGGACACCGGCGCGTCGATGAACTGCAGTCCGGTCGACGCCGCCGCATTCGACAGCTCGCGCGCCACGTCGGCCGAAGCGGTGGTGTGGTCGACGAGCACGCTGCCCTTCTTCATGCCGGCGAAGGCGCCGTTCGGGCCCAGCACCACGGCGCGCAGGTCGTCGTCGTTGCCCACGCAGCTGAAGACGATGTCGGCGCCCGCAGCCGCTTCGCGCGGGGTGGCGGCATGGCGGCCGGGCGCGCCGAACTCGGCGACCCAGGCCTCGGCCTTGGCCGGTGTGCGGTTGTAGACCGTGACCTTGTGGCCGGCCTTGGCCAGGTGCCCGGCCATCGGGCCGCCCATGACGCCAAGGCCCAGGAAGGCCACCGTCTGGGAGGGGGTGGATTCGTAGGTTCGGGGATTGATGCTGCTCATGGGCGAGAGCTTAAAGCCAACGCGGCGCCCGCGTCACCCGCGCCTAAACAATCGCGAAATGCTCCGTGCCGGCCGACAGGTCGGTGCTGCGCGCGCGCTGGCTGTTGAGCTTGATCTGCAGCCGCAGGTCGTTGGCCGAGTCGGCGTTGCGGATGGCGTCCTCGAAGGTGATCGAGTGGCTCTCGAACAGGTCGAACAGCGCCTGGTCGAAGGTCTGCATGCCAAGGTTGCGGCTCTTCCTCATGATCTCCTTGATCTCGCCCACCTCGCCCTTGAAGATCAGGTCCGAAATGAGCGGCGTGTTCAGCAGCACTTCCACTGCCGCCACGCGGCCCTGGCCGTCCTCGGTGGGCACCAGGCGCTGGGAGATCAGCGAACGCAGGTTCAGCGACAGGTCCATCAGCAGCTGGGCGCGGCGCTCCTCGGGGAAGAAGTTGATGATCCGGTCCAGCGCCTGGTTGGCGCTGTTGGCGTGCAGCGTGGCCATGCACAGGTGGCCGGTTTCGGCAAAGGCCACCGCGTGCTCCATGGTCTCGCGGTCGCGGATTTCGCCCATCAGGATCACGTCGGGCGCCTGGCGCAGCGTGTTCTTGAGCGCGGCTTCCCAGCTGTCGGTGTCGATGCCCACTTCGCGCTGCGTCACCACGCAGTTCTTGTGCGGATGCACGAACTCGACCGGATCTTCCACCGTCACGATGTGGCCGTAGGAGTTTTCGTTGCGCCAGTCGATCATGGCCGCCAGCGTGGTCGACTTGCCCGAGCCGGTGGCGCCCACCAGGATGGTGAGGCCGCGCTTGGTCATCGACACGTCCTTCAGCACCTGCGGCATGCCCAGCCCGTCGATGGTCGGCAGCTTGGCCGGGATGGTCCGCAGCACCATGCCGACCTTGCCCTGCTGCACGAACGCGTTCACGCGGAAGCGGCCGATGCCCGTCGGCGAGATCGCGAAGTTGCATTCCTTGGTGCGCTCGAACTCCGCCGTCTGGCGGTCGTTCATGACCGAGCGCGTGAGCGCCAGCGTGTGCTGCGCCCCCAGCGCCTGCTGCGACACCTTGGTGACCTTGCCGTCGACCTTGATCGCGGGCGGAAAGTCGGCGGTGATGAACAAGTCGCTGCCGTTGCGGCTCACCATGAGCTTGAGCAGGTCGTTGATGAACTGGCTGGCTTGATCGCGTTCCATGATGTCGGTACTCCGAAGGGCTGTGGATCAGCCGGGGAAATTCTCGGGGATCTTGGCCTTGCCCCGTGCTTCCGCCGCCGAAATGGCATTGCGGCGCACGAGGTCGGTCAGGTTCTGGTCCAGCGTCTGCATGCCCGAGCCCTGGCCGGTCTGGATGGCCGAATACATCTGCGCCACCTTGGCTTCGCGGATCAGGTTGCGGATGGCCGGCGTGCCCAGCATGATCTCGTGCGCCGCCACGCGGCCCTGGCCGTCCTTGGTCTTGCACAGCGTCTGCGAGATCACGGCCTGCAGCGATTCGGACAGCATGGCGCGGATCATTTCCTTTTCCTCGCCCGGGAACACGTCGATGATCCGGTCGATGGTCTTGGCGGCCGACGAGGTGTGCAGCGTGCCGAACACCAGGTGGCCCGTTTCGGCCGCGGTCATGGCCAGGCGAATGGTTTCCAGGTCGCGCAGCTCGCCCACCAGGATGGCGTCCGGGTCTTCGCGCAGCGCCGAGCGCAGGGCGTTGGAGAACGAGAGCGTCATCGGACCGACCTCGCGCTGGTTGATCAGGCACTTCTTGGATTCGTGCACGAATTCGATCGGGTCTTCCACCGTGAGGATGTGGCCGTACTCGTTTTCGTTCAGGTAGTTGACCATCGCGGCCAGCGTGGTCGACTTGCCCGAGCCGGTGGGCCCCGTCACCAGCACCAGCCCGCGCGGCTTGAGCGCCAGTTCCGCGAAAATCTTCGGCGCGTTGAGCTGCTCCAGCGTGAGGATCTTCGAAGGAATGGTCCGGAACACCGCCGCCGCGCCGCGCGCCTGGTTGAAGGCATTCACGCGGAAGCGCGCGAGGCCGTCGATCTCGAACGAGAAGTCGACCTCCAGGAACTCTTCATAGTGCTTGCGGTGCGTGTCGCTCATGATGTCGTACACCATGGCGTGCACCGACTTGTGGTCGAGCGCATCGACGTTGATGCGCCGCACGTCGCCGTGGACGCGAATCATCGGCGGCAGGCCGGCCGACAGATGCAGGTCGGAGGCTTTGTTCTTGACGCTGAATGCCAGCAGTTGGGTAATGTCCACGGGGCTCCTCGGCTCGAGTTCGGTGACGTTTTGATACGATTTTGGAAGATTATGACGATGATTGGCGACGACCTCCAGCAAGTAAAGAACCGGATCGCAAAGGCCTGCGCCGAGCATGGGCGCAACCCGGCCGAAGTCCGGCTGCTGGCGGTGTCCAAGACCTTCGGGCCCGAGGCCGTGCGCGAGGCCCATGCGGCGGGGCAGCGGGCCTTCGGCGAGAACTATGTCCAGGAGGGGCTGGACAAGATCGCGGCGCTTTCGGACCTGCGCGCGGAACTCGAATGGCACTGCATCGGCCCTCTGCAGAGCAACAAGACGCGGCCCGTGGCCGAGCAATTCGACTGGGTGCACGGCATCGACCGGCTCAAGATCGCCGAGCGTCTTTCGGCGCAGCGGCCGGCGCATCTGCCGCCGCTGCAGGTGTGCCTGCAGGTCAACGTGGACGGCGGCGCCAACAAGTCCGGCGTGCCCCCGGAAGAGGCGTTGCCGCTCGCGCGCGCTGTGGCGGCTTTGCCACATCTGCGGCTGCGCGGGCTCATGGCCATTCCCGAACCGGCGCCGGATTTCGCCGCGCAGCGCGAACTGTGCCTGCGCGCCCGCGCCGTGTACGACGCGATCCGCGCCGCCGGCATCGAGCTCGACACGCTCTCGCTGGGCATGAGCGCCGACCTCGAAGCGGCCGTCAGCGCCGGCAGCACGATGGTGCGCATCGGCACCGCCATCTTCGGCCGCCGCTAGATGCCCAGCGGCAGCCGCGCGCTGCTCTTGATTTCCTCCATCACTGCGTAGGTGCGGGTTTCGCGCACGCCGGGCAATTGCCACAGCACCGTGCCGGCGAAGTCGCGGTAGGCCGCCATGTCGGCCATGCGGGTCTTGAGCAGGTAGTCGAAGCCGCCCGCGACCATGTGGCATTCCATGATCTCGTCGCGCACCTGCACGGCCGCCTTGAACTGGTCGAACACGTTGGGCGTGGTGCGGTCGAGCAGTATTTCGACGAACACCGTGAGTCCGCGCCCGAGCTTGTGCGGATCGAGCCGCGCCTCGTAGCCCTGGATGAAACCGTCGCGCGTGAGCCGCTGCACCCGGGCCAGCACGGCGGTGGGCGAGAGCGCCACCATCTCGGCCAGCTTGAGGTTGGTGATGCGGCCGTCTTCCTGAAGAATCTTCAGCAGCCGGAGATCGATGCGATCCAGATCCAGGTCGAACATTGGTGAATTATCCGGCTGAGTCCATATTTTTTGGAAAAAGATTCGGCATATATCCAAAGACTATAGGGGATGGAACCAAGGAACTGCCATGCACCTGCCCATCCCTTACCGCCCTGAAGCCGATGTCGTCTCGCACCGGCTCGCCTCGCTCGAAGGCGCGCTCGACTGGACCGCCGCGGCCGCCGCCGCCACGCCCTGGGTGGAGGCGGTGCGCCGCCATCCGCCGCCGTTCTGGGCCATGGAAAGCCTGCTGCGCGAATACCCCATTTCCAGCGCCGAGGGGCTGGCGCTGATGCGCCTGGCCGAGGCGCTGCTTCGCGTGCCCGACGCCGCCACGGCCATCGCGCTCACGGCCGACCAGCTGGGCCGCGCCGATTTCGAGGGCACGGCCGATTCCACGCTGTCGCGGCTGTCGTCCGCCGCGATCGCGATGTCGAAGAAATTCCTGCCCGAAGGCGACCACCCGCCCGGCCTCATGGCCAAGCTCGGCGCGCGCACGGTGGTGGCCGCCACGCTGCGCGCGGTGCAGCTGCTGGGGCGCCAGTTCGTGCTGGGCCAGACCATCGCCGAAGCGATGGACGAAGCCCGCTCCGCGCACCGCAAGCAGGACGCCCTGCGCTTCAGCTACGACATGCTCGGCGAAGGCGCGCGCACCGACGCCGATGCGCTGCGCTACCTCGACAGCTACACGCAGGCCATCGGCGCCATTGCGGCCGGTGCCGATGCGGCGCGTGCGCCCGAGCACAACGACGGCATCTCCATCAAGCTCAGCGCGCTGCATCCGCGCTACGAAGACGCGCAGCGCGAGCGCGTGATGCGCGAACTGGTGCCGCGCGTGTGGCAGCTGTGCGAGCTCGCGGCCGATGCCGGCCTCAACCTCACCATCGATGCGGAAGAGGTCGACCGGCTCGAGCTGTCGCTCGACGTGTTCGAGGCGCTGGCCGCGCGCGTGGCCGCCGAACGGCCGCAATGGCGCGGCTTCGGCCTGGCGCTGCAGGCCTACCAGACGCGCGCGCTCGAACTGATTGCGCACGTCACGGCGGTGGCGCGCCGACACAAGCTGCGGCTGATGTGCCGCCTCGTGAAGGGCGCCTACTGGGACGCCGAGATCAAGCGGGCCCAGGAACTCGGCCTGCCGCACTACCCGGTCTTCACGCACAAGCACCACAGCGACGTGAGCTACCTGGCCTGCGCGCGTGCGCTGCTGTCGGCGCCCGACGCGGTCTATCCGCAGTTCGCCACCCACAACGCGGGCACCATCGCGGCCATCCTGCAGATGGCCGAGGCGGCCCAGGCACCCTTTGAGCTGCAGCGCCTGCATGGCATGGGCGAGGGCGTCTACCGCGAAGTGATGAAGAGCACCGACGCGCCGGTGCGCGTGTATGCGCCGGTGGGCCAGCACAAGGACCTGCTCGCCTACCTCGTGCGGCGCCTGCTGGAAAACGGCGCCAACTCGTCGTTCGTGAACCAGCTCGGCGACGAGGACGTGGACATCGGCGAGCTGCTCATGTCGCCGCTCTGGCTCGAGGAGGCGAACCCCGCCTTGCCGCTGCCGCCCGCGCTCTACGGCCCGGCGCCGGCGCGGCGCAACAGCGAAGGTATCGACCTTGCCGTGGAGCCGATGCGCGCGCCGCTGCTGGCGGCCCTGGAGACCACCGCCGTGCCTGGTATCGAAGCGTTCGACGCCGCGGGCGCGCCCAAGGCCGTTGCCGCCAGCGCCGCCGCTTTCCGCCGCTGGCGCAAGACGCCGGTCGAGGCGCGCGCCGCCATGCTGCGCCAGGCCGCCGACGCGCTGCAGCGCGAGCTGCCGCGCTTCTGCGCGCTGCTGGTCAAGGAGGCCTTCAAGACCTGGGGCGACGCGGTGGCCGAAGTGCGCGAGGCCGTCGACTTCCTGCGCTACTACGCCGACGAGGCCGAACGCATCATGCAGCCCGTGGCGCTGCCCGGCCCCACGGGCGAGAGCAACGAACTGAGGCTCACGGCGCGCGGCCCCTGGGTGTGCATCAGCCCGTGGAATTTTCCGCTCGCGATCTTCACCGGGCAGGTGGCGGCCGCGCTCGCCACCGGCAACACGGTGCTTGCCAAGCCGGCCGAACAGACGCCGGCCATCGCGCTCGAAGCCGTGAAGCTGCTGCACGCAGCCGGCGTGCCGGCCGATGCGCTGCAGCTGCTGCACGGCCCCGGCGAAACGGTGGGCGCCGCGCTGGTGGCGGCGCCGGGCGTGGCGGGCGTGGTGTTCACCGGCTCGACCCAGGTGGCGCGCATCATCCACCGCGCGCTCGCGGCCAAGGACGGCCCGATCGTGCCGCTGATCGCCGAGACCGGCGGCATCAACGCGATGCTGGTCGATTCGAGCGCGCTGCCCGAGCAGGTGGTCGACGCCGTGGTGCAGAGCGCGTTCCGTTCGGCCGGCCAGCGCTGCTCGGCGCTGCGGCTCCTGGTGCTGCACGACGGCATTGCCGAGGCGGTGATCGAGATGATCCGCGGCGCGGCCGGGGAACTGACCGCCGGCGACCCGGCGCTGCTGTCGACCGACGTGGGGCCGGTGATCGACGGCGAGGCGGCCGACAACATCCGGCGCCATCTGAAGCGCCTGGATTCGGAAGCGAAGCGCCTGCTTGCACCGGCTTCTTCTTCAACCGGGGGCAACCTGATCGCGCCGCAAGCCTACGAGGTGCCCTCCATCGACAGCGTGACCAGCGAGATCTTCGGGCCGGTGCTGCAGATCGCGCGCTGGGGCCAGGGCGAGCTGAGCGATCCCGCGGAGGTGATCGAGCGCATCAACGCGCTCGGCTACGGCCTCACGCTCGGCATCCAGACCCGCATCGATTCGCGCGCGCAGGCGCTCGCGACGCGTGCGCACGTGGGCAACATCTACGTGAACCGCAACATCATCGGTGCGGTGGTCGGCGTGCAGCCCTTCGGCGGCGAGGGCCTGAGCGGCACCGGACCCAAGGCCGGCGGGCCGCACTACCTGTACCGCTTCTGTGCCGAGCAGACGGTCACGGTCAACACCACGGCGGCCGGCGGCAACGCGGCGCTGCTGAGCACGGTTGCGTAGGGCCGCGGCCGGTCATCTTCAACGCAAGGGATGGCCGTCTCCTTCGGCGCGCGCGGACGATTGCCGGCTGTTGAACTCGTCGATCAGCGCGCCGTAGGCCGGGCTCGTGCGCAGCCGCGCATATTCGGCGGCGGCCTGCCGGTAGGCGGGGCTCGACGGATCGGCGCCCGCTTCGCCGTTCTGCTGCGCGGCCAGGCCGGAGCGGATCCAGAGCTGCGTGTCCGCGGCCACGACCGCGCGGCTGTTCGCCGAGACCCGCGGCTCGGGCTGCGGCGAGCCCTCGGCATAGCCTTGCGTGGGAGCGCTCGCGAGCCACTGCCGGGCGTCGGCCGAGACGGCGGCGCGCGTGGTGGACGAGCTGAACGGAACGGGCCGCGGATCGCCTTCCGCGTAGTTGCCGGCAAAACTCGGCGCCGAGGCGATGGCAAGCAGTGCGGCGACGGTGGCAGTGCCGAGAACGCGGGTGGTGGAAGAGAACTTCATTCGCTGACTCCTTGATGTGGTGGGTTGGTGAAACCAACTCTACGAAGTGGATCTGCGCGATCGCTGACCGGTCGATGACAGTTCGGTTATCTGCGGCGGCCCCGGTGCACGCGTACACGTGCACACGCGGGGCCGCTGGTTGTTTATCGCTCGCCCGACGGGATCGTCCCTTCGCGCATGGCCTTGATCGCTTCCGCCGCCACGGCCTCGCGCGTCGCGGGCTGGCCCGCGCGCGATGCGGGCCAGGGCGCGCCGCGGCTCACCGCATTCCACGCGGGCTGCTTCTGCGCCGCCTCGAGTTCGGCGACGACCTTGTCGCGCGACGGGTCCAGGCGAAGATGGTCGGGGTAGCGTTCCACCCCGGTCTCGGTGGGCGCGAAGTGGAATTCGCCGGCGGCCGAAGCGGCCAGGGGCGCCAGCGTGGCGACAGCCAGGACCGCGGCGGACAGCGGGGCGAAAAGGGTGCGGTGCAGCATGGTGAAGATCTCCTTGGGTTGTTTGCCGGCGCCACATGGCACCGGCCATGCCGGCTCATGCCGGCATGCCGGATCAATCTAGGAATCCAGGCCGTCAATGGCCGCACGCCGCGATTACGTCTGTGCAATCGGTGGCCGCAACGCCGCATAACGTCTCTTGCATAACCGCCTTCGCGGCGCGCATAAGCCATGGCGCGACGCGCGCGAGAGGTCTATCGTTGCGGCCATCCATTCAAACCAAGGGATCTCCCATGAGTGAAAAGCTCTCCTTCGTCAATCCGACCGCCAACAGCCCCTGGGGCACGTACCTCTCGCAGGTCGATCGCGTGGTGCCGTACCTCGGCCCGCTGGCCCGCTGGGTGGAGACGCTCAAGCGCCCCAAGCGCGCGCTGATCGTCGACGTGCCGATCGAGATGGACGACGGCACCATCGCCCACTTCGAGGGCTACCGCGTGCAGCACAACCTGAGCCGCGGCCCGGGCAAGGGCGGCGTGCGCTTCCACCCCGACGTCACGCTGGAAGAAGTGATGGCGCTGTCGGCCTGGATGACCATCAAGACCGCCGCCGTCAACCTGCCGTACGGCGGCGCCAAAGGCGGCATCCGCGTCGATCCGAAGAAGCTTTCGCTGCAGGAGCTGGAGAAGGTCACGCGCCGCTACACCAGCGAGATCGGCATCATCATCGGCCCGCACACCGACATTCCTGCGCCCGACGTGAACACCAACGCGCAGATCATGGCGTGGATGATGGACACCTATTCGATGAACGTCGGCGGCACCGCCACCGGCGTGGTCACGGGCAAGCCGCTGCACCTGGGTGGCTCGCTGGGCCGCGTCAAGGCCACCGGCCGCGGCGTGTTCGTCACCGGCCGCGAAGCGGCGCGTCGGCTGGGCCTCGACCTGCGCGGCGCGCGCATCGCGGTGCAGGGCTTCGGCAACGTGGGTTCGGTCGCGGCCGAGCTTTTTGCCGAAGCGGGCGCGAAGATCGTCGCGGTGCAGGACCACACCGGCACCATCGTCAATTCCAGCGGCCTCGACCTTGCGACGCTGATTCCGGTGGCCAACAAGGAAGGCGTCGTCGCCTTCAAGGGCGGCGAGGTGGTGCCCAACGAAGCCTTCTGGGACGTGGCCTGCGACATCCTGATTCCCGCGGCGCTCGAAGGCCAGATCACCGCCGAGCGCGCGCAGAAGACGAGCGCCAAGCTGGTGCTCGAAGGCGCCAACGGCCCCACGGTGCCCATGGCCGACGACATCCTTGCCGAGCGCGGCGTGCTGGTGGTGCCCGACGTGATCTGCAACGCCGGCGGCGTGACGGTGAGCTATTTCGAATGGGTGCAGGACTTCTCGTCCTTCTTCTGGGACGAGGACGAGATCAACGTGCGCCTCGACCGCATCATGATGAAGGCGCTCAACCAGATCTGGGACACGGCCGACAGGCACAAGATCACGCTGCGCACGGCGACGTATGCGGTGGCCTGCGAGCGCATCCTGATGGCACGCCAGGAACGCGGCCTGTATCCCTGATCCGGCGAGGCCGCGGGGGTTGTACGCTCGCGGGATGAGCACCATTCCCGCGCAAGAACTTCCCTCCGTTCCCGCCGACGGCCTCGCCCGGCTGCAGGCGCTGATGGCCGACGGGCGGCGCAAGCTGCTCGGCCTGGTCGGCGCACCCGGGGCGGGCAAGTCCACGCTCGCGCTGGCGCTGCTGCGGGCCGTCGGCGCCGAGCGCGCGCAGGTCGTGCCGATGGACGGCTTCCATCTGGCCAACGTCGAGCTGCAGCGGCTCGGCCGCGCCGGCCGCAAGGGCGCCCCGGACACCTTCGACAGCGCCGGCTATGTCGCGCTGCTGCAGCGGCTGCGCACGCAGGGGCCGAACGACCCCATCGTCTATGCGCCCGAATTCCGCCGCGAGATCGAGGAGCCGATCGCCGGCGCCATCGCGGTGCTGCCTTCGACGCAACTGGTCATCACCGAGGGCAACTACCTTCTGCACGACGCCGGCCCCTGGGCCGGCGCGGCGGCCATTCTCGACGAGGTCTGGTACGTCGACATCGACGATGCGGTGCGCGAGGAGCGCCTGCTGAAGCGCCACCAGCAGTTCGGCCGCAGCGCCGAGGCTGCGCGCGACTGGGTGGCCGGCACCGATGCGCCCAATGCACGCTTGATTGCCGCCACCCGCGGGCGTGCGCACCACCTGCTGCGCTGGGCCTGAAAACTTGCGGCGCGAGGGGAACGCCGGCGCCGGGCCATGCTCGAAGCTTCGCCGGCGCACACGCCGGTTAGGATTCGCCGCTCCATGACCCTGCCTCCCCTTTCCACTTCTGCTTTTTCCGTTCTTCGCACGCCCGTTCTGGTTCTCGGCCTCGTGTCCATGCTGGTGCTCGCCGCTTGCGGCAGCAGCCCGCGCCGCGTGTCGTACGAGACCGAGGAGTTCGATTCCACCACCACCCACACGCGCACCTACACCGCCACGGAAGCCCAGACCTGCGAAGCCGCGCGCCGCGCCCTGCTGAGCCAGGGCTACATGATCAGCGCGGCCAACCCCGACCTGGTGACCGGGCGCAAGAGCTTCCAGCCGGCGTCCGAGGTGCATGTGGAGGTCGAGTTCCGCGTGGTGTGCGCGCGCGAGGGCGGCAAGGCCGGCGGGCGAAGCACCGTGGCCTTCGCGACCGCGCTGCAGGACCGCTATGGCATCAAGAAGGTCAACAACTCGGCCAGCGTGGGCGTGGGCGCCTTCGGATCGCTCTCGCTGCCCTTTGCCGGCAGCGACGACGCGATGGTCAAGGTGGCCAGCGAAACGCTCACCGACGAGCTCTTCTACGACCGCTTCTTCGCGCTGCTCGATCGCTTTCTCGAGGGCCAGGGCGGCGAAGAGCCTGAAGTTCCCAGCGTGGCACCCGAAGCGCCGCGGCCCTCTGCGCCGCCAGCCCTCACCTTTCCCGTGAAGCCGGTACCGAACCTGGGTTGAGCGTGCGCCGGCGGGCGGCGCCAGATAGCAAGATGCGTCTTACAATCTGGCGTGGCTTCCAAAATCGATTCCCCTGACGCGGCGCAGTGCGCCTCGCATGTCCGCACCGCGGTGTCGCAGCTGTCGCGCCAGCTGCGCAGCGGCGCGGCCGCGCCCGAAGGCCCGAGCGTGGCCAAGCTCAGCGTGCTGGGCCAGCTGCACCGGCACGGGCCGTGCACGCCCACCGCGCTGGCGGGGCATGAACGCGTCAAGCTCCAGTCGCTGACCCGGCTGCTGGCCGAACTGGAAGCCGAGGGCTGGATCGGGCGCGCGCCGCATGCCACCGACGGGCGCCAGTGGATGCTGTCGCTCACGCCCGAGGGCATGCGCCGGCTCAAGGCGCTCATGCGCTCGCGCGAGGCCGCATTGGCCCGCGCCATTTCCGCAACGCTGAGCGGCGAACAGCGCGCGCTGCTGCTGCAGGCCTGCGGGCTGCTCGACCGCATTGCCGGCGCACTCGAAAGCGACGGCGAGCCCTCCGCGGACGTGGCCCGATCGCGATGATGCGCATGGCACCCGCCCTGCGGCGCATCGGCGGCTTCTGGCAGCAGGGCCGCTGGCGTGCGGGCGCGCAGTTGGCGGCCACGGTGGCGCTCGCATGGCTGGTGGCCGCGGCGATGCGGCTGCCCGAAAGCTTCTGGGCCGTGATGAGCGTGCTGATCGTCATGCGACCGAGCGCCGGCGCCACGCTCGATGCCGGCTGGGAGCGCGTGCGCGGCACGGCCGGCGGCGCGCTTTGCGGACTCGCGGGGGTCTACCTGCAACACCTGGGCACGCCGGTGCTCGCGACCACGCTGGCCACCGTCATGCTGCTGGCTTTCGCCGGCGCTGCATTGCCGGGCTTGCGCAGTGCGCCTGTGGCCGCGCTGATCATCCTCTCGGCCAGCGCCATTCCCGGCCACTCGCCGCTTCAGGTGGCGCTGTTGCGCATGGTGCAGACCGGCGTCGGCGTGGGCGTGGCACTGGCGGTTTCGGTCGTCGCGTCGGAGTACCGCGCGGGTCCGCGCTTCGATGCGGGTTGCGCTGCATTGCTGCGCGGCATGGCGAAGCGCCTGGCCGCGCTGGGCAGCGGCAGCGCTGCCGGGCTGCCTGCCGAGGCCGAGGTCGAACGCGTCAATGCCGCCGCGCGCGCGGCGCTCGCCCGGCTGGCGGTGCTCGCGGGCAGTGCAGACCTGGAAGCCCGCTGGCGGCGCCGCGGCGCTGCCGTGCCGGCGGCGCAGTCCTGCCGCAGCAAGGCGCGGCTCGCGGCGCGGGTCTTCCAGGACGCCACCATGCTCGAACGCATGCTCCGCCGGGCGCCGGCTGCCGATCCCGCGTGGCAGGACAGCGCCCGGGCCGCGGCCGCCGCGCTCGCCGCCGTGGCCGATGCGCTCGATGGCCAGGGCATGCCCGATCTCGCGAGGCTTGCGCAGATCGCAAGGCGGCATGAGGAGCCGGGCGCTTCGTCCGCCTTGCTGCTGGCGGCGCCGGTGTGCCTGCTGCTCGAAGACCTGCAGCGCATGCAGCGCTGCGTGAGCGGCATGGGGGCGGCCACGGCCTGAAGCCGCTCAGCGCACCAGCGTCGACTTTCCGAACAGGCTCTCGATCAGCTCCACCGCCACTTCGGCGGTCTGGTTGCGCACGTCGAGCGCCGGGTTGAGCTCCACCACGTCGACCGAGCCGAGGCGGCGGGTGTCGGCGACCATTTCCATGCACAGCTGCATCTCGCGGTAGGTCGGGCCGCCGCGCACGCCGGTGCCCACGCCGGGCGCGATGTTCGGGTCGAGGCAATCCAGGTCGAAGCTCACGTGCAGGTGGGTGTCCTCGTCCACGTCCTGCAGCGCCTCGGTCATGGTGGTGCGCATGCCGTGCTCGTCGATGTGGCGCATGTCGAACACATGCAGGCCGAGCGTGCGGATGGCGTCCTTCTCGTCCGCGTCGACGCTGCGGATGCCGATGAAGCGGATGGCGTCGTGCTCCAGCGCGGCCCGCTCGCCGCTCCAGCCGGTGAGCGCCGCGGGCCCGTGGCCCAGCAGGCAGGACACGGGCATGCCGTGCAGGTTGCCGCTCGGGCTGGTGGTTTCGGTGTTGACGTCGGAGTGCGCGTCGAGCCACAGCACGCGCAGTTTCTTGCCCCGCTTGCGCGCATGCCAGGCCACGGCGCTGATCGAGCCGATCGCCAGGCAATGGTCGCCGCCCATCATGAGCGGCACGTGGCCGGTGCCCAGGGCGGTGTCGACGGCCGCGTAGACCGAGCGATTCCAGGCGATCACTTCGTCGAGATGGCGCAGGCCGTTGGCCGGCGGCGCCCAGGGCGTGGCGGGGCCCGCGAGATTGCCGCGGTCGATCACGGTGAAGCCCTGCCGCGCAAGCGCCTCCGCGAGCCCGGCCACGCGCAGCGCATCGGGGCCCATGCCGGCGCCGCGCACGCTGGCGCCGATGTCGGTGGGCGCGCCGATCAGTTCGAGGGTGGTGCCGTTGTCGTTGCTCATGTCGATGTTCGTCCGATGTGCTTCCACAGGTAGGCATAGCCCAGGGCGTCCATGAAGGCCGACTCCTTGTTGTCCGTGGCCGCGCTGTGGCCGCCTTCCATGTTCTCGTAGAAGCTGGCGTCGTAACCCATGGCGGCCAGCTTGGCGGCCATCTTGCGCGCATGCACCGGCCCCACGCGGTCGTCGCGCGTCGATGTGGTGAAGAGCGCCGGCGGATAGGGTTGGCCCTTCTTCGCATTCTCGTAGGGCGAGAAGGCCTGGATCCATGCCCATTCTTCCGGCTGGTCGGGGTCGCCGTATTCGGCAATCCAGGAAGCGCCGGCCGACAGGTGGGTGTAGCGCTTCATGTCGAGCAGCGCCACCTCGCTCACGATGGCGCCGTAGAGCTTGGGATAGAGCGTGAGCATGTTGCCCATCAGCAGGCCGCCGTTGCTGCCGCCCATGGCGCCCAGGTGCCGCGGCGAGGTGATGTTGCGCGCGATGAGGTGCTCGGAAACCGCGGCGAAGTCTTCGCAGGTGCGCAGGCGGTTGCGCTGCAGCGCGGCCTGGTGCCAGCGCGGCCCGTACTCGCCGCCGCCGCGGATGTTGGCCACCACGTAGACGCCGCCCTGCTCGAGCCATGCGCGGCCGATGGCGCCGCTGTAGCTCGGCTGCAGCGAGATCTCGAAGCCGCCGTAGGCGTACTGCAGCGTCGGGTTGCTGCCGTTGGCCTGCAGGTTCTTCGGCGCGATTTCGAAGTAGGGCACGCGCGTGCCGTCCTTCGAGGTGGCGAAATGCTGGCTCACGCGCAAGCCGGAGGCGTCGAAGAAGGCGGGGCTGTCTTTCAGCGGCTCGGGCTCGCCCCGGCCGATGGTGCCGACGTAGAGCGTGGTCGGCTGCAGGAAGCCGCTCACGGTCAGAAAATAGTCGTCGTTCTCGTCTTCGTCGATGCCGCCGGCCGCGATGGTCGAGAGCTCGGGCGCGCCGCCCAGGCTCTCGCGCTTCCATTGCTGCGAGCCGGCCTGCGGCGTGAGCACTTCGAGCTTGTTCACCACGTCGTGCATCACGTTGAGGATCAGGTGGTGGCGGGTCCACGAATGGTCGTCGAGCGCGGTGGTGTCGTCGGGCTCGAACAGCACGGTGATCTCGCGCTTGCCGGCCATGTAGTCGTCGAACCGCGCCGCCAGCAGCGAGCCCGGCTTGTAGGTGGCGCCGCCCACGGTCCAGGGGCTGCGCGGCTCGACCAGCATCCACTCGCGCGTGACCTCGGTGCTGGCGTCGTCGGGCACGTCGATCTTCGCCAGCCGGCCGTCGCTCGCGCGCAGCCAGGTCTCGCTGTCGTAGAAGTCCATCTGGCGCGAGACGAAGTCGCGCTCGAAACCCGGCGTGTTGTCGCGCCAGGCGCTGACCGTCATGTCGTCCGCGCCGCCTTCGTAGACCGTGGCCGCGCTTTCCAGCGGCGTGCCGCGCTTCCATTCCTTCACGATGCGCGGATAGCTGGAACTGGTCATCGAGCCGGGACCGAAATCGGTGGCCACGTAGAGATGGTTCATGTCCTTCCAGGCGACGTTGCTCTTGGCCTCGGGCAGCGCGAAGCCGCTGGCGACGAACTCCTTGAGCTCGAGGTCGAACTCGCGCACCACGTTCGCGTCGGCGCCACCGCGCGAGAGCGAGATCAGGCAGCGCTTGTAGTCGGGCTGCAGGCACTGGGCACCGTGCCAGACCCAGTTTTCCTTGTCGGCCTCGGCCAGCGCGTCGACATCGATCACGGTTTCCCAGTCGGGCCGGGGCTTGCGGTATTCGGCCAGTGTGGTGCGCCGCCACAGGCCCTTGGGGTTCTTCCTGTCGCGCCAGAAGTTGTAGAAGAGCGGGCCGATCTTGCGCACCATCGGGATGCGGGCTTGCGAGTCGAGCACTTCGAGGATGCCCTGCTCCATCCGCTCGAAGGCGGGCGATTGCGCGTAGCGCTGCACGGTCTTCGCGTTGTGCTGCCGGGCCCATTCGAGCTGTTCGGCGCCGTCGATGTCTTCGAGCCACAGGTGCTCGTCGGGCTGCGTGGAAGCGGTGGATGTCATGGGCGCAGTGTACGAATCCGCCGTGAAGAAAGGCATGCCTGCCGGCAGGGTCGGCCAAAGCTATTGAATTCATAGCGCACCGCGCGCGGGTCTCCGGACAAACCCGCGTTCCGCTGTTTGGCCTCGATGCGCGGGCTGCCCACGGGTATCCTGCCGGACGGCGCCCGGCGAACACAAGGAGACACGACACATGAAACACCTGAGCGGTCTTGATGCCACCTTCCTGCACCTGGAAACACCCGAGATGCCGATGCACGTGGGCTCGCTCAACGTGCTCGACCTGCCCAAGGGCTACAAGGGCGATTTCTACGAGGACGCCAAGCAGTTCATGGCCGGCCGCATCCACCTGGCCGACGTGTTCACGCGCAAGCTCGCGCTGATGCCCTTCGACATGACCAACCCGGTGTGGGTGGCCGACGATGACATCGACCTCGACTACCACGTGCGCCACATCACGCTGCCCAGGCCCGGCACCAACCGGCAGCTGCAGCAGTACGTGGCGCGGCTGCATTCCACGCTGCTCGACCGCAGCCGCCCGATGTGGGAGTTCTTCATCATCGACGGCCTGAAGAGCGGCCAGGTGGCGCTCTACACCAAGGTGCACCATGCGGGCATCGACGGGCAGGCCGGCGTGGCGCTCGGCAAGGCCATCTTCGACCTCGAGCCCACGGGCCGCGTGGTGAAGCCGCCGCGCGCGCGTCCGCGCAGCAGCGGCTACCAGCTCGGCATGGCCGAACTCGCGACCGCGGCGCTGCGCAACACGGCGCAGCAGTACGTCAAGCTGTTCAAGATGGCGCCGGCCATTGCGCGGGCGCTCGGCGGCCTGGCCAAGCCCGACGAGAAGGCGGCCGAGAAGGACGCCGCCACCGCGCCGAAGAAGTTCAACCTGTTTGCCCCGCGCACCTCGCTGAACGTGTCGATCACCAACCAGCGCACCTTCGCCGGCCGCACCATTTCGCTGGCCGAGACCAAGCACATCGCCAAGCATTTCGGCGTGTCGCTCAACGACGTGGTGATGGCCACCGTGGCCGGCGCGCTGCGCCACTACCTGGCCGACAACAACGAGCTGCCGGCCAAGCCGCTGGTGGCCGGCGTGCCCGTGAGCCTGCGCGAGGCCGGCGACGACACGGCCAACAACCAGGCCAGCATGATCCTCGTGAGCCTGGCCACCGACATCACCGACCCGGTGCAGCGGCTGAAGGCGATCAACGCCTCGTCGACCAGCTCGAAGTCGACCATGAACCGCTTCAAGGCGGTGATCCTCGACGACTTTCCCACCTTTGCCGCGCCCTGGCTGGTGTCGGGCATCGCCTCGATGGTGGGCCGCTCGGGCCTCGTGAACCTGCTGCCGCCGGCCGCCAACGTGGCCATCTCCAACGTGGCGGGCGCGCCGTTCCCGATGTACTTTGCGGGCGCGCTCGTCACCAGCTACTACCCGGTGTCGATCGCGAGCCACGGCACGGCCCTCAACGTCACGGTGCAGAGCTACAACGGGCGCATGGACTACGGCCTCATCGCCTGCCGCCGCGCGGTGCCCGACATCACAGAGATCGGCGACTACATGCTGGCCGAGCACCAGCTGCTGATGGGCCTGACGCAGACACATCCCGCGGCAGCGGGCGCGGCTCCCGCGAAGGCGGCACCCAAGCCTGCCGCGAAACCTGCCGCGGAACCCGTTGCAAGGAAGGCGGCAGCAAAGAAGCCGCCGGCAGTGAAGGCCTCCGCAGCCAAGGCACCGGTCGCCAAGACTGCCGCCAGGAAAGTGCCGGCCAAGGCAGCCGCACCCAAGGCCGCGCCGCGCAAACCCGCCGCGCCCGCCAAACGCGCCAGGGCGGCCGCTGCGGCATGATCGGCAGGCAGGCGGGCCGGAAAATTGGGGCAGTTGGACTAGTTTTCCAACCGTTCTAGCTTTTCAGGCCTAGGCACTCCGGAAGAAGATCACCCCATCGCGATTCCCGCGACCGATCAACTTCCAGGAAATCCACATGACCACGCAAGCTTCCTTCTCTTCCGCTGCCATCCACGTCATCGGCCAGTACAACGACGCAGGCAAGACCCTGGTGGGTGCCTATCGCGCCGGCGTTCATCGCCTGCTCGGCGGCGCCGCTTCGCGCTACAGCGAATTCCTGGGCAGCCGCCAGCTTCCGCTGGTGAGCGAGCAGGTCAAGGCCAACCTGATCGGCGCGCAGGAAAAGATCAACGGCTTCCTGGCCAGCCGCCTGGACATCGACACCGGCCGCATCGTCTCGGTGATGGACCGCGTCGCCGCAGGCACCACGAGCGGCATCGAAACCGTGGCCGGCCGCGTGGCGCGCGTCGAATCGCCCGTCGTCAGCTCGGTGGTCAAGACGCTGAATGCCCTGAACCAGCCGATCGCCAACGTGTCGGTGCAGATCGCCGACAAGGTGGCCGCCGGTGCCAGGCAGATCGAAGTGCGCGTGAGCGGCACCGAAGAAGAAGCCAAGCCCGTGCGCAGCGTGAAGGCCAAGGCCGCCGCCGCCAAGAAGCCGGTTCGCCGCACCGCCGCCCGCAAGGCGGCCTGACCCTGGAGCAACAACGCATGGCGACCCGCCTCGATCCGACGGACGATGCCAAGAAGAAGAGGGCGGCGCCTGCGAAGCCTGCAAGGAAGGCTCCTGCGGCCAGGAAGGCGCCCGCAGCCGGGAAGAGGGCTGCGGCGGCAACGAAAAAAACGGCTGCTGCCGCACCGGACGCCGGGCCGGGCAAAAAGGCCGTCGGCGCCGAGGGCCTGCTGCGTGCCGGCCTGAAGGTGCTCGGCAATGTGCGCGACGACGTCGCCAAGCGCCAGGCCAACGTGATCGAAGGGCTGCTGGGCATCGGCCAGGGCAAGTTCGATCCGGCGGGTGCCAAGCCCGCGGTTCCCCGCGGCTTCCCGAGCCTCGACAGCTTCGGCCTGCGCAAGTTCGAGGACGTGTTCGACCAGCGCGTGGCCACCGCCCTGCAGCGCCTGGGCATGCCCAGCGCGGAAGAGGTGCAGGCACTGCGTGAAGAGGTGATCCGGCTGCGCGAACGCCTCGCGCAACTCGAGCCAAAGAACGCCGGCCCGCGCGGCAGCGGCAAGCGCTGAGCGTCGGCCCGGCGAAGCACCGACGCACGCAGCAGCATCAGCCGGTTGTGGCCAGTTCCAACACCACGCGCGAGCGCATCCTGCAGGCCAGCCTTGCGCTGTTCAATGCGCAAGGCCTGGCGGCGGTGTCCACGCACAAGATTGCGGCCGAGCTCGGGATGAGCCCGGGCAACCTGCACTATCACTTCAAGGCCAAGCAGCTGATCGTCGAATGGCTGTTCCGGCGTTTCGAGCAGCGGCTCGAAGTGCTCGACGGGTCTTCCGGCTCGATCACCGCGATCGACGACCTCTGGCTGGCGCTGCACCTTCGCTTCGAAGCCATCGACCAGTACCGGTTCATCTACCGCGACATGGCCTTTCTGGCCAGCGAATACCCCGCGCTCGGCCAGCGCGCGCAGGCGCTCACCGCGCAGAACCTGCTGGCGGCCCAGGCGCTGTGCGAAGGGCTGGTGGCCTCGGGCGTGATCGAGACCAGCGCCGAGCAGGCGCGCATCCTCGCCTTGCAGATGGTCTTCACCACCACCTGCTGGCTCTCGTTCGAACGCCTGGTGCCGGGGCGCGACGCGCTGGCGCAGGCCGACCCGGGATTGGCGGCTTTCTACACGCTGACCTTGATTTCCCCGTATGTTTCCAGCGAATCGAGGGCTTACCTCGATTACCTGCGGGGCAAATACCTCGGATAAAGATCGCTGTTGTCCGACGGCGCGGTGAAACTTCGGTTCGCCATGCTCGTCCTACAGAACAAAGAACAGAAAGGAATGCCGCCCCCATGACCACCGCCACCCGAGACCCCATCGCGCCGCCGTCGGGCCTGCTGCTGCTGGCCGAAGCGCGCGCACTCTGGGAAACGGGCGCCGGCATCGCCATGTGGCCGCTGCTGCAGCTCGCGCCGCGCGGCGACGGGCATCCGGTGCTCGTGCTGCCCGGCCTCGTGGCGGGCGACGGCTCGACGCTGGTGCTGCGCCGCTACCTGTGCAGCCGCGGCTACGACGCGCACGGCTGGGGCCTGGGCCGCAACTTCGGCCCGCGCGAAGGCGTGGAAGACGGCATGCTCGCGCTCCTGAAGTCCCTCTGCGAAAAGAGCGGCCAGAAGGTCAGCCTGATCGGCTGGAGCCTTGGCGGCGTGTACGCGCGGCTGCTGGCGTCGGCGCAGCCGGAGCTGGTGCGCAACGTCATCACCCTGGGCAGTCCGTTTTCCGGCAGCCCGCGCGCCACCAATGCATGGCGCGTGTACGAGGGCGTGAGCGGCCAGAGCTCGCACGACCCGCGCCGCATGAAGTTCGTGCAGCCCACGCCGCCGGTGCCCACGACCTCGATCTTCAGCCGCACCGACGGCGTGGTCGCATGGCGCTGCAGCCTCGAGAAGCCGGGGCCGCAGGCAGAAAACATCGAGGTGGTGGCGAGCCATCTCGGGCTTGGCGCGCATCCGGCGGTGCTCTATGCAGTGGCCGATCGGCTCGCGCAGCAGGAGGGCGGCTGGAAGCCTTTCAACCGCGGCCTGCTGGGGCCGCTGGTCTATCCCGATCCAGGCCGCAAGGCCTGAGTTTCCGAGGGGCTAGGCCCCTGCCCAGACGTCGAGCACATAGCGCTGGTCGGCAATCATGCGGTCCATCCACGCCGCGCCGTCATGGCCATGCTCGCGCGCCAGGTCGGCCAGCGTGCGCCGCACGTCGGGCTCCATGCGCGAACCGTCGCCGCATACATAGATCACCGCGCCCGCTTCCAGCAGCTTCCACACGGCCGCGCCCTGCTCGCGGATCAGGTCCTGCACATAGACCTTGCGCTCGCTGGCGCGCGAGAACGCCGTGTGCAGCGTCATCAGGCCGCGGTGCGACCAGGCCTCGAGCTCCTCGGCATAGATGAAATCCTGCTCGGGATGGCGGCAGCCGAAGAACAGCATCGCGTCGCCCAGTGCTTCGCCGCGCTCGACCTGCGCCGCGCGCTCCTGCAGGAAGCCGCGGAACGGCGCGAGGCCGGTGCCGGGGCCGATCATGACGAGCGGCCGCTGCGCATCCTCGGGCAGGCGGAAACCTTCGGCCGTGGTCTCGCGAATGACGCCGTGCACCGTGTCGCCCGCTTCGGCGCGCGCCAGGTAGTTGGAGCACACGCCCTCGAAGGTGCCGTTGCCCGAGAGCGCCGGCGCGCTGACCACGCCCACGGTGACGCTGCAGCGCCCCGGCGTCATCGCCGGCGACGACGAGATCGAGTAGTAGCGCGGCGAGAGCGGCGACAGCATTTCGAGGAACACCGCGAACGGCAGCTGGCAGGCGCGGTGTTCCTCGAGCAGGTCGAGCAGCGACTTGCGCTTGTGCAGCACCTCGGCCCTGTAGGCCGCCTGCGAGGCTTCGTCGCTGCCCGAGAGCGCGGCGAGCTTCGGCCTGGTGACCGGGCACTCGGTGTATGCCGCGAGCGTGGCGATCTGCTTGCGCGTGGCCACGTCCTGCAGCTCGACATAGTCGCCGAGCAGGCGGTCGACCGCCATCACCTGGTCGACCGGCAGGGCCGTCTTGCGGCCCGGATCGGCATGCAGCCGCACATGCGCCGAGCGGTCGAATCCGAAGCGCGCCATGGCGCGCTCCACCTGGGCCGGGCTGTTGCGCGGCACCACGCTCAGGTGGTCGCCGGCGCGGTAGTTCACGCCTTCGGGCAGCATCAGCTCGACGTGGCGCGTGGAGCGGCCCGCTTCGCCGGCGCCGCCGGGGTTCTTCTGCAGCTCGCGGTTCTCGATCACGCGCAGGGCCACCGCGCCCAGCGCGTCGACGAGTGCGTTCTTCTGCGGCGGCGGCAGTTCCTCGAGCGTGTAGAGCGGCTCGGCCTCGGCGGGCGTGTCGGCGCCGGACTGGATGCCGAAGGCCTTCACCAGTTCGGGCCAGAGCGCGTCGCTCCAGTCCTGGAAGGCGCCGTCCATGTCCTCGCGCGCATCGCCCTCGCCGCGCGGATGCACGCGCATGGCGCCGAGCGCCTCGAGCCGCTCGTCGATGCGCCGCGGTACCGCCTGGTAGGTGGCGGCCCAGTCGGTGTTGCCGCAGCCGAAGACGCTGAAGCGCACGCCATTGAGCGAATCGTCGGCCTTGTCGAGCCAGCGATGGAACTCGGCGGCGTTGTCGGGCGCCACGCCGTTGTACGAGGCGCAGACGATGGCGATGGCGCCATTGGCGGGCAGCCGCTCGGCGTAGTCGTCGAGCGAAGCCACCTGCGTCGAGAAGCCACGCAGCTCGCCGGCCTCGGCCAGCTGGCGCGCCAGGTCTTCGGCCGTGCCGAGGTTGGAGCCCTGCAGCACCAGCAGCGAGGTGCCGTGGCGCGCGGCCTGCGGCTTGCGCGCGGCCTGTTTCGTGGAAGCGGACGGCGCAACCGCCGCCTCCACGTGGGCGCCATTGCCGCGGGCGCGCGTGGCCGGGTCGCGCAGCAGTGCCTTGATCTTCAGGCCTTCCGGCTTGATCGTGAGCGCCTCCTTGATCCTGAGCTTGTAGCCCGTGTGGTCGACGAGGTCGAAGCGCTGCAGGATCATGCCCAGCGTGAGCACCGCCTCCTGCAATGCGAACTGGCGCCCGATGCAGGCGCGCTGCCCGTTGCCGAAGGGCTTGAAGGCATTCACCGGCCGCTCGCGCTCGGCCTCGCGGCTGAAGTGGTCGGGGTTGAACGCGTCGGCGTCTTCGCCCCAGATGCCCTTGTCGCGATGCAGCGCCAGCGCGTGCATGATGACCATGTTCTTCTTCTTGATCGTGTACTGGCCGCCGATGGTCGTGTCTTCCTTCGCGCGCATCGCGATGGCGGGGGCGGTCGGGTACAGGCGCAGCGCCTCCTTCAGCACCTGCATGACGTACTGCAGGCGGTTGACCTGCGCATAGGTCGGCTTCTGCGAGGTGTCGGGCCCGAACACGTTGTCGACCTCGGCCTGCGCCCTGGCCAGCGCCTCGGGGTTCTTGAGCAGGAAGTAGATCGCGAACGAGAGCAGGCCGCTGGTGGTCTCGTGCCCCGCGATCAGGAATTCGATGCACTCGTCGCGGATCATCTTGTCGGTGAGCTTCTCGCCGCTCTTCTTGTCCACGCCCGCGATCATGTAGCTCAGCAGGTCGGGCTTGGTGGCAATGTCGGCCCCGCCCGCGCGGCGCTCCTCGATGATGTCTTCCACCATCTTGTGCATGAAGCGGATGTCCTTGCGCTGCTGCGCGAGCTCCTTCTTGAGCATGAACTCTTCGAGCGGCAGGCCGCGGCGGTTCTGCACCGTCTCCAGCGTGCGCACCATCGCATCGACGAAGGGATGGAAGCCCTCGCGGTAGAACGAATTGAAGCGGTAGCCGAAACCGCACAGGCCGATGGTGTCGAGCGTGAGCGCCGTCATGTCGCGCACCACGTCCACCTCTTCGTCGAAGTTCAGGCGCTCCCACTTGGTGACCAGCTGGCCCGCGATGTCCAGCATCATCGGGTGGTAGGCCTGCATGGCGCGCTGGCTGAAGTTGGCCAGCAGGATGTTGTGCGGCTTCGACCAGGTCTCCTCGTGCGTGTCGGAGGTGAAGAGCCCGTGCGATGCCGCGCGAAGGCGCCGCAGCGCGCCGCGCGTGCTCTTGTCGAAGCGCGCCTCTTCGCAAAGCTCGTCGACCAGCGCGGGCGACGACACCACGATCACCGGCATGCCCGGCATGTCGAGCCAGTAGATGCCGCCGAGGTCCTGCGCGATCTTCCACATGTCGAGCACGGGGGAGTCGGAGCCGATCGACAGCAGGTTGCCGACGAACGGTTTCTTTGCGGGATGCGGGATCGGATGGAGCGAGTTTTTGCCTGCCATGGGTGTCGTGCCTTTGGAGTGGACCCGCTTCGGAGATTCCGGGGTGTGACTCCGGAGTATCCCGAGGGCACCGGCGGCGGGCAGGACGGGGTTTCCCTTAGGCTGGTTCAGTGCCCTTGTTCGGGGGCGCCGCTGTGCGGGGTGCGCTCCCGCCGACGGGGTGCCTTGCTCCGCGAATGTCCCCCGGCCTGCGGCCTCCTCCTTGATTTCGCTGCGCAAGGCACCCCATCGGCGGGAGCGTTATGCGCAGCGGTCGTTGATTGCAGGATCAATAGCCGCGTGTCCAGGTGCACAGGGCATCGGGTGCTCCCCGCAGCGAAATCAAGGAGGAGCCCGAAGGGCGGGGGACATTCGCGGAGGGGAGTACCCGGTGACCTGGGCACGCGCCCAGAAGGACTTCAGCCCCAACAGGAAGCCGAAGCCCTCAGGGCCGAACCATCTTGCATTCAGAGCCCTGTGCCAACTCGTTGCCCGTGTAGACAGCGTCCGTCCGGAAGCCGTAGTTCGTGCCTTCCCAGCCCACCTTCACGCTCTTGCCGTCGACCGGTGCAATCGTGTTGACCACCTGCGGCAGCAGCAGCTGATGGTCCTCGGCGCGCATGCGGATCGGCCCCACCACCGAGTCGTAGCTCGTGTCCTCGAGCGCACGCGCCACCTTCACCGTGTCGGTCGAGCCGGCCTTGTCGATCGCGGCGGCCAGCAGGCGTGGCGTGAAGTCGATGCGCGGCGCGAGGAAGTCCTTGCCCGTCTTCGCCTTGTAGGCCTTGGCCAGGGCATCGGCGCGCGGCGTTTCGGCCTGACCCGGATGCCATTCCGCCACCCAGGTCAGCTGCCCGAGCCTGGCCTGCGACACCGCCAGCACCGTTCCCGGCACCGAGCCCGCGCTGTGGTTGAAGTAGCGCAGGTTGTAGCCGGCATCGCCCGCGGCCTTGAGCAGCAGCGTCATGTCCTGGCCCCAGTTGCCGGTGATGACCGAGTCGGCCCCGCTTTGCTTGATGTTCGCGATGTAGGGCGAGAAGTCCTTCACGCGGCCGATGGGATGCAGCGTTTCGCCGACGAACTGCACATCGGGCCGCGCCAGCCCCACCAGCTGCCTGCCGTAGCTCGCCCACTGCTTGCCATGCGCATAGTCCTGGTTCAGCAGGTAGACCTTCTTCACGTCCGGCGTCTTCTTGATGTAGTTGGCCAGCGCCTTCATCTTCATCGCGGTGTTGGCCTCGGTCTGGAAGTGCCAGAAGCTGCAGCCCTTGCCGGTCATCTCGGGGTCGATCGACGAATGGTTCAGCACGATCAGTTCCTTGCCCGGATTGCGCTGGTTCCAGCGCGCCACCGATTGAACGAGCGCGGTCACCACCGAGGAGCCCGATCCACCCGTGACGATGGCCTTGGCGCCCTGGTCGATGGCCGCCTGCAGCGCGCTCTGGCTTTCCTGCGCCGAGAGCTTGCTGTCGAACTGCAGCAGCTGCAGCTTGGTGCCGCCGAGCACACCGCCCTTGGCGTTGATCTCCTCGATGGCGTACTGCGTGTGCGTCAGCATCAGCTCGCCCACGTTCGCGAACGGCCCCGAGAGCGGGTCGATGTAGGCGATCTTGTAGGTGGGCTGCTGCGCCTGCACGCCGCCGGCAAGGGCCAGCAGGCAGGCGAGGGCGACCGGCGCCAGTGGCGCGTGCTTGGACTTCATGGTTTTGTCTCTCTCGGGTTTTGTGGTCAGTCTTGGGTGCGAAGGCCGATCACCCGGCTCGCAAGCTTCGTGAGTTCGGCCACCACCTCGTCGGGCGAGAGGCGCCCGCCCGGCCGGTACCAGCTGTAAAGGAAACCCGGCAGGCTGCAGGCGGCCAGCGCGGTGATCTTGGTTTCGGTGAAGTCCAGGTCGCCGTCGCGGCGCGCCTCTTCGAGCAGCGGGCAGAGCAGGTCGTAGAAGTGGTGCGCGAGTCTTTTCTGCGCCGCGATGTATTCGGGCCGGTACACCTGCGGCTCGCGGTACGGAAAGAAGGCGCAGGGGTGGTGCGCAATGGTGGCGCGGATCAGGCGTTCGATGCCTTCGAGCACCTTCTCGCTCGCGCGGCGCGGATCGCCGGCCGCGAAATCGAGCGCGGTGAAGCAATCGACCGCGGGGCGCCACGACAGCGTTTCGAAGATCTCCTGCTTGTCGCGGAAGTAGTAGTACACGAACGGCTTGGTCACGCCCAGCGCGCGAACGATCTGCGCCATGGTGGTGTTGGCATAGCCCTGCGCCGCAAAGAGCCGTGCCGCCGCCTGCAGGATGCGCTCGCGCTGGAGGTCGGTGCCCTGCGTGGCTGCGCGCTGGCGCCCGGTGCCCTGCGGCAGGTGCGGCTGCGCCGTGGCAGCGGCCGAGGTTCCGGCCTTGCCAGAGGGTTTGTGCCGTGTCGCGGAAGTTATACCCATGGGTAGGATTGTTGGTGCACCATGCACCCATTGGCAAGCGCTTGCCCCGTGCAGGCGGCTATCGATAACCCTGAGAAAGTGACGCCATGGAGACATTGCCCGACCGTCCGCAACAGCCCCTTCACGAGTACCTGCGCGCCCATGCGCGCGAGCGCGGCGACCGCGTGGCCTGCATCTGGTACGGCCATGCCATGAGCTGGGCGCAGCTCGACCGCGCGAGCGATGCCTTCGCGGCGCGGCTGCAGGCCATCGGCGTGAAGAAGGGCGAGCCGGTGGTGCTGTTCCTCAACAATTGCCCGCAATACCTCGTCGCGCATTTCGGCATCCAGAAGATCGGCGCCATCGTCTGCCCGAGCGGCCCGCTCAACAAGGAGCACGAGCTGGCCTACCAGGTCAACGACCTGAAGGCGCGCGTGATCGTCGCCGCCGCGCCGCTGCTGCCGGTGGTGCGCAAGGTGCAGCCGGAGAGCGCGCTCGCGCATGTGTTCGTGGTGCACTACGCCGACCTGCTGCCCGAAGAGCCCGTGCCCGACCTGCCCGCCGAACTGCTCGCCGAGCGCAACGCTCCGCGCAGCGTGCCCCAGGGATGCGAAGATTTCCTGGCCGTGATGCAGGGCAGCGCAGTGCCGCAGCCGGTGGCCATCGACCTCGACGACGTGGCACTCATGACCTACACCTCCGGCACCACCGGGCTGCCCAAGGGCGCGATGCTGAGCTACGGCAATGCGCTCTTCAAGACCCGCGGGGCAGCCGACTGCAACGGCGTGGCCGGCGACGACGTGCTGCTTTCCATCGCGCCGCTCTATCACATCGCCGGCATGCTGATGGGCGTGAACGTGCCGGTGCTCAGCGGCGCGGCCTCGGTGCTGCTGCATCGATTCGATCCGCGCGCGGTGCTGCAGGCCATCGCGCGCTACAGGGTGAGCTGGTGGTACAGCATCGCGCCGATGAACGTGGCCTGCATGCAGGTGCCCGACATCGCGGGCTTCGACCTCTCGAGCCTGCGGCGCAATCCGGTCACGAGCTTCGGCATCACCTTCACCGAGCCGCTGGCCGCGCAATGGCGCACGCATGCGCCCAACTGCACGTCGTTCGAAGCCGCCTACGGGCTCAGCGAAACCCACACCTGCGACACCTACACGCCGCACCACGCGCCGCGCTGGGGCACGCAGGGCATCGCGGTGCCGGGCGTGAGCATCCGCATCGTCGACCCCGACACGCAGGCCGACCTGCCCACGGGCGAGGTCGGCGAGATCGTGCTGGCCAGCCCCGGTTCCTTCAAGGGCTACTGGAACAAGCCCGAGGCCACGGCGGCCACGCTGCAGGGTGGATGGGTGCACACCGGCGACATGGGCAAGCTCGACGCCGATGGCTATCTCACCTTCATCGGCCGCTTCAAGGAAATGATCAAGGTCTCGGGCTACAGCGTGTTTCCCGAAGAGGTCGAGACCATCCTCATCAAGCATCCCGCGGTGGCCCAGGCCGCTGTCATCGCGCAGCCCGATGCCGAGAAGGGCGAGGTGGTCAAGGCGTTCATCGTGCGCAAGCCCGGCGCGGCGCTCGAGGCCGACGCGCTCATGGCCTGGTCGCGCGACAACATGGCCAGCTACAAGGCGCCGCGCGCCGTGAGCTTCATCGATGCGTTGCCGACCACCGGTGCCGGCAAGGTGCTGCGGCGCCTGCTGAAAGACAATGCCTGAAAGGTTCTCCCTTGCTCTCCAAAGTCCTGATTGCCAACCGCGGCGAGATTGCCGTGCGGCTGGTGCGCGCGCTGCGCGACCTGGGCATTGCCAGCGTGGCGGTGCATGCGCGCGACGATGCGTCGGCATTGCATGCGCAGCTGGCCGACACAGCCGTCGCGCTCGACGCGGCCGGGCCCTCGGCCTACCTCGACGTTGCCGCACTGATCGGCGTGGCGAAGGCGCAAGGCTGCGATGCAGTGCATCCCGGCTACGGCTTCCTGAGCGAACGCGCGGACTTCGCGCAGGCCTGCGCGGACGCGGGGCTGGTCTTCATCGGGCCCGCGCCCGAGCAGCTGGCGTTGTTCGGCGACAAGGCGCGTGCACGTACGCTTGCCACGCAATGCGACGTACCCGTGATGCCCGGCAGCGCCGGCGCGGTGACGCTCGCGCAGGCACAGGCCTTCTTTGCCGAACAGCAGGCGCAGGGTGCTGCGGGCGTGATGATCAAGGCCATCGGCGGCGGTGGCGGGCGCGGCATGCGTGCGGTGCTGAATGCCGAGGATTTGCCCGAAGCGCATGCGCGCTGCGTGTCCGAGGCCAAGGCGGCCTTCGGCGTCGAAGGCGTGTATGTCGAGCGCCTGATGCGCAATGCGCGGCACATCGAAGTGCAGGTGCTGGGCGATGGTCAGGCCGTGGCCAGCCTCGGCGAGCGCGAGTGCACCTTGCAGCGGCGTTTCCAGAAGCTGGTGGAGATCGCGCCCAGCCCTTCGCTGCCCGATGCGCTGCGGGCCTCCATCACGCAGGCCGCGCTGCGCATGGCCAAGGCCGCGGGCTATCGCAGCCTGGGCACCTTTGAATTTCTCGTCGATGCCGCATCGGCCACGCTTCCCTTCGTCTTCATCGAGGCGAATCCGCGGCTGCAGGTGGAGCACACGGTGACCGAGGCGGTGACCGGCCTCGATCTCGTGCAGCTGCAGATGGCGGTGGCAGCCGGCCAGCCCTTGAAGGCGCTTGGCGTGGACGCCGGCCGCACGGCGGCGCAACGCGGGTTTGCGGTGCAATGGCGCATCAATGCGGAGACGCTCGATGCCCATGGCAACGCGCGGCCCTCGGGCGGAACGCTTGCGCGCTTCGATCTGCCGAGCGGGCCCGGCGTGCGGGTCGACACGCATGGCTACGCGGGGCTCGCGCCTTCGCCGCACTACGACACGCTGCTTGCCAAGCTGATCGTGCATTCGTCGTCGCCGCATTTTTCCGATGCATTGCGCCGCTCGCTGCGCGCGCTCGAGGAATGCCACATCGACGGCATCGCGACCAACCTTGCGTTGCTGCGCGCCATTGCGGCGCGGCCCGAGTTTGCGGCGCAGGCGGTGCACACGCGCTTCGTCGAGGCGCATCTGGGCGACCTGCTGGCCGCCGCGGCGTCGCTTGAAAAGCATGCAAAGAAGATCGCACCTGCCGTCATGCAGGCGGCGGGGCCTGCAGCCGATGAAGCGGACGACCTGACGATCAAGGCCCCGATGCCCGCCAAGCTGGTGCAGTTCGAGGTGGCGGTGGGCGATGTGCTTCCTGCCGGCGCACAGCTCGGCGTGCTCGAAGCCATGAAGATGGAGCACCTGCTGCACGCGCCCGCGGCCGGCCGCGTGGTCGCGCTGCTGGCCGAGCCGGGCGACTACCTCGTCGAAGGCCAGTCGCTGGTGCGGCTGGAGCCCGTCGATGCCGAGGCGGCCGAAGCCGAGGCGCGCGCAGAACAGGACCTCGACGCCATCCGGCCCGATCTGCAGAAGGTGATCGACCGCCATGCCTACACGCTCGACGCCAACCGCGGCGCGGCCGTGGCCAAGCGGCATGCGCAGGGCGGACGCACCGCGCGCGAGAACATCGCCGACCTGTGCGACACGGCCTCCGACCCCGGCAACTTCATCGAATACGGCGCGCTCGCCATCGCCGCGCAGACGCGCCGCCGCACGCTCGAAGACCTGATCGCCAACACGCCGGCCGACGGCATGGTGACGGGCCTGGGCAGCATCAACGCGAAGCAGTTCGGCCCCGAGGCGTCGCGCTGCGCCGTGCTGGCCTACGACTACACGGTGCTGGCCGGTACGCAGGGCATGCGCAACCACCACAAGACCGACCGCATGCTGTCGATCGCGCACCAGCTGAAGCTGCCGGTGGTGCTGTTCGCCGAAGGCGGCGGCGGGCGGCCGGGCGATACCGACATGCCCATCGTCGCGGGCCTCAACAACCACACCTTCAGCCAGTTCGCGGCACTCTCGGGCAAGGTGCCGGTGGTGGGCATCGTGCATGGCCGCTGCTTCGCGGGCAACGCCGCGCTGCTGGGCTGTGCCGACGTGATCATTGCCACGCGCGGCAGCAACATCGGCATGAGCGGCCCCGCCATGATCGAGGGCGGCGGGCTCGGCAGCTTCGCGCCCGAGCAGATCGGGCCGAGCAGCGTGCAGTCGCGCAACGGCGTGATCGACATCCTCGTGGAGGGCGAGGCCGCGGCGGTGGCTGCCGCGAAGCAATACCTTTCTTATTTCCAGGGAGCGGTTTCCGACTGGCAATGCGCTGACCCGCGCGCGCTGCGCCACGTGGTGCCCGAGAACCGGCTGCGCGTGTACGACGTGCGCGCCGCGATGCGCGGCGTGGCCGACACCGGCTCGCTGCTCGAACTGCGCGCCGGCTTCGGCGCGGGCATCGTCACCGCGCTGGCACGCATCGAGGGCAGGCCGGTGGGGTTGATGGCCAACAACCCGCATCACCTTGGCGGTGCCATCGACGTGGAAGCAGCCGACAAGTCCGCGCGCTTCATGCAGCTGTGCAACGCGCACGGGCTGCCGATCGTCTCGCTGTGCGACACGCCCGGCTTCATGGTCGGCCCGGAGATCGAGGCACAGGCGCAGGTCCGCCATGTCTGCCGCATGTTCATGGTGGCCTCGCATTTGCGCGTGTCCTTCTTTGCCGTGGTGCTGCGCAAGGGCTACGGCCTGGGCGCGCAGGCCATGACGGCCGGCGGCTTCGATGCGCCGGTGTTCACGGTGGCCTGGCCGACCGGCGAATTCGGCGCCATGGGGCTCGAGGGCGCGGTGCGCCTGGGCTACCGCAAGGAGCTGGCCGCGGTGCCCGAAGGCGCCGAGCGCGACGCGCTGTTCAAGACGCTGGTGGCGCAGCAATACGCCAACGGCGAGGCGATCCACATGGCGCAGACGCTCGAGATCGATGCGGTGATCGATCCCGCCGAAACCCGCACCTGGCTGGTGCGCGGACTCGCATCCGCGGGGCGTTCCACGCAGGCGACCTTGCCCTATGTAGACACTTGGTAACCATGCACTAGACCTCGTCACATGCAGTGGCAAGGGGGCTCCGTAAACTGGGTCGCTTTGCGCGCATGAGACTGGATTCGCATTGGCTTTCTGCTCTTCGCCAAGGTGCGCTGCGGCATTGGATGGCCGCGGCCGGTTGCCTGCTGTTCGCCGTAGCAGTGGCCGTGCAGGCTGTTCAACCCGATACGCATCCGAGGCAGCCCGCCGAGGCGCACTGGGTCGCCAGCTGGGCTGTTGCCCCGGTGGATTTCCGCGAGCTGAGCGCGAATCCCCTTCTCAAGGCTGCGGCACCCAGGCCCGGCGGTGACGCGTTCCGCGGACAGACGCTGCGGCAGCAGTTCGAGCCTGCGCTGGGGGGCGATCGCGTTCGCATCCGTTTCTCCAACCGGTTCGGCAAGGCGCCGTTGCACATTGCCGCGGCGAGCGTGGCGCGCAGTACCGGTGCCGGTGCGGTTTCGCCGGCCACGCTGCGCACGCTGCGTTTCGGCGGGCGCGGCAGCGTGGTCATCGCGCCGGGCGCCGAAGCCTGGAGCGACGGTGTCGGCCTGAAAGTCGAGGCCGGACAGGCGGTGGCGGTGAGCGCCTTCTTCGATCGCGCCGTGCCCTTTGCGACCGTTCACCTGCAGTCGCCCGACACCAGCTGGGTGGCTGGGGGCAATGCCGTTGCAACGCCCCGGCTGAACGACGCCGCGCCCCTGCCGTTGAATCACATCGTGACCGGCTTCGACGTGATGACCACGCAGCCCGTGCGCACGGTGGCGGCCTTCGGCGACTCGATCACCGCGGGCGGCGGCGAGGCGGGCGACGGGTCGTATCCCGAGCTGCTCGCCACGCGCCTGCGCAACAGCCCTTCGGCGGCGCAGGCGGTCTCGGTGCTGAACATGGGCATTGGCGGCAACCGCTTGCTGGCCGACGGCATCGGCCCCAACGGCCTCTCGCGCTTTGCGCGCGATGCGCTCGGGCAGAGCGGCGTGACGCACGTGATGGTGCTGCTGGGCACCAACGACATCGGCCGCAGCGTGTTCGTCCTGCCGGGGCGGCCGACGCCGGAGCATGAGGTCGTGACGGCAGAGCGCATCACCGATGGCCTGCAGCAATTGGTCAAGCAGGCCCGCGCCAAGGGCGTGAAGGTGCTGATCGGCACCGTGCCGCCGTTCAGGAACACGCCCTACTGGACGGAGGCGACCGAGGCCATGCGCGGCGAGGTCAACCGCTGGATCCGCAGCCGCCAGGACGTGGACGGCGTGATCGATTTCGACGCCGTGCTGCGCAACCCCGCCGATCCGACGACGTTCAATCCCCTCTACGACAACGGCGACCACCTGCATCCCAACAAGGCGGGCCATGCTGCCATGGCCGCGGCTGTCGACCTCCGCGAATTGCAGGAGTAGCCGCAGGAGTGAGTGCCAACAAAGGCACTGCGTTGGCGATACACCTCTACACAATGTCCCGTCGAGTGCTTACAGGCGCTTCACACGGCCTCGTCAGCATGAAGGCTCCAACCACTCATGAGGGGACACCCATGAAAAAACTCGCAATCACCCTTTCCGTCGCCGCCGCTTCGCTGTTCTCGGTGGGGGGCGTACTGATGGTGCCGACCGCCGCCCAGGCGCAGCCCGGCGTGTTTGTCGAGGTGCCGCCGCCGCCGCCACGCCACGAGCGCATTCCGCCTCCGCGCCGCGGCTATGTGTGGGCCCCGGGGCACTATGAATGGCGGGGTGGACACCATGTATGGATCAGGGGCATGTATGTGCGCGCCCGTCCGGGCTATGCCTACCGTCCGCCGGAATGGCGCGAACGCGACGGCCGCTGGGAATACCGCCGTGGCGAATGGGACCGTGACGGCGACGGCGTGCCGAACCGCTACGACCGCCGTCCGAACAATCCGAACCGGAACTGACCTGCGGTAATCCTGAACGGGCTCCCGCGCTACCGGAATACGACCGTGCGGTGCCCGTTCAACAGCACCCGGTGCTCGCTGTGCCACTTCACGGCCCGGGCCAGCACCTGGCTCTCGGTGTCGCGGCCGCGGGCCGTGAGGTCTTCGACCGTGTCGGTGTGGTCGGCGCGCGCCACGTCCTGCTCGATGATCGGGCCTTCGTCGAGGTCGGCCGTCACGTAGTGGGCGGTGGCGCCAATGAGCTTCACGCCGCGGTCGTGCGCCTGGTAGTAGGGCTTGGCGCCCTTGAAGCTGGGCAGGAACGAGTGATGGATGTTGATGGCCCGGCCGGCCAGGCTCTTGCACAGGTCGTTGCTCAGGATCTGCATGTAGCGCGCGAGCACCACGAGCTCGGCGCCCTCGGCCTCGATGATTTCCAGCTGCCTGGCTTCGCCCTGCGCCTTGGTGGCGGCCGTCACGGGAATGTGATGGAAGGGCACGTTGTAGCTGGCGGCCAGCTGGTAGAAGTCACGGTGGTTCGAGATGATGGCGCGCACGTCGATGGCGAGCAGGCCGCTCTTCCAGCGGAACAGCAGGTCGTTGAGGCAGTGGCCTTCCTTGCTGACCAGGATCACGGTCTTCATGGGCTCTGCCGCGGCATGCAGCTGCAGGTTCATGCCGAAACCGGCGCCGAAGGTGGCGAGCTGTTCGCGCAGGGCCGCCTCGGTGTGGTCGCTGCAGGCGAAGCGCACGCGCATGAAGAACAGGCCCGTGTCGTGGTCGTTGTACTGGGCGGCTTCCTCGATGTTGCCGCCGCGTTCGAGCAAAAAGCCCGAAACGGCATGCACGATGCCCGTCCGGTCGGGGCAGGAGAGGTTCAGGATGTAAGCGGGCGTAGTGGTCGTCATGAGGGGCACGATTGTCGCAGGGGTGCCAGAATGCCGTTTTTTGGTGCGCGTTAAGCAGGAGCAATCGATGGCTTATCAGGACTTCAACATGGGCAACCAGTGGCTGCCTTTCACTCCCAACCGCCACTTCCAGAAAGACCCTCGCGTTTTCGTGGCCGCCGACGGCATGGAATTCACCACGCACGACGGCAAGAAGGTGATCGACGGCATCTCGTCGCTGTGGTGCGTGGGCGCGGGCCACAACCGCAAGCCCATCAACGAGGCCATCAAGAAGCAGCTCGACACGCTCGACTACGCCACCGCGTTCCAGGTCAGCAACGACAAGGCCTTCAAGGCGGCCGAGATGATCGCCGCGCTGGCGCCCGGCGACCTCAACAAGGTGCTGTTCTGCAATTCGGGCTCCGAGGCGGCCGACACCTCGATGAAGGTGGCGCTGGCCTATCACCGCGCGCGCGGCGAGGGCCATCGCAACGTGTTCATCGGCCGCGAGAAGGGCTACCACGGCGTGGGCTTCGGCGGCATGTCGGTGGGCGGCATTCCGGGCAACCGCAAGGTGTTCGGCTCGGCCTTCCTGCCGCGCGTGGACCACATGCGCTTCATCCATGACCCGGTCAACCATGCCTACATCCACAACGAGGAGCCGGTGTGGGCCGAAGACCCGCTGGTCGAGCTCGAGACCCGCATCCTGCCGCTGCACGACCCGAGCAACATCGCCGCGATCATCGTGGAGCCGGTGGCCGGTTCGGCCGGCTGGTACCTGCCGCCCAAGGGCTACCTGAAGCGCCTGCGCGAGATCTGCGACAAGCACGGCATCCTGCTGATCTTCGACGAGGTCATCACCGGCTTCGGCCGCATGGGCACCAACTTCGCGTCGGACTATTACGGCGTGGTGCCCGACATGCTGAATTTCGCCAAGTGCGTGACCAACGGCGTGATTCCGCTGGGCGGCGTGATCTGCCGCGACAAGCTCTACGACGCGATGATGAAGACCGACGCGCCCGAGCATGTGGTCGAGTTCTTCCATGGCTACACCTACTCGGGCCATCCGGTGGCCTGCGCCGCCGCCATTGCCACGCTCGACCTGTTCAAGCAGGAAGACCTGTTCGCCCGTGCCGGCGAAATGGGCAAGGTGCTGGGCGATGCGTTCCACAGCGCCTTCAAGGGCCTGCCGAACGTGATCAGCATCCGCAGCCTCGGCCTGGCCGCCGCGGTGGAGCTCGCGCCCATCGCGGGCGCACCGGGCAAGCGCGCCTACGACATCTTCCTGGACTGCTTCCACAAGGGCGCGCTGGTGCGGCCCGCCGGCGACGTGCTGGTGATTGCGCCGCCGTACATCGTGGAGAAGCAGCACATCGACACGCTGGTCAACACGCTGGCGGACTCGATCAGGAAGTTTGCCTGAGCCGCCGGGCCGCTCCCAAGGCGAAGACCGCAGCGCGCAGCGCGGAGGCTATCGAACGCGGATTCCTGCGCAGTAGTCCGTTGGCGGCAGCGGGGGCGTGCGCCACACGGCGTCGTAGGCCCCCTTGTCCTGTTCCTCGTCCGGCGATTCGCCGGCCTGCAGCCGCACGGCCTTGACCGACACATCGGTCGGCAGGTGCTGCGGCACGCCCAGCACCTTGGTGGCATGGCCCGCGCCGCTGATCAGCAGCACCGTCTTGCCCGGCTGGCGGGCCTTGACGATGGCCTGCGCCATGGCGCGGTCGCGCCCCACCTGGATGCGTGTCATCGGCACGATCTGGGGCTCGGGCAGCAGCTTGCAGTGGCCTTCCCGCACGGCGTCCTGCTGTGCGGTGTAGGCCTCGCCGTTGAGCTGCACGTCGAGCGAAACGTCGGTCATGGCGTTCTTCATCCGCGCGCGCGGCAGGTTGGCGCCGATGGCGGGAACGCCGGCGCGCACCGCCGCCATCACGGCCGGGCCATAGCTCTGCCAGGGCCAGGCTTTCTCGTTCCAGGCGAGCGCGTCGCGCACCTGCGCATCGGTGGCCGTGGCGTCGAGGCGGGCGGTGCTGTGGCCTTCCTCGGCCATTTCGAGCAGCAGCGCGGCCAACTTGCCCCGGCTGGCCAGCGCCTCGACGGTTTCGCGCTCGATCGCATGGTGCTCCGGGGCGTCGTGCTGCTCGCCCAGGATCAGCGCATCCACCGGCAGCAGCGCCGCCGCGCGGCGCGCCACGGGTGCGTTGGGGCCGTCGAGGAAAGCGGTGCAACCCGCACAGGCAATGGCCGCGAACAGGGGCAGCAGGAATCGGGAAGCCCGTGCGGGAAAGGGGTGGCATCGCATCGCGCCATACTATGCGTTGGCGCTCGCACGCAGCGCCATCCAATTCCGCTTCTTCCTGTCGTGTCTTTCCGCTTTCTGGTTCGCGTGCTGGCCACGCTGTTGCTTGCACTCGCCGCGGCGGAAATCTGCCTCGCCCTGCATACGCCCCTGCCGTGGATGATCGGCCCGCTGCTGGCGGTATCGCTGGCATCGATTGCCGGCGCGCCCACGGCCAGCTTCACGCCGCTGCGCAATGCCGGGCAGTGGACCATCGGCACGGTGCTGGGCCTTTATTTCACGCCGCAGGTGGTGGCGCTGGTGGCCGGCGTCTGGTGGGCCATTGCGCTTGCCATTGCCTGGGCATTGCTGCTCGGCTGGGGATTCGGGCGCTGGCTGCACGGGCTGCACGCCCAGCGGATGCCGCATGTGCCGGCCAGATCCATGAGAGCCACGACTTACTTCGCAGGCGCCATCGGCGGCGCCTCCGAGATGACGCTGCTGTCCGAATCGGCCGGCGCGCGCACCGATCTGGTCGCCGCGGCGCACAGCCTGCGCCTGGTGGTGGTGACCATCGCCATTCCGTTCGCGATGCAGTGGAGCGGCCTGCACGGGCTCGACGTCAATCCGTCCGCGGTGCGCGAAGTGAATGCGGGCGGGCTCCTGCTGCTCGCGCTGGCCACCGGTGCCGGCGGGCTTGCGATGCAGGCGCTGGGCCGCACCAACCCCTGGTTCATGGGGCCGCTGGTGGTGGCGATGGCTTTCACCGTTGCGGGCCAGTCGCTTTCGGCCGTGCCCGCCTGGATGTCGAATACCGCGCAGCTCGTGATTGCGGTGAGCCTGGGCGTTCGTTTCAGCCGCGAATTCCTGCACACGGCGCCGCGCTGGCTGGGGACGGTGGCGCTGGGCACTGTCGGCATGCTGGTGCTGTGCGCGGGCGCCGCCTGGCTGCTGGCCTGGGCGACGGGGCTGCATCCCGCCACGATGATCCTGGGCACCTCGCCGGGCGGCATTGCCGAGATGTCGATCACCGCCAAGGTGCTGCAGCTGGGGGTGCCGGTGGTGACGGCGTTCCAGGTGTGCCGGCTGGTGGCGGTGCTGCTGCTCGTCGGGCCGATGTACCGATGGATTTACGAACGGAAATGAGCGGCGGGCGCTGAAAGGACGCAAAAAAAGCGCCTGTCGGGCGCTTTTCTTGATTCGGGTGGGCGAGCCGGGGCTCAGTGCACCAGCACCGGCGTGTGGGCCAGCTCGGCATAGCCCTCGAGCGTGTCCTCGACCTCTTCCTGCGTGGGCGTGTTGAGCTGCCAGGCGGCAATCTGCTGCTGGAACAGTTCGGCCCAGGAACCGTCGAGGTAGACCTCCTTGCCCGAGCGCTTGTCGACGATCTCGAAGCCGTGGCGTTCCAGCACCGGGACGTTGGGTTGGGCCGGGGCGTCGCTTTCGTTCGGCTGCACGTGCACGACGACGAAGGACTCCGAGTCATAGAGCATGTTCATTGCGGGGCCTGTGAGGATGTCGATGGCGTTCATGGAGGTTAGATAGCAATCAACGCGCCAGTTTCAAGAAGGGTTGTCGCATTGCGGTCACAACGGTGTTTCTTTACTTGTTTTGTACTATCAGCTGGACGGCCCCGCGGGAAGGGATTCGCGCAGCTGCATGTCGGCGAAATCGCCGTTGGGCTGTGTCTGTTTCATCCGTACCGGTAGGTACCCCAGCGCCGGCGCGAGCCAGATTTCGATCTTGTCGTCGAACTCGCGCCGCGGGCTGCGCGTGAGCTTGCGCACCGCGTAATCGCCCGCCGGCACGCTCATCTGCTCCTCGCCTTCGATGTTGAACACCCAGACGCCCGCATCGCGCGGCCCTGCCGTCTGGATGGAAATGCGGCTGCCCGCCGGATAGCGGCCCGGGTCGCCCGCCAGCATGCCGCCGAGCTGCATCACCACGCTGAGCCGGTCCTGCGCGCCGGGCAGCAGGGGAACGCTGGGCGCGTTGTTGCTGAACATGATCTGCCCCTGGTCGCGCAGGAAGTGCGAGGCGACCTCGCCCTTGCGGCTTTCCGAAAAGCGCGCCGGCTCGATGCCGGTGGAGCCGATCCGGCCGGTGCTGTGCTGGCTGCGGATGGTCCGGAACAGGAATTTCAGCGACAGCCGGGCGTCGTAGCTGCTGCCGTCCTGCAGCCAGACCAGGTCGCCGAAAACGCCCTGCATCGGCGAGGCGCCCTGCTGGCCCGTGACCGCGAAGGCGAGCTTGACCGAACCGGGGATGCGCAGCGCTTCGGGTCCGACGACGTTGCCCGCCGTGGCGCTGGCGGCGCCCGCGGCCTCGCCGGGCGCCCCGTTTCCGACGCCGGTGTTGGCCGTGCTGCCCGCCCCGCCCAGCACAGCGCCTGCCGGGGCGCTGGCCGCCTGCTCGGGAGCGGGTGCTCCTGAATCAATAGCATTCTGCGCTGTGAGGTCAGGCGTTTCCGTTGCCGGCTGCTCCGAAACCTGGGGTTGTGGCACCGGCTCGGGTGGCGCCACCGGCTTGGGCCTGGACGGCTCGCGCGGCCGGCGCGGTTTTGCGGGCGGCGGCGGCTTGGCCTCGGCAACGGGCGGCGCGGCGGCAGGCGCGGCCGGCTTTTCCGCGGCCGGCGGCGCGATCACGATGGTGCGGGTGATGAACTTGTTCGCGAGCGGCGATGGGTCGGGCCCGATGGCCGTGGGCGCGAGCCCCAGCAGCAGCACGTGGACCAGCGCCACCGCCAGCGTCAGCCCGGCCAGCGCGCGCCACGACGGGCGCCCTGGCGGGACGGCAGAGGACGGCAACTGGGAGGCGACGAGCGTCGGCATGAGGTGGTGGAGTGAGCACCAGCGCCGAGGTTCACAAGGAGCACCTCGGTACACTGCCGCCCGTTCAACCAGTTTAGTGGGCGCGGCGCCGGCTCTCGTGTTCGCGCCGTGTCCTTCATCACGCATTTGCCATCATGAAACTCGCCACCCTGAAGGACGGCTCGCGCGACGGCCAGCTCGTCGTCGTCTCGCGCGACCTCACGCTCGCCCATTACGCCACCGGCATCGCCAGCCGGCTGCAGCAGGTGCTGGACGACTGGGGCTTCATGAGCCCGCAGCTGCAGGACCTGTACGACGCCGTCAACACCGGCCGCGCGCGCCATTCCTTCCCCTTCGACCCTGCCCAGTGCATGGCGCCGCTGCCGCGCGCCTACCAGTGGGCCGACGGCTCGGCCTACCTGAACCACGTCGAGCTGGTGCGCAAGGCGCGCAATGCCGAGGTGCCCGAGAGCTTCTACACCGACCCGCTGATGTACCAGGGCGGCAGCGACGACTTCCTCGGCCCGGTCGACGACGTGGTCGTGCCCAGCGAAGCCATGGGCATCGACTTCGAAGCCGAGATCGCGGTGATCACCGGCGACGTGAGGATGGGCGCCACGCCCGACCAGGCGCTCGACGGCATCCGCCTGGTGATGCTGGCCAACGACGTGAGCCTGCGCAACCTGATCCCGGCCGAGCTGGCCAAGGGCTTCGGCTTCTTCCAGAGCAAGCCGGCCACCGCCTTCAGCCCCGTGGCCGTGACGCTCGACGAGATCGGCGAAGCCTGGCAGGACGGCCGCGTGCACCTCACGCTGCAAAGCAGCTGGAACGGCCGCAAGGTCGGCATGTGCGACGCCGGGCCCGAGATGACCTTTCACTTCGGCCAGCTCATCGCCCACATCGCCAAGACGCGCAACGTGCGCGCCGGCAGCATCGTCGGCAGCGGCACCGTGAGCAACCAGGGCGTGGAAAGGAACGGCCAGATGGACTGGCCCAAGGGCTATTCGTGCATTGCCGAGAAGCGCTGCATCGAGACCATCCAGGGCGGCGAGCCGGTGACCGAATTCATGAAGTTCGGCGACACCATCCGCATCGAGATGAAGGGGCTGGACGGTCGCTCGCTGTTCGGCGCGATCGACCAGGAGATCGTGTCGGCGGCAGGGCGGCCGAAGGTGGCGCCGGTGTCGCTGGTGAACCCGCAGGACGACGACAACGGCGCCGAAGACTAACTAACGCGGCGCGGCGCGCAGCAGCTCCTTCTGGCTGCGTATGCCCAGCCGCCGGAACGCCCGGTACTGGTGGGTGCGCACCGTCGTCAGTTCGATGCCGATTTCGCGCGCCGCTTCCTTGGCCGTGCGGCCGGCCATCAGCTGGCCGATGACTTCGCGCTCGCGCAGGCTCAAGGTCAGAAGGCGCGAGGCGAGGGTGGGCGCCACCGCTTCCCGGGCGGCCATGGCGCTGCGGCCGTGGGCCAGGGTGGCGTCGGCCAGCAGCGTGGCGTGGCGCTCGATGGCCGCGAAGTCGCCGGCGTCGAATTCGGGCTGCGCCAGGCTTCGGTAGAAGCTCACCGCCACGCGCTGGCCGGCGGGCGTCAGGAGCAGCACCGACGCCCGTTCGCGGATGCCCACGTCGCCGTAGCAGGCCGCCCGATAGGCGGGGTCGGCCACCTCGTCGGCGCGCTGGTGTCCCAGCCAGAGCTGCGCGCGCCGGGGCAGCTTGCGCGCCGCCAGCCAGGTCATGTTGGGATCGAGCAGGTCGAAGCGCTGCGCCACATAGCGCTCGGCCGTGCGTTCGGCCGTGGTGCCGTAGCTGCTGGCGGCCGACACCGCCTCGATGCGGCCGGTGGCGTCGACCGCGAACACGGTGCAGAAGGTCACGGGCATCACGCGGTGCATGGCCGCGAGGCAACTGGCCGCCAGGTGCGGCGTGCCGATGCCTGCGAGCACGTCGCCGACGAGGGCTGCGGACAGCGCGGTGTCCGCAGCGGGCTGAATGCGCCAGCGTCTCATGAGGGAAGTAGAAGGGCAGGGTAATTACTTCGTACGAAGTTATGACAATGGCCGGCACCGCACATCGGGACAATCCCGCTGCATGACGAACCCCTCCGTTGCGGCCGCCGCGCCGCCGCCCGGCACACGGGCCGCCGATGCCGCCAGCGGCCCCGTGCCGCCACCGGCCAGCGCCACCGAGCTGCCGCCCTCCGTCGGCGCCTTTCACTACACGCGCTACCAGGCACGCACGCCCGCGCTCGCGCACGACGGCATGGAGCCCGGCCGCCATCCCGTGGTGATCGCGGGCGGCGGGCCCGTCGGCATGGCGCTCGCGCTGGGGCTCGCAAACCAGGGCGTGCGCTGCGTGATCCTCGAAGCCGACGACACGGTGTGCGTGGGCAGCCGCGCGGCCTGCATCTCGCGCCGCAGCCTGGAGATCATGGAGCGGCTGAATGTGCTGCCGGCCTTCATGGCCAAGGGCCTGCCGTGGACCGGCGGGCGCAGCTTCTACAAGACGGCCGAGGTGTTCCGCTTCGAGATGCCGCACGACGAGCGGCAGAAGCTGCCGCCGATGATCAACCTCGAGCAGTACTACATCGAGCAATACCTGCTCGAGGAAATCCTCCGCCGCAACGAGGCGGCGCCGGGGCGCATCGACATCCGCTGGGCCACCGAACTCACCGGCCTCGCGCAGGACGAAGAGGGCGTGACGCTGGACGTGCGCAACCCCGAGGGCGCCTACCGGCTGCGCGGCCGATGGCTCGCCGCCTGCGACGGCGGCCAGAGCTTCGTGCGCAAGGCGCTGGGGCTCGCGCTCGAGGGCACGGGCTACGAAGGCCGCTACGTGATCATCGACATCGAGCTGCACAGCAAGCACCCGACCGAGCGCCGCGCGTGGTTCGACCCGCCGTGGAACCCGGGTTCGACCGTGCTGATGCACCGCCAGCCCGACGACATCTGGCGCATCGACTACCAGCTGCGCGCGGGCCAGAGCACCGAGGAAGCGCTGAAGCCGGCGGCCGTGGCCGAATTCGTGCAGCGCCACCTGGACGCGATCGGCGAAGGCCACCTGCCGTGGAAGACGGTCTGGACCTCGGTCTACCGCGCGGGGGCGATGACGCTCGACAGCTACCGGCATGGCCGCGTGCTGTTCGCGGGCAATGCGGCGCATGCGATGCCGATCTTCGGCGTGCGCGGCCTCAATTCGGGTTTCGACGATGCGGACAACCTGGCCTGGAAGCTGGCCTTCGTGGCGCGCGGGCTTTCGGATGCGTCGCTGCTCGATTCGTATTCGCAGGAGCGCATCGCGGCCTTTCACGTCAACGCCGAGAACGCCATGCGCAGCACCGAGTTCATGTCGCCGCCGTCGCGTGGCTTCGATCTGCTGCGCGAGGCTGCGCTCTCGCTGTCGCAAGTGCACCGCGGCATCGCGCAGCTGATCAACCCGCGCCAGACGCAGGCCGTGCGCTACGCGGATTCGGCGCTGTCGAGCGAAGGCGATGCGCTGCCTGCGGGGCCATTGCCCGGCGAGGTCATGGCCGAGCAGCAGCTCGAGCAAGGCCACCTGACCGACTGGATCGGCCCGGTCTTCACGCTGCTGGTGCTGCAGCCGGGCGCCGATGCCGTGCCGTTGCCGGAGGACGAGGTGGCAGAGGCGCTTCGCGGCGCGCTGCCGTTCGCGGTTCGCACCATTGCAAGTCCGGGCATCGAAGCTGCCGACGCGCAGGCCGGCCCTGCCGTGTTCGAGGCGTTGGGCGCGCGCGGCGGTGCCGTCTACCTGCTGCGCCCCGACGGCCATGTGGCCGCGCGCTGGCAGCGCATGCCCCGCGGCGCGCTGGCGGGCGCCCTGGCTCGCGCTGCTTCCACGGAGATCTCCGCATGACCACATCGCTTCCATCCGGCGCGCGCGACCGGCTCTACGCAGAGTGCGCGCGCGCCATTACCGAGGCGGGCGCCGAGCGCGAATCGCTGTTTCTCGCCCGCCTTGCGCTGCTGCTGTTCGAGCAGGTCGGCGACGAGGCGCGCTGCCGCGCCGCGCTGGCCGACGCACTGTGCGCGCTGCCCGTACCATCGCTGTCCGCAATCGAATCGCTACAAACAGGAGACTGATCCATGGATCGCCGCACCCTTCTCGCCACGCTCGCCTCCGGTGCCGCCGTGGCCGCCGCGCCCTTTGCCCGCGCACAGGACTATCCCGCACAACTCATCAAGTGGGTGGTGCCCTATCCGGCCGGCGGCGGCACCGACGTGATCGCACGCGTGCTGGCCGAAGCCATGCGCCAGACCCTGGGCCAGCAGATCGTGGTCGACAACCGCCCTGGCGCCTCGACCAACATCGGCGCCGACCTCGTCGCCAAGAGCAAGCCCGACGGCTACACCATTCTCTCGGCGGACAACGCCGTGCTGGCCTTCAACGAGCACCTGTTCGGCAAGTTGCCGTTCAATCCGGAAAAGGACTTCACCTACATCGGCGCCATCGGCAAGTTCCCGCTCGCGCTGGTGGTGCACCCCGATTTCCCGGCCAAGAATTTCAAGGAGTTCCTGGCCTACGTGAAGGCCAATCCGGGCAAGGTCAACTACGCCTCGCCGGGCAATGGGTCGCCGCACCACCTGGCCATGGAAATGTTCAAGGCGCGTACCGGCACCTTCATCACCCACATTCCCTACCGCGGCGCGGCGCCCGCCATGGCCGACGTCATGGGCGGCCAGGTGCCGTGCATGTTCCTCGACCTGGCGTCGGGCCTGCCGATCATGCAGGGCAACAAGGTGCGCGTGCTGGCCATCGGCTCGGGCGCGCGCAGCAAGGCGCTGCCCAATGTGCCGACGCTGGCCGAAGTGGGCGTACCCAACACCGAGGTGTTCGCGTTCCAGGGCATTCTCGGCCCGGCCGGATTGCCGCCCGCGGTGGTTGCCAAGCTCAACGGCGACCTGAACCGCGCGTTCGGCACGCCGGCCGTGCAGAAGCGTTTCGACGATTTCGGCATGGAAGCGATGCCGGGCACGCCGGCGCAGTTCGCGGCGCTGTCGCGCGCCGAGTCGAAGCGCTGGGGCCCGATCATCAAGCAGGCCGGCATCAAGCTGGACTGAGTCCAGCTGCCCGGGCGGCGGGCTCCCTCTACTGCGTGTAGGCCTTGCGCGAGCCGTCTTCGAGGACGTGCTCGTCGTGCTGCAGTTCGCCGTCCTCGTCCCAGCTGCGCTCGCGCGTCACGCGGCCCTTGGCATCGAAGCTCGATTCAGCCAGCAGGATGCCCTTTTCGCTGAAGCGCCGGTGCGTGCCCACCGGCACCTGGCGCCCGCGGCCCGCCACGAGGTAGCGGCCGTGCGCGGCGCGCTGGCCGCTGTCGTAGAACTCCGTGATCTCGACCGTGCGCGCATCGCCGGCTCCCCGGTAGACGGACTTGCTGCGAGGCCGGCCATTGAGGTGGTAGCTGTCGTCGCCGATCGGTTCGCCCGCCGGATTCCATCGCTGGTCACGGATCAGCGTTCCCTTTTCGGAGAACTCCTGCTCGCGTTGCCGCACGGCGCTGCGTTCGAGCAGCAGCCACACCGTTTCGCGGCGCTTCACGCCTTCGGATGAAAACTGGCGCTCGGTGCGCTGGCGGCCGACGATCTCGTCCTGCACGGAAGGCTTGCCGTTGTCGTAGAAGTTCTGCGAGCGCACCCGCTTGCCCGCCAGGTACGAAACCCGCGAGCGCAGGATGCCACCCGCATCGAACAGCTCGACCTGCGACGGCCCGCCGGCGAATCCGCACAGCCGGGCGTCGTCGGCTGCCGGTGCCAGCATGGGTGCTTCGGCGCAGCGCAGTGCCGACATCTGCCCGCGCTCCGTGAACTCGACGAAGGCGCGGTCGGTTCCGACCGCCGGATAGAAGGTGGCGCGGCGCAGCTGGCCGCTCGGGTAGAAGCTGCGCACCAGGCCGTGCTCCTGTCCGTCGTCGTAGACCGCCTCGCGCACGACCTGCCCGTTGGCTGCGAACTCGCGGGCGAGGCCGTGGATGTTGCCCTTGGCGTTGAGGGTGTGCTCCCTGGCCAGCTTGCCCTTTTCATAGAAGCGCGCCAGGCCCATGAAGACGCCGTTCTGAATCTGCTGCTCGCGCTGGAGCTCGCCGGTTTCGCGCTCCTTGCAGCGCATCAGCCCCGTCTTGCCCGCGGTGCTGCTGCCGTCGGACGGGTTGACCTTGTGGCCGTCGAGCTCGCAATCGAGGACCGCGTGGGCGGCGCCCGCCGCAAAGAGCCAGAGTGCGGCGGCCGCGATCCGGAGCGCAGTTGCACCGGGGCCCGCAGAGGCTGCGAGCCGGCTGGGGGCGGCTCGGGGCGGGGGGCTCATTTGTCGTAGAGCGCTGCCAGGGAACGAAAGCCCTTGACCTCGATCGGATTGCCGAACGGGTCGCAGAAGAACATGGTCCACTGCTCGCCCGGCTGGCCTTCGAAGCGCACCTGCGGCTCGAGCACGAACTCGATGTCGGCGGCCTTCAGCCGCTTCGCAAGCGCTTGCCAGTCAGGCAGTGCGAGCACGATGCCGAAGTGCGGCATCGGCACCATCGCGTCGCCGACGCGGCCGGTGCGGGTGGTGGCGAAGGGTTCGCCCAGGTGCAGCGAGATCTGATGGCCGAAAAAGTCGAAATCCACCCATGTGTCCGTGCTGCGGCCTTCGGCGCAGCCAAGGACGTTGCCATAGAAGCGGCGGGCCGCGTCGAGATCGCGGACGTGAAAGGCAAGATGGAAGATGCTCTGCATGTTCCGGATTATGGGCAGCGGTGCTGTGAGAATGCCGGACTTTCTTTCATCGTGGAGCAAGCCTTGCGGATACTCCGGATCCTGGTTGCGCCGAGGCGCGACACCCATTTGAAGACGCGCACGCGTGCGTCCTTGCTTTCGCGCCTGCCGCGCCTCGCGCTGGCCGGCGCCTGTTGCGTTCTCGCGCTGGCGGCGCAAGGCGCCTGCCCGCCGTCCGCCATTGCCAGCCTCGGAAAGCCGGGCTCGGCAGTCGGCCAGTGGAATGCGGCCGACCGCGGGCTGCTGTGGCGCGCCGACCGGGACGGGCGGACCGCCTGGCTCTATGGAACCATTCATCTCGGGCGCGCCGAGTGGGTGCGGCCCGGGCCCACCGTGCAGAAGGCGCTGGAGCAAAGCGATGCGCTCGCGCTGGAGCTCGACGTGCGCGACCCGGTCGCGATGCAGCCCATGACGCAGCAGGCGGATCCGGCCGTGGTGGCGCGGCTTCTCAGCGGCGAGCGCGCTCGGCGGCTGGCCCGCCAGAACGAGGCCGCCTGCGTGCCGCCCGGCACCACCGCGGGGCTGCAGCCCATCCTGCAGGTCATGTCGCTGGCGGGGCTGGTGGCGCGCGCCGACGGCCTGTACCCGGAGTTCGGCGCCGACGAGGCCCTGGCCGTCTCCGCGCGGAACAACAGCAAGCCGGTGTTCGCCCTCGAAAGCGCCGCCGCGCAATTGAAGATGCTGACCGGCGACTCCGAGGCCGAAGAGGCGGAGCAGATCGACGCGGCGCTGGACGAGCTGGAATCGGGCCAGCTGCGCGCGCAGATGAAGGAGCTGGCCGATATCTGGGCGCGTGGCGATGCGGACAAGCTCGCCCGCTACCCCGAGTGGTGCAACTGCCTCAACACGCCCGCCGAGCAGCGGCTGATGAAGCGCCTGCTGGACGACCGCAACCCCGGCCTGGCGGACGGCATCGAGCGCATGCACGCGAGCGGCCAGCGCGTGTTCGCCGCCGTGGGCGCGCTGCACATGGTCGGCCCGCAGGGTCTGCCGGCACTGCTGGCGGCGCGCGGCTTCAAGGTGGCCGCGGTGCCGCTGGTGGCGCAGCCGCCCGTTGCGGTGCCGACGGCGCCGCCGCCGAAGGCGACCGCCCGAGGCGCACAAGGAGCCAGGAACAATCGCGGCGCCAAGGCTTCCGGCACCCGGAGCACGGGCACCGCCAAGTCCGCACGACGCGCCCCGGCACCAAAGAGCAAACAGCGCCGATAATCGCCAGCGCCATGCACCTGCTGCGAAACCACCCCCGCTTCCTCGGCCTCGTCGGCCGGTGGGTGCTGCTGTGGTTTGCGCTCTCGCTCGGCGTGGCGGTGGCCTCGCCGATCGTGCATCCGCAGGCCGTCGAACTGGTGTGCTCGAGCGCCGGTTCGATCAAGGCGGTGGTCCACACCGGGGACGGCGTGCAGGAGATGGGCGCCTCGCACCTGGACTGCCCGCTGTGCGCGCTGACCGGCGCACCGCCGCCGTCGCCGTCCGCTGCCGCTTTCGACCTTCCCCTGCCGCTGGGCCGCGTGGTCCAGTCCATTCCCGCCGCGCGCCTTGCCGCGGCCACCGCCGCGCCGCTGCCGGCGCGCGGGCCTCCCGCCTTCTCCTGAAGCTGTCAAAACCGTCGCTGCATGCGCTCGATCGACGGGTGCATGCGGCCTGTCCGGCTTGAAGTTCGTGGAGCAGGTTCCCAGTGAAAAAGCATTCCCGCGCCGTGGCGATCGCCATGGCATTCCCCCTTGGCGCGCCCGCGTGGGCGCAGGGCGCGCCTGATCCGTCCGGAGGCGGCGGCAGCAGTGCGCGCACCCTGAGCACCGTCACTGTCAGCGACGGCCGGCCAACCTCGCTGCCGACCCAGATCCCGACCACCATCGAGGGCGCGACGCACGAGCAGATCGCTGAAACCGTCAACGCAACCGACAGCGAAGACGCGCTCAAGTACCTGCCCAGCCTGGTGGTGCGCAAGCGCTATATCGGCGATTTCAACCACGCGGTGCTCGCCACGCGCGCCTCGGGCACGGGCAACAGCGCGCGCTCGATGGTGTACGCCGACGGCATCATGCTGTCGAACCCGCTGGGCAACGGCGCCACCTATGCGCCGCGCTGGGGCATGGTGTCGCCCGAAGAAATCGAGCGCGTCGACGTGCTGTACGGGCCGTTCTCGGCCGCCTACCCGGGCAACTCGGCTGGCGCCGTGGTCGACTACGTGACGCGCATGCCCACGAAGCTCGAAGCGCATGTCAAGCTCAGCGGCTTCGCCTCGAACTTCGGCCTGTACAACAGCCACTCCTCGCCTGCGGGCCAGCAACTCGATCTCTCGCTGGGGAGCCGCAGCGGTGGTTGGTCGTGGTGGCTCAGCGCCTCGCGCACCCACAGCAAGGGGCAGGCGCTGGTGTTCGGCAACCGGCTGGTGAGCGCGGGCACGGTCGGCAGCGCTGGCACGCCCGTGACCGGCGCGGTGCTTGGGCTGAACCCGTCGAACCAGCCATGGTGGCTGGTGGGCGGCTCGACGATCTACGATACCACGCAGGAGCAGGTCAAGCTCAAGGTGGCCTACGACTTCTCGCCCACGGTGCGCGCCACCTACACGCTCGGCGCCTGGAACAACACCACGCACGGCAGTGTCGACACCTACCTGCGCGATGCCTTCGGCCGGCCGGTGTATTCGGGGCGCGTGAACATCGGCGGGCGAAGCTACAACCTCGATGCGCCGAGCGCCGCCCTGGCACCGACCGAGACCGCGCTCACGCACGACATGCATGGCCTTTCGGTGAAGAGCCATGCCGGAGGCGTGTTCGACTGGGAGGTCGCCGCAAGCCTGTTCGACCATGCGCGCGACACCTCGCGCACGCCGACCACGCCCTTGCCCGGCGCCTTCAATGGCGGACCGGGTCGCACCACCGACATGGGCGGCTCGGGCTGGCACACCTTCAAGGCCGCCGGAACATGGCGGCCCACCGGTTCGGCCGAGGGCGTGGGCGCGCACGTGGTCGACTTCGGCTTCCAGCAGGACACGGCGCGCCTGCGCACCCAGGTCGGCAACACGCTCGACTGGATCGCCGGGCCGGCCGTGACGCCGTTCTCCGCCTTCAACGGCAACACGCGATTGCAGTCGCTCTACGTGCAGGACACCTGGCGCTTCGCCAAGGACTGGAAGACCACGCTCGGCCTGCGCCACGAACGATGGGAGGCCTACGGCGGCCAGCTCGGCAATGCGACGAAGCTGCTCGACTTCGCGCCGCGCAGGAACAGCTACGACTCCCCCAAGGCCGCCCTCGCCTGGCAGGCCACGCCGGACTGGCTGTTCAGGGCGTCGACCGGCCGCGCGGTGCGCATGCCGACCGTGAGCGAGCTCTACCAGGGCTCGATCGACGGCAATCGCATCGTCAACACCAATCCGAACCTGCGCCCGGAGCGCTCGTGGACCACGGAACTCAGCGCCGAGCACGACCTCAAAGGCTGGGGGCTCGACGGCGTGCTGCGCACCACGCTCTTCTTCGAGAACACCAGGGACGCGCTCTACAGCCAGGCCCTCACCAATCTCGTGAGCACGGTGCAGAACGTCGATGCCATCCGCACCCGCGGGCTGGAGATGGCGCTGAACGCGGTCGATGTGGGCGTGAAAGGGCTGGACCTGAGCGGCAGCCTCACGCTGACGCGCTCGAAGATCGCGGCCAACGGCGGTTTTCCCTCCAGCGTCGGCCACGAACAGCCGCGTGTGCCGAAGGTGCGCGCCACGCTGCTCGCCACCTACCGGCCCGATGCGAGATGGAGCTACACCGTCGGCGCACGCTACAGCGGGCGGCAATACGGCACGCTCGACAACAGTGACGGCAATGGCGCGACCTACATGGGCTTTTCGAAGTTCTTCGTGGTCGACGCGCGCATCCGCTACCGGATCGACCGGCAATGGAGCGCCGCCGTGGGCATCGACAACCTGAACAACAACAAGTACTGGGCCTTCCATCCCTATCCGCAACGCACCTACGTGGCCGAACTCAAGTTCGACCTCTGATCCTTTTCACCCTGCATTCTTCAAGGAGTTCCAGCAATGAACCATCCACGCACCACCCTCAAGACCGCCGCCGCATGCGCCCTGCTGGCGGGCACGGCCGCCGCGTTCGCCCATGTCACCCTGCCGCGGGGCGGCGCCACCGTCGGCAGCGACTACAACGCGGCCTTCCGCGTCGGCCACGCCTGCGAAGGCGCCAAGGCCACCACCGGCCTGGCCGTCCGCCTGCCCAAGGGTTTCCTCCTGAGCGACGCGCAGGCGCGCAAGGGCTGGAAGCTCGACGTGCAGAAGAACGCCGGCGACGGCGAAGTGCGCTGGACCGCCGAAAGCCCGCAAACGGCGCTGCCCGCCAATGAGCGCGCCGAATTCGTGCTGCGCGGCAAGGTGCCCGGCACGCCCGGACCGCTGTGGTTCAAGGTGCTGCAGACCTGCGACGTGGGCAGCGTCGACTGGGCGGAAGTGCCGGCGTCGGGCAACTCGACCGCGGGGCTCAAGACCCCTGCGGCCAAGCTCGATGTGGTGGCGCAGGGCGTGGCCACGGTCGACGTGCGGGATGGCTGGGTGCGCCAGTCGGTGCCGGGCCAGAGCGGCACCGGGGCCTTCATGAAGCTCACCGCGCCCACCGGCGCCAGGCTGGTCGGCATCTCGACGCCGGCCGCCGGCGTGGCCGAGGTGCACGAGATGAAGATGGAAGGCGACACCATGAAGATGCGCGAGCTGACGGGAGGCCTCGACCTGCCCGCCGGACAGACCGTGGAGCTCAAGCCGGGCGGCTACCACGTGATGATGATGGACCTGAAGCAGGCGCTGGCCAAGGGCTCGGCCGTGCCCATGACGCTCCGGTTCGAGGATGCCAAGGGCCAGAAGACCTCGCTCGACCTGAACCTGCCGGTGGGTGCGCCGGCAGGCGCCGAAGCGGCCGCGCCGGCCCATCAGCACAAGCACTGACGCCGCGCCCTACAGCAACTGGTCCGGTGCCAGCGGGCCGAACAGCCTGAGCAGCAGGCGCAGGGTCAGGCTGGCGTCGGGCTCGGTGGACATGTCCTTCAGCCCGCTGCCTTCGGGCGCTCGCCAGACCAGCGAACCGCCGTTCAGCTCGACGCGCCATGAGCCCTCGCGCATGCCGCGCTCGATCTGAGCGGATGCCGCGCGGGAGAGCTCGGCGCTTCGCACGAGGAGGGCGATCTCGGTGTTCTGCAGCTGCGAGCGCAGGTCGAGGTTCATCGAGCCGACCACCAGCAACTGGCCGTCCATCACCAGCACCTTCGAGTGCAGCATCGAGCGCGATTCGCCGAGGCTGCCGTCGCTGCCCGACGAGCCGAAGGCGTTGCTGACGCTGGCCTGCTCGCTGCGCAACTCGTAAAGCTCGACGCCGATCTTGAGCAGATCCTCGCGATGGCGAGAGTAGCCGACATGCGCCACCGGCGCGTCGTTCGACGACAGCGAGTTGGTCAGCACCCGGATGCGCACTCCCCGGCTGCGAGCCGCCGCAAAGGCTTGCTTCATGTCCGGGCCGGGCACGAAGTAGGGCGAGATGATGAGCAGGTCGCTGCGCGCCTGTCCGATCAGCTGCAACAGGCCTTCGACGACCGTGTCGCTGCCCGCGGCGACGTCGGAGCTGGCTTCGAGCGACGCCGCGCGCCGCGACGATCTGGCGGAGTCCCCAGGCTGGCTCACCACCAGGCCCGGCGCCCTCGTCTTCTCGACGCCCTTGTCGGCCGGGATCTTTCCGGGTTGGTCGGCGAGCATCACTGCGGGTGCCCAGACGAATCGGGCGGTTTGCAGGTCCAGCGGTTTCTCGTCCCAGGCGCGGGCGAGCTGCGCTGGCGTGGGGGCTGCGCCGAGCGTGGGTTCTCCTGCGGGCGTTGCCGGCGGTGGTGAGTTTTGCGCCCGGGCCGATTCGTCGGCCAGCTCCCGGTCGGCCTGTTGCGCGCGTTCGCGGATGGCCTCCAGCTCGCTGCGCTTGACCAGCGACTGGACGGGATAGGCGCGTTCGTTGTTCCAATAGCTGTCGAAGCTGCGCGACAGATCCTGCACGATCGGCCCGGCCGCCAGGATGTCCAAGTCAATGAAGTTGCCCTTCAGCGCATTGCCGAAATAGGCATCGCCCAGGTTGCGTCCGCCGGTGACGCCGAGCACGTTGTCGGCGAGAAAGAGCTTGTTGTGCATCCGCTGCTGGATCCGCGAGGCATCGCCGATCGAATTGAGGGCGCGCGCGAACGAAGACCCGCGCGCGCCGGCGAGCGGGTTGAACAGGCGCATCTCGATGTTGGGCACGAACGCCAGGCCCAGCACCAGCGCATCGCGCCCGGTGCTGTGGAGGTCGTCGAGCAGGATCCGCACGCGCACGCCGCGCCCGGCCGCCGCCCGGATTCCCCGCACCAGCCGGCCGGTGCTGGCATCGGCATGGATGGCGTAGTACTGCAGGTCGAGCGTTTTCTGGGCGCCCTCGATCAGCGCGAGCCGGCTGCCGTAGGCGGCGGGAGGCCCCGCGAGCAGCAGGAAGCCTGATTCGAACCGCGCCGCATCGGCTTTGCGCCGCTGCTGGACCAAGGCCTCCAGCGCGGTGCCGTTGGGTGAGGAGAGTGCGGTCGATACCGGGCGGTCGACATGCTGAGGCAGTTGTGCGCAAGCGCCCTGCAGAACGAGGGCGAGAAGCGCAATGGATCGGCCAAAGAGCGCGTAGATGGAAGACATGCGGCGTTCCCGGAACTTGGAAGCCGCATATATAGCCCAGTCGGCGCTGCCCCGGCGTGGGACGGCGGGACAGTCCGGCGTAGAACCAATGAACTAGCGCGCGGCGGACAACTCCTCCTGGCGTTCCAGGGCCGCCAGCAGTTCGTCGTCGATCTGGGCGTGGCGCTGGCTCAGTTCGGCCGCGCGCGAAGCGTCGGTGGCGTAGA